>JBATDH010000110.1:0-4998 GCA_049663365.1 Albidovulum sp. | reverse complement strand
GGTGGCGGCGGGGGGTATGGCGCGCGAGGTGTTGAAAGCGCTGATGCCGGGGCTGACGATCACCGGCTATATGGTGCAGATGGGGGCGCTGGTTGCCGACCGCGACCGGTTCGATCTGGCCGAGGTGGAGCGCAACCCGTTCTGGTGCCCGGATGCGGCGGCGGCGGCGATCTGGGCCGAAAGCCTGGACCGGCTGCGCAAGGACGGCAATTCGGTCGGCGCTGTGATCGAGGTCACGGGCACGGGCGTGCCTGCGGGGCTTGGTGCGCCGGTTTACGGCAAGTTAGACACTGATCTGGCCGCAGCGATGATGTCGATCAATGCCGTCAAAGGCGTGGAGATCGGGGCCGGCATGGGGGCGGCGGCCCTGACCGGTACGCAAAATGCCGATGAGATATTCATGGGCAATGACGGCAGGCCCCGGTTCAGTTCCAACCATGCGGGCGGGATTCTGGGGGGGATATCCTCGGGCCAGGACGTAGTGGTGCGCTTTGCGGTCAAGCCGACCTCTTCGATCCTGTCGCCGCGCCGCACGATCACGGTAACGGGCGAAGAGGCCGAGATTGTCACCAAGGGCCGCCACGATCCTTGTGTGGGTATCCGCGCGGTGCCGGTGGGCGAGGCGATGATGGCCTGTGTCCTGCTCGACCAGTTTCTGCTGCACCGGGGGCAGGTGGGAGATGGCGGCGGTCGGATCGGCCCGCAATGACGCTGGCGGAGCTGCGCAGCGCGTTGCAGGACGCGCTGGCGCAGGCAACCGATCAGGACGGTGACACAGCCCATGATCTGGACCATGCCGACCGGGTCTGGCGCCACGCCGAGACGATCGCCCATGGCGAAGGGGTGGAACCGTCGCGCGTTCTTCTTGCGGCGGCCTATTTGCATGATCTTGTCACCCTGCCCAAGGATCACCCCAGACGCAATCAGGCCGCGATGCTGTCGGCCACGGCCGCAGGGCCGGTATTGGAGGCGCTGGGGTTGAACCGGGCAGAGATTGCCGCCGCCCGCCATGCCATCGAGGCGCACAGCTTTTCAGGCGGAACAGAGCCGCAAACCAGCGAGGCGTGCATCCTGCGTGATGCCGACCGTCTGGAGGCTTTGGGGGCCATCGGCATTGCCCGCTGCTTTGCGGTTTCCGGTGCGCTGGGGCGACCGCTTTTTGACCCTGAGGATCCCTTTGCCCACAGCCGGCCACCGGATGATACCCGTTTCGCGCTCGATCACTTCGCCGTCAAACTGCTGCGCCTGCCGGACACTTTCCTGACGGCCACAGGCAAGCGGCTGGCCGAAGACCGTGCCGCCGCGATGCGCCGCTATCTGGTCGATCTGGCGGGCGAGCTTGGTGTGCCGCCGCCGGGGTGGTGAAATACCCCACCCAGGATCACGCTACTGCCCGCCGCTTTCGGTCCGATAGACCAGTTGTGTGAAAAACTTGGGCGACACGCCAATTCCGGCCCAGGACAACGGCCAGGGCGAGGTTGGATAAGTCAAAAGCACGAATTTCGGCGGCAGACCGAGGCGTTTCCAGAACACGACCTTATTGCGTATGCGCGTCAGCCGATCGTTGACCTCGTGCAGCCGGGCAAGGTCCGCCTTGGGACCGTGCCCCGGAACGACAATCGTTTGAGCGCCGACCATCCCCATGATCGCTGTCTGCGCGCGCAGATACCCGTCGATCGAGGCCCCCACAGGTTCGGCGATATAGGGAAAGCCTTCATTGACGAAGATGTCGCCGGTGGCGAACACATCTGCCTGTACGAAGCGGACGACCGCGTCACCCTGAGTATGGGCATCGGGGATATGGGTAACAATGACGGTTTCGCCGCCAAACTGAAATGTGTCGTTGGTCGCGAAAACACGGGTTGGCATGTCTTCGGTCGCGGTGATGGTTGCCAGCCCGTCGCGCATCATATCCGCCGTGACGGTCTGGGCAATAATCTCTGCCTTGCCCTGGCCGAAAAACCCATTGCCGCCGCGATGATCGGTATGGGCGTGGGTGTTGATGATGATGCCAACCGGCAGATCGGTAACGCCGCGCAGGGCATCGGCCAATTTCGGGGCGGCCCAATTAGTGCCGGTATCGACCAAAAGCACACTATCGGGGCCGATCAACGCGACAGCGTTGATCTCTCCTCCGGTCAAAAGATAGACATTGCGCCGCAGAGGAATAGCGGTTGCCACGCCGCCTGACCTGAAGGCATCATTGGTCGCGCGGGCCATGTCCACCTTGTCCGACCCGTAGAGCCAGAAGATGAAGCCGAGATACATCGCGAATATCAGCGCCAGCACGCCGATCAGCGGCCAGAGCCAACCGGCGCGTCTTGTCTTTGCTGGTGGTCCGTGGCGTTCAAACATGCGGCACCTGTATGTTTGTATCTTCATTCAAAATCAAAACGCCATTTTTCAGCCAATAGATAGGGGACTAAATTGAGTCGCATCGCAGTTTTGTTGCTGATGGCCATTATTTCGCCTTTGACGGCCGGGGCAGAGATACAGACGAAAAAAATACTGTATGGCGGGCTGGGGCGCAGCTTTCAGATTTATACACCCGCCAGCCTTGATCGGATTCTGGGGCCGCGCCCGCTGGTTCTTGTGTTGCATGGCGGGGGCGGGTCGTCGCGCGAGGTGCGTTATTCAACCCGTGGGCGATTCGAAACCTTGGCCGATGAAAACGGCTTTTTCGTGCTTTACCCCGACGCGATTGGCCGCATCTGGGATACCGGCGGCGGGCAGATGTCCGAAGGTCTGTCGCCCCGGCGCGACGACACGGGTTTTTTGCTGGCCGTTATCCGGTTGGCCGTTGAAAGCTATCCGATCGACACCGCCCGGATATTTGCCACAGGCGTGTCGCGCGGCGGCATGGAAAGCTATGCGCTGGGTTGTCGCAAACCCAGCCCGCTGCGGGCCATAGCACCTGTGGCAATGCCGCTGCCAGAAGCGTCGGCAGAGGCCTGCGCAACCGGCGTGCCGCTGGGGTTCTTGTTGATCCACGGCACCGCTGACCCGTTCGTCCCCTATGAAGGAGGCCCGATCAACATTGGCCGCCGGGATCGCGACACAGTTTTGTCGGCGGAAGCGACAATGGCGCTGTTCGTGGAACGAAACCGCTGTTTCAGCCCGGTCGAAGAAACCATCGGCACGGTCCGCCACACGGATTGGTGGGGCTGCGCCGTGCCGACCGGGTTTTACAGCGTCGGCGGCGGCGGGCATGGCTGGCCGGGGGGGCGCAAGGTCATTCCCGGCGGGCGGGCAGGCCCGGTCAATACCGATATCACGGCCGCCGATGAAATCTGGAAGTTTTTCAGCCGGTTTTGACCTTGGCGGCGCTTGGACCGGTTTGCTTTGACAGTTGCACGGCCAGAATTCCGGCGGCTACGATAGCCACGCCGATGGCATCGGCAGACCCGAGCCGTTCGCCAAGCAGGGCCGCCGCCACGAGGACGCCAAAGAACGGGTTGAGAAAATGGTAGGTCGCCGCCCGCACTGCACCGATCCGTGCCACCAGCCGGAACCAGACCCAGGTAGCCACAAGCCCCGGAACCAGCGTCGTATAGGCGAAGGCAAGCCCCAGACGCGGCGTCCAGTGGACCGGCAGCCCGCGTTCTGTCGCAATCGCCACCACCGCCAGCAGCGCCGCGCCGACAAACATCTGCAATCCGACGATCATCAGTACATTGCCCGACCCCGACGCCCCGCGCACCGTCAGCGTGGCCACCGCCAGTGCCAGCGCGCCAACACCGCAAAACAGGATGCCCGGAATGCTGACGCCGCCGGAAAACCGCGACCCCATGATGATCGCCACGCCGATCACGCCCGCAATCAGCCCGGCAATCCCCAAGGGCCGGATCCGTTGCCCCATGAACAGCCACCCCAGGAGCGCCACCAGCAACGGCATGGTCGAGGCGATGATCGCGGCCAATGACGCCTCGATCCACTGCATCGCCACGAAATTGAGCCCGAGATAGAGCGCGTTCTGGCACAATCCGAAAATCATCACCGACCGCCATTGCCCGCGGCTGAGCCGCCAGCTTTGCCCCAGCGCCGCCGCGATGCCGACGCCGATCAGGCCGGAAATCAAGAACCGTACGGACAGCGCGGTCATCGGCGGGGCGTCGGCCACGATCATCCGCGCCGAGGTGAAGGCGGAAGACCACATGAAGGCAAACGCCAGACCCATCAAGATTGACCGAAAGTCCATCCGCGCTCCTCTGGCAGCCATGGTTCAGACCGCGCCATCTCTGCACCGGGAACGCGGCAGGCACAAGCCGAGATGCCCGGCTTTTGGCCAGAGGCACCCCTGCGGTCGCATCCCTGTGGGCAAAGTCTCGCAGGTCACCTGGTCAGGTCACGAACAAAAATGGGCCGCCAAACGGCGGCCCGAATTCTTGTGGTAGCGGCCCCGAGGGGCCGTTGATCCGTCAGCCGTTGACGCTGTCTTTCAGCGCCTTGGCGATGGAAACCTTCACCACCTTGTCGGCGGCTTTCATCATGGTTTCGCCCGTCGCCGGGTTGCGCACCTGCCGCTCGGGGCGGGCGCGGCATACAACCTTGCCGATACCGGGCAATGTCACGGCACCACCGGCGGCAACCTCACGGGTAACAACAGAGGCAATCGCATCCAGAGCGCCCGAAGCGGTTTTCTTGTCAGAACCCATTTCATCGGCCAACGCGGCAACAAGCTGGGTCTTGGTCATTGGTTTGGACATGTCTGTCTCCTCACTGTGCCCCGTTCCTTGGGGGTTCAACTGCGCTATTTAGCGTCATATGGTGTTGCTACACAATCTTTTGTGGCACATGGCAAGCGTTTTCCGCCTGTTTGTAGCGATTTTTTGCCATTTTAGAGGAATGCTGTCTCTTCAAAGCTGCGCAATTTGCGGCTGTGGATGCGTTCGAGCGGCATATCGCGCAATTTTTCCATCGCCCGCACCCCGATCAGAAGATGCCTGCTGACCTGGGTTTTGTAGAAATCCGTGGCCATGCCGGGCAATTTCAGCTCTC
>JBATDH010000109.1:0-4587 GCA_049663365.1 Albidovulum sp. | reverse complement strand
GGCCCATGGCGCGGATCATATCGGCCATCGCTTCGGCGCGCATCTGTTGGGCGCGGGCATGGATCGCGGCAATATCCGCAGGTGTTATCTCTCTGGTCACGGAATTCGGTTTCATGTCTGGCTCCTTGCCGATATGATCTGTTTGGGCCCATGACTTAGGCGGGCACGTCAGTATCCACCAGTTCCCTTGCCGCAGTCCCGCCATGCACCAACGTCATGGAAGATAGGAAACTGTAATGTTGTTAGCGCTAACAACATATGTTATGGGCAGGCAGAACCGAAAAAACAGCGCGGCCATCAGACGGAGAAACAGATTTTGTCACTAGACCCCAGGATCGAAGCTGTCGCCGAACGTATCCGCGCCCGCTCATCTGCGCCCCGCGCGGCCTATCTGGAGCGGCTGGCCCGTGCCGTGTCCGATGGTCCGGTCAGGGCGCATCTGAGTTGCGGCAACCAGGCCCATGCCTATGCTGCGATGGGGGACGACAAGGGTTCTCTGTCAGCCTCCCGCGCCCCCAATATCGGCATTGTCACCGCCTATAACGATATGCTGTCGGCTCATCAGCCCTATGAAACCTACCCCGACCTGATCCGCCGCACCGCCCGCGACGCAGGGGCCACGGCGCAGGTGGCGGGCGGGGTTCCGGCGATGTGCGACGGGGTCACCCAAGGTCAGGCGGGAATGGAACTGTCGCTCTTTTCACGCGATGTGATCGCCTTGGCGGCGGGTGTGGCGCTTTCGCATAACTGTTTTGACGCGGCAATGTATCTGGGGGTCTGCGACAAGATCGTGCCGGGGTTGGTGATGGCGGCGGCGACCTTTGGCCATGTCCCGGCGGTTTTCGTGCCCGCGGGGCCGATGACCAGCGGGCTGGCCAATGACGAGAAATCCAAGGTAAGGCAAAAATTCGCCACCGGCGAGGTCGACCGCAAGGCGCTGATGGCCGCCGAGATGGCCGCCTATCACGGCCCCGGCACCTGCACCTTTTACGGCACGGCGAACACCAACCAGATGCTGATGGAATTCATGGGGCTGCATCTGCCCGGTGCCAGTTTCGTCAACCCCGGCACACCCCTGCGCGAAGCGCTGACGATCGAGGCGGTGCGGCGGGCCACCCAGATCAGCGCCTTGGGCCATGATTTTCGCCCTGTGGGCGAAATTCTCGATGAACGTGCCTTTGTCAACGGCATGGTCGGGCTGATGGCCACGGGCGGGTCAACCAATCTGGTGCTGCATCTGCCCGCCATGGCACGCGCCGCCGGGATCGTGCTGGAACTGGATGATTTCGCCGATGTGTCGGCAGCAGTGCCGCTGATGGCCAAGGTCTATCCCAATGGTCTGGCCGATGTGAACCATTTCCACGCGGCGGGGGGTCTGGCCTATATGATTGGCGAATTGCTGGGGGCCGGGCTGCTGCATGAGGATGTGAAAACCATCGTCGGAGATGGGTTGTCGCTCTATGCGCGCGAACCGAAATTGCAGGCCGACAAGATAACCTATTCCGATGGCCCGACCGAGACGCAGAATGACAAAATCCTGCGCCCGGTGGGCGACCCGTTCCAACCAACCGGCGGGCTGAAACAGCTTCGCGGCAATCTGGGGCGCGGCGTGATCAAGGCTTCGGCGGTGGCGCCCGAACATCAGGTGCTCGAGGCACCGGTGCGGATATTCCACGATCAGACCGAGGTGAAGGCGGCGTTTCAGCGCGGCGAGTTTACGGCCGATACCGTGGTTGTTGTGCGTTTTCAGGGGCCGCGCGCCAACGGAATGCCCGAATTGCATTCGCTGACGCCAACCCTGTCGGTGCTGCTGGACCGGGGGCTGAAAGTGGCGCTGGTCACGGATGGGCGCATGTCGGGGGCATCGGGCAAGGTTCCCGCCGCCATTCACGTCAGCCCGGAGGCGGCCAATGGCGGCCCGCTGGCGCGGCTGCGCGACGGCGATGTGGTCAGGCTCGACGCGCTGGCGGGAACACTCGATGCGCTGGGGGTTGATCTTGAGGCACGCGAACCGGTGGTGGCCGACCTTTCCGGCAATGGTTTTGGCACCGGGCGCGAATTATTCGAGGCGTTTCGAAATTGCACCGGTGACGCCGTCAATGGCGCATCACTGGTGGTCTGACGATTTGCGACCGATCCCATTGCGAAAAGGAAGAACACCATGACACCAACCGAACAGAGCCGCCTTGCCGCCGGGATTTGCGCCCGCGCCCCGGTGGTGCCGGTTCTGGTGATCGACGATCTGGTCCACGCGGCGGGATTGGCCAGGGCGCTGGTTGCAGGCGGCTTGCCCGCGCTCGAAGTCACGTTGCGCACACCCGCCGCGCTCGATGCGATCCGCGCTATGTCAGAGGTCGAAGGCGGCATTGTCGGGGCGGGCACCTTGCTGACGCCGACAGATGTCAAGGCGGCAAAGGCGGCGGGGGCAAAGTTCGGCGTATCGCCCGGATCGACGCCACGACTGCTGGACGCCTGCGCCGAGGCCGACCTGCCCCTGCTGCCGGGGGCCGCGACAGCCTCGGAGGTGATGCGGCTTCTGGAGCTTGGCTACACGGTGCAGAAATTCTTTCCGGCAGAAAGCTCTGGCGGGGCCGCAGCGCTGAAATCACTGGCCGCGCCGATCCCCCAGGTCAGGTTCTGCCCGACAGGCGGGATCGGCCTGGCCAATGCGCGGCATTATCTGACCTTGCCCAATGTGCTTTGCGTCGGGGGAAGCTGGGTAGCCCCGAAAGACAAGGTTCAGGCCTGCGACTGGGCCGCGATTGAAACGCTGGCACGTGAGGCCGCGGCACTTGCAGGCTGATAACACCCGGCGGAAACCCAGTCCGGGCTTGTGGCCTTCAGTGCCCCGAAGGAACCGTCGACAAAGCCCGGCGGATCGCGGTCTGTGAACAGGCCGCCTCGCCAATCACCACCCAGGCGGCGATGACCAGAATTGACGCGAGCAAGACGCTCTGCCCGAAGGCAAATGTCATCGGCGCGGCCAGACCCACAAACCCCAGTGCAATCGGGGAAGCGACCGTAAATGCAACTGCCGTCGCGGCAAAAGAAAACGCGTACCAGAGCCGGTTCTTGCGCATTTCCAGGACCCGGCGGATGGGTGGCGTGTGTTCAAGCGTCATGACACCGGGGATCCGGCCCGAGGCCGCGCAGTCAACCGCAAAGACGAAGGCCAGAAAACCGATTGACAGGAAGATGATCGGGGCAAGATCGGGGGCGCTGAACCGGGCGAATACTGCCGTCAGCAAGGCCAGGCTGGTCCAAGGCAGGAACAGCATCAGAAAGACCCGGAACGGGTGAAATTTTTTCGGCAAATCGTACATAACGCAACCTCATACACATCACATGACGGGTAATATGACGGGCTGATTCTGTCGCCACGATGACCGGCGAATGGCCGCGAAAGGGCATTATTATGCGCGCCAGGGTTGTCCCCGCGCCGGGGATCCGGTTGCGACTATCCGAATTTGCCGCTTTCAGGTTGTGCCACGCGGGCGGCACGTCCACCGCGACGCAGGGGTGCGGCCGCGGGTGCCAGACCTTCTGTCAGGACCGTGCTCATCGGGTGATCGGGGGCATTGACGGCATAATGCGCCAGCAACACCCGGATCGCTTCGCGCTCATCGGTGCCACTGGCCAGGCTCAGCGCCCAGTCAAAAAAGATCGACCGGCATTCAGAAGCGACAATGCCCTCGATCGCATAGCTTTCACGGATAAGACCCTTGGGGTCGGCCAGTGACATTTCCATGACTTTCCTCGCCATAACCCGGTTTCCCATGTTCAGTCCGCGCCCGCGTCCGCCGCCGCAAGCCTGGCGGCGATAATTGTCGCGGCCCCGGTCGAATGCGCCTCTGCTTGCGACTTCAGGTCTTCCATATCCGACGCCCCGGTTTCGCGGAGCAGAAAGGCCCGCCCGCCTTCGCCGATGACATCCATGTCAATCGAACGATCGCTCAGAAGCCGCCCGCCCACCTGAAGCCGCCAGAAAAAACGATAGGACTGTTGCAACGCGGCGTCTTCGGGTTTGGTCAGGAAACCAGCCCTGACGCCCGCGCGCAACTGCGCCTCGACCCGGTGCGACGGATCGGCGGCGCGCAAGGCGCAGGTCTGCGCCATGAGTTCGATATCTTGCAACCGGCCAGGGCCGATCTTCGCCTCCCAGGCCCCGTCAACGGGTTTGGCCGCAAATATCCGGTCGCGCATTTCGGCAGTATCGGACAGAATGGCTGGGCCAGAACCTTTGGCGACCAGAACCGACCGGCGCGCCGTTTCAACCTCGGACGCGAGATCGGCATTGCCCGCCAGCGGACGCGCGCGGGTCAGCGCCAGATGTTCCCAGGTCCAGGCCTCGTTCATCTGATAGTCCTGAAACGCCTGAAGCGATGTGGCGACCGGCCCCTGCCTGCCCGAGGGGCGCAGCCGCATATCCACCTCGTAAAGGCGGCCAGAGGGCATCGGCGCGGTTAGGGCCGTCACCAGCGATTGCGTCAGGCGCGCGTAATAGGGCCGCGCGGCCAGCGGCCTTGGCCCGGCGGACGTCTCTTGCCCGTCCGCGTCATAGATCACGATCAGGTCGAGGTCCGAGCC
>JBATDH010000108.1:0-4235 GCA_049663365.1 Albidovulum sp. | reverse complement strand
CGCCGGGCCCGCGCCGACGACAAGCACATGGCGCGGCACGGCGGCAGGGGTGAACCGGTCGCCACCCCATTCGAATTCGCGCCCCGCCGACGGGTTGATCAGGCAGGAAATCCAGTAATCGCGATGCCGCCGCCCCCAGCACATCTGGTTGCAGGATATGCAGCCGCGAATATCCTCGGCGCGGCCTTGGGTGGTCTTGGCCGCCAGATGCGGGTCGGCGATCTGCCCCCGCACGATGGAAACAAGATCGGCCTGCCCCGAAGCGATGACGGATTCAGCGTTTTCCGGGGTTCTGATATGCGCCTCGGACGTGACCTTGGCGTGTTTGACGATGCCTTTCAGGGTTTCGGTGAAGGGGGCGGTCAGCTTTTCACCGAACAGAAAGGTGGGGATCAGCCGCTCGAAATCGAGATAGCCGCCATGGCCGCAGGTCACATAGTCGATATGGCCGGTGGCGTCGTGCAGGGCGACAATCTCGGCCAGCGCCTCGCCTTGCAAGAGGATATCGTAGCTGTCGGAGGTGGAGACGGCGAGGCCGATGATGAAATCCTCGCCGCAGGCCTTGCGGATGCCTTCGATGATGGTGCGCGACATGCGGGTGCGGTTTTCCAGACTACCGCCCCATTGGTCATCGCGCCGGTTCGACCAAGGGGTCCAGAACTGATCGAGCAGCGAATGATAGGCGGCCCAGACCTCGACCCCCTGAAACCCGGATTTCTGGCAGCGGACGGCCGCGGCGATATGGGCCGCGATCAGCTCTTCGATCTCGGCCCCGGTCATGGCGTGGGAACCGTCAGTGTCGTGATAGCTGGGGCCGCCCGATGGCCCCCAATGCGGGGTAAAGCTGAGGTCGGAATCGCCATGCGCGCCGATATGGTAAAGCTGCTGGAGGATCACCGCGCCCGCCTCTTTCACCGGTTCGGTGATCTTGCGGAAATAGGGGATCACTTCATCGGTCTCATGCCGGAAATTGCCCCGCGTCAGCACCCCGGTACGGTGCACCGGCATCGGTTCGGCGACGATCATCGCCGCTCCGCCCATGGCGCGTTCCAGAAGATAGCCGCCAAAGCGCGGGCCGGGCAGGCCCATGTCCGACATATTGGCGGTATGGGCGCCAAAGACGATGCGGTTGCGCAAGCTGTGGCCGCGCAGTTGCAGCGGTGACAGAAGGCGGGGATGGCTGGTCATGGGCTAAATCCTTGCCGAAAGTTTGGCATACTGTTCGCGGCCAAGAGATCCCTGATCGAGTCCGGGACGGCGGTGCGGGGTTTGGCGGGTCCGACCGCCCTAGTACCATGCATCCGTCATCGAGGCCTTTTTCTTCGTGATAAATTCCTGAAGCGCCTCGTCAATCCCCGGATCGAGCGGCGGCGCCTCGTATTCGCGCAGCTTTTCCTTCCAGAGCTTGTTGGCGCGGGTGGCGGCATCGGTGCTGCCTGCGGCCTCCCATTTCTCGAAGGGCTCATTGTCGGCGGTCTCGCTGTCCCAGAACGCGGTCTCGTAATTGGCCAGCGTATGGGCGCAACCAAAGAAATGGTTGCCGGGGCCGACCTCGGCAAAGGCATCGACGGCCAGTTCGTTATCGTCGATCTTGACCCCGTCGAGATAGGTATGCAGCGCCCCGCAAAGATCGGCGTCGAGCATGAATTTCTCGTAGGACATCGACAAAAGTCCGTCGAGGAAGCCCGCCGAATGCAGCACGAAATTCGCCCCGCAATGGACGGCGGCCAGCATCGACATGGTGCCTTCGGTCATGGCGTGGGCGTCGGGCAGCTTCGAGGTGGTGAAATTGCCCGAGGCCCGCATCGGCAGGTTCAGGCGGCGGCAAAGCTGGCCGATGACCATGGTGCCGATCGCCGGTTCGGGCGTCCCGAAAGTGGGCGAGCCGGAGCGCAGCGACATGGATGACAGGAAGTTACCGAACACCACCGGCGCGCCGGGGCGCTCCAACTGGGTGATGGCGCAACCGGCCATGGTTTCGGCCAAAGACTGCGCCAATGCGCCCGCCGTCGTCACCGGCCCCATGGCACCCCCGAGGATGAAGGGCACGACCACCGCGCATTGATTGGCCCGCGCATAGGCGCGCATCGACCGGGTCATGGTGCCGTCCCACAGAAGCGGCGAATTGACATTGACATTGCCCAGGATGACGCAGTTCTCATCGACGAAACCCTCGCCAAAGACGATGCGGGCCATGTCGATACTGTCTTCGCTGCGCTCTTCGGCGGTGACCGAGCCCATGAACCCCCGGTCGGAATATTTGATATGGGAGTAAACCATGTCGAGATGGCGCTTGTTCACCGGCACGTCGGTCGGCTCACAGATGGTGCCGCCGGAGTGGTGGAACCAGGGCGACGATTGCGCCAGTTTCACGAAATTGCGGAAATCCTCCATCGTGCCGAAACGGCGGCCCTTGTCGAGATCCATCACGAAGGGGCAGCCATAGGCGGGCGAAAAGACCACGTTCCTGCCGCCGATTTCGACCGAATTCGCCGGGTTGCGGGCGTGCTGGGTAAAGGTGGCAGGCGCGGTTTTCAAAATCTCGCGCAACATGCCGGGCTCGAATTTGACCAGCCCGTCATCGGCGACCTTTGCCCCGGCCTTTTTCCAGTAGCCGATCACCACC
The DNA here is from genome assembly GCA_049663365.1 of Albidovulum sp. Taxonomy (GTDB): domain Bacteria; phylum Pseudomonadota; class Alphaproteobacteria; order Rhodobacterales; family Rhodobacteraceae; genus Albidovulum. The sequence goes on along the minus strand of JBATDH010000108.1, from coordinate 1,609 downwards.
GGATCGTCACGAAACAGAATCCCGGTTTCGGCGAGGATACGGTCGGCGGCGGCCTCGATTTTCAGCAGGTTTTCTTCGCCAAGAATGTCATAGGTCGGGATATTGCGGGTGATATAGGGGCGGCCCAGCTCTGCCCCTCCCCTATGCGACCGCTCGCGGCGGCGGGCCTCGCGGCCACCATGACGGCTGCGAGTTACGGCTTCTTCGGCACCCATGTCGCGCTCTCCCTTCGCAATCGGAAATCCATCCTCATGCTAGGGGCGGCGGGGGATAAAATCAAAGACCTTGGGGCGACATCGACGGGGACTCAAATGTCGCTTTGGTGCCGCGACTGAACCGACCACCTTTCAAGAACGCGTTCCGGGCATTGCGACTGTCACTCTGCCGCCCAGCCCGATATCGCCTTGACCTCCAGAAACTCCTCAAGCCCCCAATGGCCGCCTTCACGCGCCCGGCCCGAGGATTTGACCCCTCCAAAAGGCGAACCGGCACTGCGCGACTTGCCGTTCATCTCGACCATGCCCGATTTCAGCGCCAGCGCCATGCGGTTGCGTTTGGCGCCGTCCTCGGTCTGGACATAGTTGGTCAGCCCATAGGGCGTGTCATTGGCGATTTTCACCGCCTCGGCTTCATCCTCAAAGGCCATGATCGCCAGCACCGGGCCGAATATTTCCTCACGCTCGATGGTCATGCCGGGGGTCACATCGGCAAAGACGGTCGGGCGCACATAATAGCCCTTGTTCATGCCTTCGGGCTGGCCCAGCCCGCCCGCCACCAGACGCGCGCCTTCGTCGATACCCTTCTGGATGAAGCCCTGGATCTGTTCCCACTGGCGTTTGTTCACCACCGGCCCGATATGGCGGCCGGGTTCAGACGCCGGGCCGACCTTGATGGCGTTGGCCACTTCGGCGGCGGTTTCCACGGCCTGATCATAAGCTGAACGTTCGACCAGCATCCGGCTCGGGGCATTACAGCTTTGGCCGGAATTGTTCATCATGTGCTGTACGCCGCGTTTCACCGCCTTGTCGTCGGCATCGGCAAAGATCACATTGGCCCCCTTGCCGCCCAGTTCCAGCGTCACCCGTTTCAGCGTTTCCGCCGCAGCCTTGGAAATTGCCCGACCCGCACGGGTTGACCCGGTGAACGAAATCATTTCCACATCCTTATGGCTCGACAGGCTTGCGCCCACGCCCGGCCCATCGCCATTGACCAGATTGAATACCCCTGGCGGCACCCCGGCGTCATGGCAAAACTCGGCAAACAGCATCGCGTTCAGCGGGCTTTCCTCGGAGGGCTTCAGCACACAGGTACAACCCGCCAGCAGTGCCGGGATGGCTTTCAGCGCGATCTGGTTCATCGGCCAGTTCCACGGCGTGATCAGCCCGACCACGCCGATCGGCTCGAGCGCGATCCGGTCATTCGGCGCATGGGGGCCAAGCGGACGCAGCCAGTCGATTTCATCGAACGCGGTCAGGAAGTTTTTCAGATGCCAGGGCAGGCAGGGGGCCTGACTGTCGCGCGCCATGTCGATCGGCGCGCCCATTTCCACGGAAATTGCCTTGGCCAATTCCTCTTTGCGTTTTTCATATTGCTCCAGGATACCCACCAC
>JBATDH010000107.1:0-15267 GCA_049663365.1 Albidovulum sp. | reverse complement strand
GTGCGTGCTTGCACGCACCATTTCTCAAAAGTGCCCCCCCGATTGTCACCCCCGCGAAAGCGGGGGCCTCCCGCCCACAAGATACCCGCTGACGCGGGTATGACAGCCTGAGCAGGCGGATCGGCGGTTTTGAGCTTTAACTGGCCACGCCTTCCGCCAGCAGCCTCGTCTCCCGCGCCGGGGCGTCATTGCCTCACCCGACCCGGCAGAGGTCCCGGATCAGGTCCGGGACTGCCCCGCGGCTGTACTCCACTGTCACCCCCGCGCAAGCGGGGGCCTCTCAGCTCACCGCCCCCTCGCCCAAAAACCCGCTTGCACCCCCCTGTCCTTCCGCCATTCCCGTGCTAACCTGCCCCAACCCGAACCCGACGGAACCACCCCATGTCCAGCGAACTGAACATCCTCGCCCTTTACGGGCTCTATACCGCCCTTATCCTGATCCTGAAGGTCACCGGCATGTCCGGCCAGCTCGGCATGGGCTATCTCATCTCCTCGCGCGACGAACACCGCACGCTGATCGGCATCACCGCCCGCCTCGACCGGGCGCTGACCAATTCGGTCATCGCCATGACGCTGTTCGCCCCGGCAATCCTGATCCTCGCGGCCAAGGACGGCTTCACGCCCCATACGCTCACCGCCGCGCAGGTGTTTCTGGTGGCCCGCATCCTCTATGTCCCCGCCTACGGGTTTCGCATCACCGGCCTGCGCACCGCCCTCTGGCTGGCGGGGTTCGCCGCCACCGTCGTCCTTTATCTGATGGCGCTGATGACGGCATGACCCTTGCATCCCGACCGGTTCTGCAACACTTAAGGACCCGCGCGGTCTGTCGGGACGGATGCGGGACGGATGCGGGACAGATACCCGACGCGGGCGGGACGGATACCAGACAGCAGATTGACCAAGGAGCACCCCATGGCAGAGTTTGACGTGATCATCATCGGCGCCGGTCCGGGCGGCTATGTGGGGGCGATCCGCTGCGCCCAGCTGGGGCTGAAAACCGCCGTGGTCGAAGGCCGCGAAACCCTGGGCGGCACCTGTCTCAATGTCGGCTGCATCCCCTCAAAGGCGCTGCTCCACGCCAGCCACATGCTGCACGAGGCCGAAGAGAATTTCGCCAAGATGGGGCTCAAGGGCAAATCCCCCTCGGTCGACTGGCCGACCATGCTCGGCTACAAGGACGAGGTCATCGGCCAGAACACCAAGGGCATCGAATTTCTGTTCAAAAAGAACAAGATAACCTGGCTGAAAGGCTGGGGGGCAATCCCCGAACCCGGCAAGGTCAAGGTCGGCGACGAGGTGCACGAGGCCAAGAATATCGTCATCGCCACCGGCTCTGAACCCTCCGGCCTGCCCGGTGTCACGGTCGATGAAAAGGTGGTTGTCACCTCCACCGGGGCGCTGGCGCTGCCCAAGATCCCCAAGACCATGGTGGTGATCGGCGCCGGCGTGATCGGGCTGGAACTCGGCTCGGTCTATGCCCGGCTTGGCACGGCGGTCACGGTGGTCGAATATCTCGACGCCATCACGCCGGGCATGGACGCCGAAGTGCAAAAAACCTTCCAGAGAATCCTGAAAAGACAAGGACTTGCCTTCGTCATGGGGGCCGCCGTCCAGAGCGTGGATGTGGCGCGCAACAAGGCCAAGGTCACCTACAAGCTGAAGAAAAACGACACCGAGGCGGTGCTGGATGCCGATTGCGTTCTGGTCGCCACCGGCCGCAAACCGTTCATCGACGGCCTGGGGCTGGAGGCATTGGGGGTCGGGCTGGAAAAGCGCGGCCAGATCAAGACTGACGGGCATTATGCCACGAATATCAAGGGCATATACGCCATCGGCGACGCCATCGTGGGGCCAATGCTGGCCCACAAGGCCGAAGACGAGGGCATGGCGCTGGCTGAAATTCTCGCTGGAAAGGCGGGCCATGTTAACTATTCCGTCATTCCCGGTGTGATATATACCACCCCCGAAGTGGCCTCTGTCGGTGCCACCGAAGAACAGTTGAAAGAGGCAGGCCGCGCCTACAAGGCGGGTAAATTCGCCTTCATGGGCAATGGCCGCGCCAAGGCGGTGTTTCAGGGCGAAGGATTTGTGAAAATCCTCGCCGATAAGGACACCGACCGCATCCTTGGCGCCCATATCATCGGCCCCGCTGCGGGCGAGCTGATCCACGAGATTTGCGTCGGCATGGAATTCGGCGCCGCGGCCCAGGACATCGCGCTGACCTGCCACGCGCATCCGACCTTCTCCGAAGCGGTGCGCGAAGCCGCCCTGGCCTGCGGCGACGGCCCCATCCATTCGTGACCCTCAACCAAAGGCATTTCGTGTTTGCCTTGAAACATCACTTGTCACCTAGGGCGTGTCGCGTTTGACAGATGAATGCGATTGAACGCGACACGCTAACACTTTGAAATCTTTGATTTCAGGTAGCGATAGGTGATTCAGGTTGAACGCGAAACGCCCTGCTGTTTCTTCTTTGTAAAAATACTCATCCTGGGTCAAATTCACCCCACCAGATGCCGCAATCCCTGCGTCACATCCGTCCGCACCGCCAGCCGCAACGCCGGTTCATCCCCCGCCTTCAGCGCAGCGATGATCATCCGGTGATGCTGGGGCGGGTTGGACCGGTGCAGCCGGGCATAAAGTGCGCGCATCGTCGGGCCCAGTTGCAGCCACACGGTTTCGGCCACCGCCAGCATCGCCGGAGCCTGGGCACGCAGATAAAGTGTGCGGTGAAATTCGAGATTGGTACGGATATAGCCCACCGCATCCTGCTTTGCCGCGGCTTCGGCATTGGCCATGTTGATCACCTGCATCCGCTCGATCAGGGCAAAATGCGCCCGCGGCAGCGCCCGGCTCGCCAGTTCCGTCTCGATCAGCGCCCGCAGCGCCGCCAGCTCCTCGATCCGCTCATGGCTCAGCTCGGGCGTCGAAACCCGCCCCGACGAGGACAGCATCAGCGCCCCTTCGGCCACCAGCCGCCGCAGCGCCTCGCGCACCGGCGTCATCGACACGCCGTAAATCCCGGCCAGTCCGCGCAGTGTCAGCGCCTGCCCCGGTCCCAACTCACCATGCATGATCTGTATCCGCAAGGAACGGTACAGCCGGTCATGTTCGGCGACGGCGGACTCGGCGGGGCGGGGCTGGCTTTGCATGGGCCAGTGTGATCACGAAATCAGCCACAACGTCAATCGCCCGGACGTTCCGGTTCACCCGGTGAAATCGACCTGATGCAGCGCCGAACCATGGCGGCGCAGCCATTGGCGATGGGATTTGTACTCTGGCATCAACCCGGCCACGACCGCCCAGAATGCTGGTGAATGGTTCATTTCCGCAAGATGCGCGACCTCATGGGCCGCCACATAGTCAAGCACGGCGGGCGGTGCCATGATCAGCCGCCAGGAATACATCAACGCGCCATCGGTCGTACAAGACCCCCAGCGCGACCGCGTATCGCGCAAGCTGATGCGCCGGAACGGGCGGCCAAGTTCGCCGCAATAGCGTTCGCTGGCCCGCTGCAACCTCTGGCGCGCCATCAGCTTCAGGAAGGCCTGCACCCGCGCACCGGCCTGCGCCCCACCCCTCGGCACCAGCAGGCGATCGCCCTCGACACGCACCGCACGTATTTCGGCGCAGGAGAGCACCGTCAGTTTCCGCCCCTCGAACAGAACCTGCTGGCCGGGTGCGATGACCTGCCGCTGCGGCGTTCCGGCCAGCATCTGCCGTATCCAGGCGGCCTTGTCTTGCGCAAAGGCAAGCGCCTCGGCCTCATGCGACCGCAGCGGCATCGACAGGGTCACCCGCCCGTCCAGTTGCGAGACGCGCAGCGAAAACCGCCTTGCCCGCGCCGTCCGGCGCAGGGTGATTTCGACCGGGGGGTCGCCGGGCAGTGTTTTCAGCGTCATTCTCGCCTCTCTGGATGCGGTCAGAATAGCCATTCCGGATGCAGCGAAAAGCACAAAGCGGTCAGCAAGACAATATCCGGCCAAAAGCCTTTGACACCCAAGCGCACTTATGGCAGTTGGCGTCGATCCTCGAATAGCCCGCGCAGTGGAAGGAGTTTTTCCATGCCCAAAGATGAATGGGGCGTCAAGCGTCTCTGCCCGAAATGCGCCAGCCGGTTTTATGACCTGCAGCGCGATCCCATGACCTGCCCGGAATGTGAACACACATTCACGGCCGAAAGCCTGGTTGTCAGCCGTGGCCGCACCATGGTCGCCGAAAAGACTGCCGTCAAAGAAAAAGCCGAAGAAGTCGATGATCTGGCCGATGTCGTTGTCGACGACGATGACAGCTCGGATGATGATCTCGATGATGATCTTCTGGAAGATGACGACGACGATGATGTTTCGCTGGACGAAATCGCCGATGTCGCCTCGTCTGACGACGACTGACCGGGAACGGACAGCCTGACAGGCGTCATGAGTGACCGACAGTGACTTGCCGTTGATCCGGTTCACCAGATCAACGGCAAGACCCATCCATTTTCAACGCCCGCCCGTCTTGGATTGGGCTGTGCTTCCATCTGATCCCGAAAGCTTCAGCTTTTCGCCGTCCGGTCGCCTGCGCCGATGCCCATCGCCTTACCGGCGAACTTGTCGATCATCACCCCATTTTCCGCTTGCGCCATTCCGCCCGCTTGCCTATACGCCTGCCACGCGGGCAGAAACGCCCGGACCTCCGGTGGGGCCATAGCTCAGTTGGGAGAGCGCTTGAATGGCATTCAAGAGGTCAGCGGTTCGATCCCGCTTGGCTCCACCAAATAAATCAAATAGTTAAATTGAAATTTTTACTCCGCTATTCTGGGTGTTTTTCTATTGGGGAACACTGGGGGAACAAAATTTCCGTGCGACAGCGATTCTTCCTCAATGTATTTTTTAGGCATGATATCATACCGCCGCGCCACAGCGCCCACCGTTGCACCCTCCATCAACGTCTCGGCCACGATCTGCGCCTTCATCGGACGGTCACAGCTTTCGGCCCATATGGCGGCCCTCCTTCATCAGCCGTCTTGCGGCAGAGGACCGCTGCCATCTGAACGGCCTGGCGATGGAGGCAGGAAAGCCGCGCTATGTGACCTGCGCCTCACGGTCTGATGTCACGGACGGCTGGCGCGACCGCCGGGCAGATGGGGGCATCGTTATCGATGTTGCCTCGGGTGAGACCGTGGCCAGTGGTCTGTCGATGCCGCATTCGCCACGGCTGCGGGATGGGCGGCTCTGGCTCCTGAACTCAGGGACCGGCGAGTTTGGCTGGATTGATGCAGCCTCGGGCACATTTACCGCCGTGACCTTTTGCCCTGGCTATGCGCGCGGTCTGGCGTTCATGGGGAATTACGCCGTGGTTGGCCTGTCCTTGCCGCGTGAAAACCAGACGTTTGCGGGTCTGGCGTTGGACCACGCGCTTGCAAAGCATGACGCCGACGCCCGTTGTGGTCTGTTGGTGATCGACATGCGCAGCGGTGACACGGTTGAATGGGTTCGCATCGAGGGGGTCATCAGCGAGCTGTTCGATGTCGTGGCCCTGGCCGGTGTGCGGTGCCCGTCGGCGGTCGGCACCAAGGGAAATGACATCCGACGGGTAATTTCTGTTGATGAGGGCGGGTAATTCCGACCAATGTCATTCCGAGCGATCCAAATTTGCTGTGGCAGGAAGATTTACAACGAGCGTGAACATGAAAGAACTAACCGCCGTTTGGGGCATCCATATGGACCAGCAGGTAGGGAATGGCCCCGTCGAAGGCGGCTATGTCACAATTGGTTGGGTCGAATTAGGGGATTTGCGTAATTTTCCCGACCGAGAAGCTTTCAAGGCCGCCCTTGCAGTTCACAATCCGGCGGTCAAAGACCCATCGCAACGACTTCAAGGTGGCGTTTTATTCCGCTTCATACATGAGATGCGAGCAGGCACTTTTCATGTAGTAATCTAACTCATGTGCGGACGGTTCATTCTTGGTGAGAGTAATTGGGCGCAGTATCATGATGCCCTTTCGATTATCTCGTCTGTGTCAGGCGAGGTGTCGTTCAACATCAAGCCGACACAGACCGTCTCGTTTGCACATCTTCGAGATGGCAGCCTAAGCGCGGGCCACGCGCGATGGTGGTTTGTTCCACATTGGCATCGTGGCGATGTCAAAGAGTGGAAGGCGACAACCTTCAACGCTAAGATTGAGACAGCGTTCGAAAAGCCGACTTTCAGAGCGGCTTGGACATCAGGGCGGTGCATTGTGCCAGCCTCCGGCTACTATGAATGGACCGGCCCCAAAGCTGCAAAACAGCCGTGGTTCATCGCACCACAAAGCAACCTGCCAGTCTTCTTCTTTGCCGGTTTGTATTCCACACTCAATGACGGACAATGTACCTGCACCATCCTGACCCGGAACGCATCCGAAGACTTGCAGCATCTGCACCCCCGAATGCCGGTCATGCTGAATTCCTCCGAGTTGCTTTCGTGGCTCAATCGCAGCGAGAGCGATCAAACGGCCATCGAATCTTTAGGCACAAGCTGGGCGGGCAATATTATTGCTACTCCCGTCCGCCCCTTTGGAATTCACGATGACGGCCCCGAGTTGATTGAAACCGACGGGCTTGATGTTTAATCCTTGCTCACGGAACAAACTGTGAACTATCTATGCTATGGCCATGCTGTTTTCGGATGTCTTCCCACTGACCGTCTCCCGTTACCATGAGGTAGCCGGGGCTGGGAGTTTTTGTTTCGCGGGGATTGCCTGCGGGTTGGTGCAAGGTTCTGCGATATGGTTTGTCGAGGGTTGGCAAGGTGAAGTGATCAATCCGGTTGGTCTGCTGCCTTATTGCAACCCCCATAACCTGCTAATTGGCAAGTGCAGCAATGCGGCTGACCTTTTGGCGGCGACGGAAGAGGCTTTGCGATCCGGGGCGGTTTCAATCGTCGTGTCGGAAATTACCCAACCCCTGACGTTGACTGCCGGACGCAGATTGCAGCTGGCGGCGGAAGCGGGTGGAACAACAGGCCTGATGATTGTACCCGATGGGATGGGCAGCAATGCCGCCCAAACGCGGTGGCAGGCCGCGCCCCTCTATGATGAACAGGACTCGACTCTGATGCGTTGGACCATTACCAAGAACAAATCAGGAACATTAAGCGCTTGGAATATGCGTTGGAATGACGAAACGCATCGTATCACTGTGGTTTCCGAGGTTGGCCAGCGATCGTCTCTTGCGGCGCGAACCTTGTGAGGGGCCATTCGCCGTCATTGCCCAAATCAAGAATGCGGACCGTCTGATCTGCCTGAACACCTATGCTGAAGAAGCCGGGCTATGCGCAGGCATGGGTCTGTCCGATGCGAGGGCCTTATACCCGAACCTGCGAACCTGTGTGCAGGATATACGTAAGGATCAGCTTTTCTTACAAGGATTGGCGCGATGGGCCACCCGATATTGCCCTTGGGTTGGCCGGGATGACCAAGACGGGTTGTTACTTAATATCACCGGATCAGCCCACCTGTTTGGCAGTGAAGAAACCATTGCCGATGACATACGCCTGCGCCTGAAACGGTCCCGCCTATCGGTCAGCATCGGTATCGCCGATACGCGCGGCGCTGCTTGGGCTTTGGCCCATTACGGCGAAGGAATTGCCCCTGTCGGCCAAACATTGAAGGCCACAGGTGCGTTGCCTGTTGCCAGTCTGCGCATCACCGAACAGGAAGATACCACCCTTCAGCGCTTGGGCATAAAACGGATAGGACAGCTGGCCGAGCTTCCCCGGTCCACATTGGGACAACGCTTTGGCGCTTCTGTGCTGATGCAGCTTGATCGGGCCTTGGGAATGCAGTCTGAAAGCATTTCGCCAGATGTCCAACCGACGACTTATTCAGCTCGACTTAGCTTGCCTGACCCTATCGGGCTGACCAAAGATGTGATGGCCGGGATTGATCGACTGTTACCTCCAATTTGCTCCAAACTGGCTGAGAAGGAAGCAGGCGCAAGGGTTCTTAACCTGACCTGTCGCCGGGTGGATAAATCGGACCTGATTGTCGAGTTGCATCTTGCCCGGCCTTTGCGTGATCCCAAGCGCATACTGCTCCTGTTTGAACGGGGTGTGAATGATCTGGATGCCGGTTTTGGCATTGACCAGTTGCGGCTGGAAGCCACGCAAGTTGAATCTCTGCCCGCCGAGCAGGTCACCCAATGCCGCCCAAATAGACAAGATGGGCTTCATGACCTCATGACGAGGTTGGGTAATCGGATTGGGCTGGAAAATATCCTTCGGTTTCTACCTGCTGACAGCCACATTCCTGAACACAGTTTCATCGTTGCACCGGCAGCGTGGTCTGAGGCGACCGGTGTATGGGTTGCAATGTCGCCGCGCCCAATTCGGATGTTTCGGCCAGAACATATAGCGGCCAATGACCGACGCCCGCCCCGTCAGTTCAGGTGGCGGCGGATGGCTTTCACGACCGCCCGTTGCACTGGCCCGGAACGGATTGCGCCGGAATGGTGGCTGGATGATGAAAACTGGCAGCACGGGGTACGTGACTACTGGAAAGTGGAAACCCGGGAGGGCCGCAGGCTCTGGATGTTTTACACGCCACAACACCCCGGATGGTATGTTCAGGGGGAGTTTGCATGACCTATGCCGAACTCTGCTGCACCAGCAATTTCACCTTCCTGACCGGCGCATCGCATCCCGAGGAACTGGTGATCCGTGCCGCTGAGTTGGGATTATCAGCTATCGCGGTCACGGACCGGAATTCCTTGGCTGGTGTGGTGCGGGCTTATGCGGCACTTAAAGAACTCAGGCGCAATTCCAGGGATCAGATTGCCATCCGTTCAAACCTGCAAATGGATCATAGCAGTCGCCAAGAGCTTGAAAGCGCAGGTGTAGCGCGGCCTGCCACAGCGCAACTGCCCAAGTTAATCGTCGGGGCAAGATTGGTCTTGCAAGACAGCCCGGTTGAATGGGTTGCATTACCGCGTGACCGTAAGGGCTATGAACACCTGTCTCGGTTGCTAACGCTTGGGAAACGTCGCGCTGAGAAAGGCGACTGCCAGCTTTTTCACAAGGATTTGCTGGACGGCGTGGCAGGTATGATCCTGATTGCCTTGCCGCAGAAGAACGACCGTAGGGTTGCGGATCATATCAAGGCACTGGCCAGACGTTTTCCGGCCAGTGTCTATGTGGGATGTGTGCCGCGCTATAATGGTAGTGACCAGAGGCATTTCAATCAATGTCTGGCGCTCTCCCACCTTACCGCCGCGCCGATGGTTGCGGTTGGGGATGTGCTCATGCATCACGGCTCGCGCAGGCAGTTGGCCGATGTGCTAACCTCAATCCGCGAAGGCTGTACCATAGATGAAATCGGCACTCGTGCCTTACCCAATTCCGAACGCCGATTGAAAGCGGCGGCTGATATGGCGCGGCTGTTCTCCAGACATCCCGCTGCCATTAGGCGCACCCAGGAAATTGCCGATAAATGCAGCTTTTGCCTGTCAGAGCTTTCCTACGAATACCCCGATGAGATCAGCAACGATGAAGTGCCACAGACACGACTGGAACGGCTGACAGAAGAGGGGTTAAAGCGCCGCTACCCAAACGGTGTTTCTGATCATGTGCGTGGGCTGGTTCGAAAAGAAATAGCCCTGGTCGAAACCTTGGGCTTTGCCGCCTATTTTCTGACCGTCAATGACATCGTGGATTATGCACGGTCGCAGGGCATCCTCTGCCAAGGGCGCGGTTCAGCCGCCAATTCGATTCTTTGCTATGCCCTCGGGATCACCGATGTGCAGCCCGAAGTTATCTCAATGGTGTTTGAGCGTTTCATGTCCGAACACCGGGGCGAGCCGCCCGATATTGATGTGGATTTTGAGCATGAACGCCGAGAGGAAGTCATCCAGCATATCTATGAGAAATACGGGCGTCACCGTGCCGGTCTATGTGCCACCGTCATTCATTTTCGCACCCGTGCCGCCATCCGCGAGGTAGGCAAAGTTATGGGATTATCCCAAGACGTGCTGGGCTGCCTTTCTGGGCAAATCTGGGGGATGTCGGGGCGCGGTGTGGATGCTGGCCGCGTTAGAGAGATTGGCCTTGATCCGACGGATCGCCGCCTTGCCCAGACCCTGCGGCTTATCGGTGACATCATCGGCTTTCCGCGCCACCTTTCGCAGCATGTGGGCGGCTTTGTCATTACCAAAGGGCGATTGGATGAACTGTGCCCCATCGAAAATGCAGCCATGGATGATCGTACCATTATCGAATGGGATAAAAACGATATTGATACCCTTGGTATTCTGAAAGTTGATGTTCTCTCGCTGGGAATGCTGACCTGTATCCGAAAATGCTTTGATCTGATTGCTTTTCATGGTGGTCCTGACCTCGCCATTTCCACCATCCCGCAAGAGGATATTCAAACCTATGACATGCTCTGCATCGCGGATGCGATTGGGGTGTTTCAGGTGGAAAGTCGGGCGCAGATGAACTTTCTGCCCCGGATGCGGCCCCGCACCTTCTATGATTTGGTGATTGAGGTGGCGATTGTACGCCCCGGCCCTATTCAGGGCGGCATGGTTCACCCCTACATCAACCGCCGTCAAGGCAAAGAGACCATCACATTCCCTTCGGGTGAATTGGAAAAGGTTCTGGGTAAGACCTACGGGGTGCCATTGTTTCAAGAACAGGCCATGCAAATTGCCGTGGTTGGCGCGGGCTTTACCCCCGAAGAAGCCGATCATCTGCGCCGGTCACTGGCGACGTTCCGCAAGATGGGCACCATCGGCACCTTTCGGGACCGGTTTATCACAGGTATGCTTGAACGCGGCTATGAGGCAGATTTTGCTGACCGCTGCTTTTCACAGATAGAGGGCTTTGGTGAATATGGATTTCCCGAAAGCCACGCAGCGGCATTTGCGATGCTGGCCTATGTTTCGGCTTGGCTGAAATGCCATCATCCTGCGGCCTTTGCCTGTGCATTGCTCAATTCCCAGCCTATGGGGTTTTATGCCCCGGCCCAGATCGTGCGGGATGCCCGCGAACATGGCATCGAAATACGACCCATTTGCGTGAACCAGTCGGGGTGGGACAATCATCTGGAAAAGCGCCCTGACGGGCGGTTGTCCCTGCGGCTTGGATTTCGCCAGATCAAAGGCATGAAACAAGAAGACGCAGACTGGATCGTGTCGGCCAGAGGCAACGGGTATCAGGACATTCAAAGCCTTTGGCATCGGGCAGGGATCGGCCCCAGCGGTCTGGAACGACTGGCCGAGGCAGATGCTTTTACCGGAATGGGAATGACCCGCCGCGATGCGCTTTGGCAAGTCAAGGCAATCCGGTCAGACAACCCGCTTCCTCTTTTTTGTGACCCCATAGACGGAGAAGCCATAACCGAACCACGGGTTGAACTGCCCACAATGAACCTCGGTGAAGAGGTTGTTGAAGATTTTGTCTCGATGCGCCTATCGCTCAAAGCGCATCCGGTTGAGTTGTTGCGGCCTGATTTGAGCGATACGACGCCGCATGGTGAGCTTGCTACAGCCCCATTGGCGCGGGTCTCGGTCTGCGGGCTGGTCATCACCCGACAACGCCCCGGCACCGCATCTGGCGTGATATTTCTGACGCTCGAAGATGAAACAGGTGTCAGCAACATCGTTGTGTGGCCGAAAGTGTATGAACAATTCCGCCGGGCTGTCATCGGCGGGCGGTTGTTGCGGATCACTGGCTATCTGCAGCGCGAAGGCATCGTCGTGCATCTAATCGCCCAACAAGTGCAGGATTTATCTCATAAACTCGCAGCTCTTGGCCACCCGATGCAAAGCGCAATCGGTCAAACCTTGCCGCAAGCGGATGATGCGCCACGTTCAAAACTACAACCAACCACGGGCCGCGCCTTCCACCCAAGAGATCAGGCAAAGAAGCTCTTCCCCAGCCGGGATTTTCATTGAATTTATGTGGAAACGAATAATAACCCTGCGCGGCTATAGCGCCATAGGTGGGTGACCGGTCTTGCAAGCCTGGTCACCCTAGCTCCTTTTCAGGAGTGTCGGGTAGCGATGTCACCCAGACGGCCGCCATGCGCCTCGACAAACCTTTCCGATTGCACGAACATGCCGACCGATCCGCAGCAGGGGTCATACACGCGGCCTTTGTAGGGTTCCAGCATTTCAACCATTGTGCGGACGACGGAACGGGGGGTGTAGAACTCACCGCCCCGCTTGTTGGAATGATGTTGTTCAATGGCGACCAGATCTGCTTCCTAGTCTTTGTTGCGTGTTTTTCAGCCTTGGCCATACCCTTGTCTCCGAGTCTTATAACTTTCAATCACTTACCCTAAGTATTGTTCGACCCTCAAACCGTCTGTCCGCGCGATTTTATTAACATTGTCAAACATTCCGAGATGGTCAGCGAGCAATTCCAGCGCCCGCATTCTGTTGGCCAATTTGAACTCTTTGCAATGGCGGCTTTTCTTGACGCCTTCGAACAACACGGCAGTTGCGTCATCCAGCATCGAAGTATCGGCGAACCAAACATGGCCGATGCCGGCGCCACCGCATTCGGGGCAATCGGGGTTTACCCGTCCTGAAAGGGCGTAGCCAAATCCGCCTTTGCAGTCTGCCGGTTTGTTATCCACTTTCGAGTTCTTGACGACTTCTTGCCATTCTCGGGGTGTTTTCCACTGATATTCGTGTCCAACGCCCCAGCAGTAGCGACACGGTCCGATACGATATCCAGTGAGCTTTGTTGCATCCGCAAATGCAATCTGTGCCAAGCGATGCACGACGGCATCGACGCGCATTTCCAACCTTTCGACACGGGTTTGCTTTAACTCTGAAATGCGCAATTGAACACGTGGATCACGAAGCAGACGGCTTGCTTGCTGATCAGCGGTGCGGGGTGAATAGCCCGCGCGTATCGCGGCTTGTGTTCCATTCAGGTCCAGAAGGTATTCCGCGCAAAAGAGCATCGGTTGATCCCTGAGCGTTTTATGGTGTTGCTGTTTGCATTTTGTGTCGTGCATGTTGAGCATGTTGCATCCTCTCTGTGCGATCCTTGACATTTCTTGACAGCTTTTGGCACCACTTCAAATTTCATGCGCTTTTGACTGGCCATTGTCATTGCCTATTTGGTTTCTGCGAGTGCTGTCTTTCCTTTTTGTCCGAAGTGTCCACATGTCCACAGCTTAGAAAGAGCTGTGGACGGACAGTGTGATTGGACAGACTTTTGTCCAGGGGTTGAGTTAGAGTAAGTATTTGAATTTGAATAACTAAATTTGAAATTGTCCAAAGCTGTCCAAGCAAACTGTCCGCGTTGGACTGTCCAGGCGGTTTGGACAGTTTCACAGGCCAGCATCGCTGAGCATCTTCGAGCCTTTTTCGGTCAGAAAAAGCTTTCCCGCGCTGCGCTTCACAAGCCGCTGCTCAACCATTTCGGAGACCAAATTCGCCGCGCCCGTCTTGCCGATGTTGAGGTCATGGGCGAGTGCCCGAACGCTTATGTTCGCGTTGCGTTCAATCGCCCTGAGAATGTGCGATTCAAGGCTCTCGCGCGACTTCTTCGCTTCCACTTGTTCTGAGACCAGCAACACACGCACCACGGCCTGTGGGATTGGGCGGCCCTTGGCATCGGCGATTTCGTCAAAGCTGCGTTCTTCGATCTTGAAAACCATCGGGTCGAACCAGGCGCCCCGGTGCTTGCCCTGGGTGTGCAGCGTGATTGCCCCGTCCGCGTCGCGCCAGACAGAAAAATTGCCGTCCACTTCGTTGAGGAACGCCCCGCCACCCCTCGGGACGAGGTTGCTCTTGTCCGGGCGTTTTCCCGAAGGATGGCACAGGACAATCACGGTCGGATTCCCTGGTAGAGAGTTAAGCGGGCGAAATTGGCGCGCAGCCTCCAACATCTGCATGTTGTCGTTATCGTTGTCGCCGGGAAAGAACGCTTGGAGTGTGTCCACAATAATCAGCCGAAGATCTGGGATATTCTCGGCATCCGCTTTCAGCGCCGCCATGCTGTCTTTGAGGCGAAAGTTGCCGTAGTGCCAGAACACCGGGACGCTCTCCGGCTTTACACCTTTGGCGATCAAAAGCGCCTGATATTGGGTAATCACGTTGTCGGCGTTTTCACCGGCCAGGAACAGCACTGAACCTTGTTCCGTCTCCTTGTCGCCAAACACTACGCCGCGGGCTACACAAAACGCCAGCTTGAGCGCGAGCGAGGTCTTGGCGTGGCCGGTGAAGCCACAGAGAGAATAGAGACGGTTGGCTTGAATGACCCCGTCAACAATGTAGCGGGGCGGTATGGCACGGCGGAGAAAGTCAGGGGTGCTTTCGATCCCTGAGTATGCGGTGATCGGGGCGCCATCCGTCGCTTCGCCCTGATAGGCTTCGAGTGGCACCGAAGGCGGCATGTCGTCGGGGGTGCGAAGCAATTTCATACCTCACCCCAGACTGCCAGATCAAGGCTCAACTCCCGCGCCAGACTCGCCCCGCAGGTATTCGCCTCGCGCTTCGTGCGGGGCGACGAAAGAAGCTGGCCGCTGTCGCCGTGCTTGTCGAAGCTATGGCACCACCAGCCTTCGGCCCCGGCGTACACCATAGCGACTTCGCCGCGAAGTTCGGTGGTGTTGGCCATCATACCGCACCCCCGATCATGCCGGACTTGCGGGCGAAACTCAGCCGCGTGACATCATCGAAGCTGTCCCAGAGCGCCATGAACAATCGCTTGCGCATATTCAGGCCAAGAGCCATTTTGCCAAGGCGATTTATCCCTGCAAGCGTGACGGCCAAAATTTCGTGGACGTGGGCGCTATCCGCCCAAAACTCTGCCTCGGCGCGAATATCGTTGAACATGGCCAGCACCGGCCCTTCTGTGCGCAAATCGTCCAGGTAAGCCGTACAGATTTGCGCCCCGATTTCATGGCTGACTTTGCCAAGACAGAACACCAAAGCGGTTGCCCATTCGGCTTCAAGGCGATAGTATTTTGTCTTGAAGTGATATGCTTCGAAAGTTGCCCCGGTTGCGATTGCCGTCGCACCGGGGTTTTCCATTTGATATGTCATGGTTCACCCCTCTTTTTTCTGCTCCAGCCACTCATCAATTTCATCTTCCCGCCAGTACCGACGCGAATGAATTTTGATCGCCTTAGGGAAATTCATCGCCGGATCGTTTTCCCAGTGCGGGTTTCGCAAATTCCCGGACACGGATTTCAGTAATTCCCGGACACGCGTTTCGGTAAATCCCGGACAGGGATTTCGGTAATTCCCGGACAGCTCCGGGAGCCTTGGGCACGGTTGGTCATCG
>JBATDH010000106.1:0-2505 GCA_049663365.1 Albidovulum sp. | reverse complement strand
TGCCGAAGCGGCGCTGGCGCGGGTGGGCTTGCAGGACCAGAGGGCGCAAAGGGCGTCCGAACTATCGCATGGCCAGCGCCGCCAGTTGGAGGTGGCCGTGGCGCTGACGCTGTCGCCCAAGGCCTTTGTCATGGATGAACCGATGGCGGGTCTGGGGGGCGAAGGGTCCAAGGCACTGACCGGATTTCTGGACGGGTTGCGGGGCGAGGCGCCGATCCTGCTGGTCGAACATGACATGGATGCGGTTTTCGCGCTGGCCGACCGGATTTCGGTGCTGGTCTACGGCTCGGTGATCGCGACCGGGACAGTCGACGAGGTGCGCCGCGACCCCGAAGTGCGCCGAGCCTATCTGGGGGAAGAAGTGTGAGCCTGCTGTCGCTGTCCAGTGTGGCCGCGTTTTACGGCGCGTCACAGGCGCTTTACGATGTCAATCTGGCGCTGGCTGCGGGCGAGGTTCTGGCGCTGATGGGGCGCAACGGCATGGGCAAATCGACCACGGTCAAGGTGATCTGCCGGGTGCTGGCGTTGCGGTCGGGTCGGGTTGAGTTTGCTGGATGCGATCTGGGCCGCTTGCCTGCGCACAAGGCGGCACGGCTGGGCATTGGCCCGGTTTTCGAGGGGCGGCGGTGTTTTGTCAACCTGACGGTCGGCGAAAACCTGACGGCCGCGGCACGCCCCGGCCTTTGGGACCGGGCGCGGGTCGAAGCGCTGTTTCCGCGTCTGGGCGAACGGCAGGGGCAATTGGCGGCGTCGCTGTCGGGGGGCGAGCAGCAGATGCTGGCGTTTGGCCGGGCGCTGATGACCAATCCGCGGCTGTTGATCCTGGATGAGGCGACCGAAGGGCTGGCCCCCTTGGTGCGGCAGGAGATTTGGGCGGCGATTGCCAAACTGAAGCGCGAAACCGGGATGGCCATTCTGGTGATCGACAAATCGCTGAAGGAATTGCGCCAGATCGCCGACCATGCGGTCATCCTTGAACGCGGCGCGACGGTCTGGTCAGGGCCGATGGCCACCCTGACACCTGATGTCACGGATCGGTATCTGGGGCTGTGATCCGGTCGGACGGGTGGTTGATGCCGTCCGACCACGGGATATCGCCCAGATCGCGCGGGTTGACGCCTTCAAGGCAGGCTACATTCAGGCCGTATTCATTGGGGTTTGATCGGCGCTGATGATGGGTGTAGATGCCGCAGGTCTTGCAAAAGTAATGTTTGGCGGTGCCGGTATTCCATTGATAGAGCATCAGGTTGTCTGCGCCTTTGACGATCTTCACACCATCGAGCGGGGCCGTGACAGCCGCCGCCCCGCGTTTGGCGCAAAACGAGCAATCGCAGCGGTTGGCAGTGTTGAGGCCGTCCGTCAGGATCACCGAAAGCTCAACCGCGCCGCAATGGCAGGTCAGGCGGTGGGGCGTGGTGATTTTGGGCAGCATGTCAGCGTTTCCGGCGGATGAGCGGCACGTTGGACCGCGAATACTCGGCTTCGGGATGGGGCGGGCGACCGTCGGTGCGCTGCCAGAAGCCTTGCGCGCCGCGTTTCAGCCAGACCGGCAGTGTCAGGATGATCCCCGCGAAAAACCCCCCGGCATGGGCCCAATAGGCGACACCGCCTTGGCTGGCCGGTGCGCCGAGGCCGCTGAACAGTTGAATGGCAAACCAGATGCCCAGCACCACCCAGGCCGAGATGGTGAAGACCCGGAAAAAGACCACGAAAATCACCAGCACATCGACCTTGGCCTTGGGAAACAGCAAAAGATAGCCGCCCATAACGCCGGCAATCGCCCCCGAAGCGCCGACCGTCGGGATCAGCGATCCGGGATCGGCGGCGATATGGGTGAGGGCGGCGGCGATGCCGCAGGCCAGGTAAAAGGCGGCAAAGCCGACCGGGCCCATCTGGTCTTCGAGGTTGTCGCCGAAAATCCACAAGAAGAGCATGTTGCCCCCCAGGTGCATGATCCCGGCGTGAAGGAACATCGAGGTCAGGATGCCGCGAAACTCGCCCCCTTGGGTGACGGCGGCGGGGATCATCGCCCAGTTGCGCCAGAAACCCGACAATGCCATCTGGTCGCCATTGACCGAGGGTTGCATCAGGAAGACGAGAACATTCAGCGCAATGATCGCATAGGTCACATAGGGTGTGCGGGCCGAGGGGTTATGATCGCGGATCGGGAACATGGTGCCACGCTTTCCGATCCGCCGGGTTTCGTCAAGCGGAAGCGGTTTTTGGGGAGGGTAAATGTGCTGCTGTTTTTGACCGTGCCCATTTTCGGAAAGCCGAGCCGGGCGAGCGCCCGGCGCCTTCGGCTTGATTCCGGGCGACGGGGCGATTTGATGCCGACTGTCAGGCCCTACGCCGCCCCTGCCTCGGCGAGAAGCTGGGCGTTGCCGCCCGAAGCGGTGGTGTCGACGCAGACATGCCGTTCAAGCGCCACATGGCCCATGTCGGGCAGCGCGCTGATCAGCGGCAGGATCGGGCCGGTGCGGTCGGACAGCGCCTGGGCATATG
>JBATDH010000105.1:0-5617 GCA_049663365.1 Albidovulum sp. | reverse complement strand
GGTCGCGGGCGTCACCCCGGCCCGGTCGGCCAGATCGGCGGTGGCCAGCCCTGGTTCGGCCATCAGTTGGCGCAGGATACGCCGGTCGGTATCGTCAACTTGCATGATTTTTCTGTAAATGTCATTTTTGGCACATGATAACTTTCACAAACATCCATTTTTGTCAAATTATGCACGGCAATTTGGCGAAATCTCCCTATGCTCACGCCATCAATCAACCAAAGGGAGCGCCCGATGCGCGTTTATTACGATCGCGATTGCGATATCAACCTGATCAAGGACAAGAAGGTTGCCATTCTCGGCTATGGCAGCCAGGGCCACGCCCATGCGCTGAACCTGCGCGATTCGGGGGCGAAGAACGTGGTCATCGCCCTGCGCGACGGCTCTGCCACCGCCAAGAAATGCGAAGCCGAGGGCCTGAAAGTGATGGGCATCGCCGAGGCCGCCAAATGGGCCGACCTGATCATGTTCACCATGCCGGATGAATTGCAGGCCGACACCTACCGCAGATATGTCCACGACAACCTGCGCGAAGGTGCGGCCATTGCCTTTGCCCACGGTCTCAACGTGCATTTCGGCCTGATCGAGCCGAAGCCCGGCGTCGATGTGATCATGATGGCGCCGAAGGGCCCCGGCCACACCGTGCGCGGCGAATATGTCAAGGGCGGCGGTGTACCCTGCCTGGTGGCGGTGCATCAGGATGCTTCCGGCAAGGCGATGGAGCTGGGCCTGTCCTACTGTTCGGCCATCGGCGGCGGTCGGTCCGGCATCATCGAGACCAATTTCCGCCAGGAATGCGAAACCGACCTGTTCGGCGAGCAGGCGGTGCTGTGCGGCGGTCTGGTCGAGTTGATCCGCATGGGGTTTGAAACCCTGGTCGAGGCCGGATACGAGCCGGAAATGGCCTATTTCGAATGCCTGCACGAGGTCAAGCTGATCGTCGATCTGATCTATGAAGGCGGCATCGCCAACATGAACTATTCGATCTCCAACACCGCCGAATACGGCGAATATGTCTCGGGCCCGCGCATCCTGCCCTATGCCGAGACCAAGGCGCGGATGAAAGAAGTGTTGTCCGACATCCAGACCGGCAAATTCGTGCGCGACTTCATGATCGAAAATGCCGTCGGCCAGCCGATGTTCAAGGCCACCCGCCGCCTGAATGACGAACACCAGATCGAAAAGATCGGCGAAAAGCTGCGCGCCATGATGCCATGGATTTCCAAGGGCAAGATGGTCGACAAGTCACGAAACTGACTTCAACAGCATGACATATCGCGGCAGAGTCTTTGGGTGAATGGCGATTTGAACCCGAAGGCTCTGCCTGCATCGCGAAGTCAGCCCCAATAGAGGTTGAAGGCAGACCGCCTAACCCGCGCCAAAATTCCGCCGAAGATTGGGCAACAGCACAGCACGGTTTCAATTCACGGCTCCTTGTTTCCTTGCCTGCGTCACCATGTCGTGAGGCAAAGGGCACAGAGCTTGCAAGCCGATGGGAAGCGGCCCAACGTATCGGTCCTGATGAACAAAACCGGGGTCATTCATGCCGACCGAGAAAGTCACATTTACCGGCCATTCCGGCGCGACGCTCGCCGCCCGGCTTGACCTGCCCGATGGCCCGCACCTTGCCACAGCACTTTTTGCCCATTGCTTTACCTGCGGCAAGGACATCATCGCCGCGCGCCGGATTGCCGCGCGTCTGGCGGCGATGGGTATCGCCGTACTGCGCTTCGATTTTACCGGCCTTGGCCAGTCACAGGGCGACTTCGGTGCCACCGGATTTGTCTCCAACGTGGCCGACCTTCACGCCGCCGCCGATTACCTCGCAGGCCGCGACATGGCACCCAGCCTGCTGATCGGCCATTCGCTCGGCGGGGCCGCCGTTCTGAAAGCGGCGGGCAGTATCGCCAGTGCCAGGGCCGTCGTCACCGTCGGTGCGCCGTTCGATCCCGGCCACGTCACCCACAACTTCGCCGATGCCCTCAGCCGGATCGAAACCGACGGTTCTGCCGAGGTCGATCTGGGCGGTCGCCCGATCCGCATTGGCCGTGATCTGGTCAAGGAGGTCGCCGCCGAAAACCTCGCCCCGGCGATCACCGGCCTGAAATGCGCGCTGCTGGTGATGCACGCGCCGCGCGACAGCATCGTCGGCATCGAAAACGCCGCGCAGATTTTCAAGGCCGCCAGACACCCAAAAAGCTTTGTCACCCTCGACGACGCCGATCACCTCTTGTCACGCCCTGCCGATGCCGAATATGCCGCCGGGGTTATTGCCGCCTGGGCTTCGCGCTACCTTGATCTGGTCCGGCCAGAACCATTGGAAAACGCCCCCGAAGGCATCACCCGCGTGTCCGAAGCCGACCCCCAGGGGTTCTTGCAAGATGTAATGTCCGGCGCGCATCACTCCCTTGCCGATGAACCCAGAGGCTATGGCGGCACCGATCGGGGCATGTCGCCCTACGGCTTTCTCGCTGCCGGTCTGGGGGCCTGTACCTCGATGACAATCCGCATGTATGCGCGGCGCAAGGGCTGGCCGCTGACCCATGTCAGCGTTGATGTCAGTCATGCGAAAAGCCATGCCAAAGACGCGCAAACCGGGTTGGAAAAGATCGATGTTTTTCACCGGGAGATCACGCTGCTGGGCGATCTGGATGCCGATCAACGCGCCCGACTTCTGGAAATCGCCGATAAATGCCCGGTCCACCGGACTTTGGAAAAAGGCGCAAAGGTCGAGACCCGGCTGTCAGAGCCGATTCCCGCAACCTGAGCGCTGCCCAGCGGGATCTCGCGCAGAATACCTGGCCTGCCCCAATCACCAGTCGCGGCTGTAAGTGCTCGTCATCGTATAATTCTTGCGCGGCCCCGTCACCACCCATTTGGCCCGCCATTCTGGCCAGCGGCCAAAGGCGTAGCACACCTGATAGTCGTCAGGATCGCACCAATGCCGTGCCTGGGGTGCCTTGGGGTCGAACGCATGGAACGGACGCCCGTCGGCATGATCCACGCAAATCTGTCCGGCCTCTGCATGCCAGAGATAGCGGCGTTCGGCCATCAGCGCCGGACCGGCCCCCATGCGCAACTCGCCTGCTTCATGATAGGCTAAGGCGTGAGGAGCTTTGAAAGAACCACCCTTGTCGGAAATCGCCCGTTCCTGGAGTGAATTCCGATTCGGCCCAAGCTCTTTCCGCTCCAGACCTGCCGCAATCGCGGAGAAATGCGCGCGCCCGGAAAACCGCCCTGCCTGCCCCGATAAGCGATCTTCGATCACCCGTTCCAGCCGCCACTCCCCTATAAAATCAGATAACTGCGGCAGAATGCTCATCAATCGTCATAGGCCCCTGCGGTCACGCCCCCACCAGGCCCGACAAAGCGCAACTGACCGCTTGCTGTGTCAAAATCCAACCCATAACAACTCCACGTTCCCGATGGTGGCCAGTTGGAACAATAGGTGTCTCGCTCGACGCGCCAGCGCCCCTCGCTGAGACCTGCGCCGAGGCTGTAGGTGATACCGCCACCGTGCCGAAAACTCTGCCGCGCGCCATCCTCGTAGACCAGCGCCCGTCCGGTCAGCGCCGCTGCAATCGCCGCCCCGTCAAAAGGTGTCCAATCCTCGGCAAAGCATGGGCCGCACAGCAGCGCCGCCACCGTCGCCAGAGTGATCTTTTTGTGCATTCCGCCTGCCGTCGCTTGTTTCCCCGCCGCCCTCAGTCTAGGACACCGCCAAGCCCGAGACAACGGAAAGGCCGCGCCGATGATCCCCCGCTATTCCCGCCCCGAAATGGTTGCCGTCTGGTCGCCCGAGACCAAGTTTCGCATCTGGTACGAAATCGAGGCCCATGCCTGCGACGCCATGGCCGCCCTCGGCGTCATTCCCAAGGCGAACGCGGAGGCCGTCTGGCGCGCCAAGGATGTCGAATTCGACGTCGCCCGGATAGATGAGATCGAGGCTGTGACCAAGCACGATGTCATTGCCTTTCTCACCCATCTGGCCGAACACATTGGTGCCGACGATGCTCGGTTCGTGCATCAGGGCATGACCTCGTCGGATGTGCTCGACACCACACTCAACGTCCAGCTTGTTCGCGCCGCCGACATTCTGCTGGGCGATATGGACCGGGTTCTGGCCGCGCTGAAAAAGCGGGCCCATGAGCACAAGGACACCGTGCGTATCGGTCGCAGTCACGGCATCCACGCAGAGCCTACGACAATGGGCCTGACCTTCGCGCGCTTTTACGCGGAAATGGATCGGAACAAGAACCGGCTGGAAAAGGCCCGCTGGGAAATCGCTACCGGCGCAATTTCCGGTGCTGTCGGCACCTTCGCCAATATCGACCCGGCGGTCGAAGAACATGTCTGCGAAAAGCTTGGCCTGCGCCCGGAACCGATTTCCACGCAAGTGATCCCGCGCGACCGCCACGCGATGTTCTTTGCCACCTTGGGCGTCATCGCCAGTTCCATCGAAAACATCGCCACCGAAATTCGCCACATGCAGCGCACCGAGGTGCTGGAGGCCGAAGAGTTTTTCAGCCCCGGCCAGAAGGGATCAAGCGCGATGCCCCATAAACGCAACCCGGTGTTGACCGAAAACCTCACCGGTCTTGCCCGGCTTGTACGCATGGCGGTGGTCCCCGCGCTGGAGAATGTGGCGCTTTGGCATGAGCGCGACATTTCGCATTCATCCGTTGAAAGGGCCATCGGCCCGGATGCGACGATCACCCTTGATTTCGCGCTGAACCGGCTGGCCGGGGTCGTGGAAAAACTGGTAATATACCCCGATAACATGCTGGCAAACATGAATAAATTTCGTGGTCTGGTCATGTCACAGCGGGTACTTCTGGCGTTGACTCAGGCGGGCGTCAGCCGCGAGGATGCCTACCGGCTTGTGCAGCGCAACGCGATGAAGGTCTGGGAAAAGGGCGCTGATTTCAAAACCGAACTGCTGGGCGATCCCGAGGTGACAGCCGCCCTTTCGCCCGCCGAGATCGAGGAAAAATTCGACCTTGGCTATCACACCAAACATGTCGACACGATCTTTGGACGGGTGTTCGGCGCATAGCGGGCCCTGCACACAATCGTGTGAACATACCGGCTATCGGAAACCCCGGACTTGCCCGCACCCCGCCATCAGTGGCACCATTACCCCACGTAAAGATGGAGTCATCGCCATGAAGCCAATTCTTACTGCCGTTTTACTTGCGACATTGATGATGCCTGCAAGCGTTTTTGCCCAAGGCTGCGATCATGACGCGCGCCAGGCGCAGATCAGTTGCGCCGATGGGCAAAGCTGGGATGCCAGCACCCGCACCTGCGTCACCGTCGGAAGCTGAGATATCTGAAAGGTTCCTAACGGCCTTTTAACCGCATTTTGCGATTGTTCTTTTCGTGTTCTGCACGAAGGGGACTTGATTGACGGCACTTGCACCCATGCCGCCCACGGGTGGCAAATCCTTGTCCCGGAATGTACCGGTTTCCAGCATCGCCATGACCGGTCGCCAAAAGGCTGCCGTCATCGTGCGTTTGTTGGTGGCGCAAGGTTCCGATCTGCCCCTGCGCAAGCTGCCTGATCACATGCAGGCCGCCCTTACCGAACAGATCGGCACCATGCGCAGTGTGGACC
>JBATDH010000104.1:0-6117 GCA_049663365.1 Albidovulum sp. | reverse complement strand
CACCCGCATTGACCCTTGGCCCCAGCAGAAAGCCAAGGTGGTAGGGGGTGGGCGCCTGATCCATCCGGGCGATATCAGCGAGCGCCCGGAGACCGACCCGTTCGCGCCGGGCCATGACCTTCAGCCCCTGACGCACAAAGGCCCGGTTGACGCCGATCAGCGGGGTCACATCGGCCACGGTCGCCAGTGCGACAAGATCAAGCATGGCCATGAGGTCGGGGCCTTTGGTGCCGTCCTCGCGCAGCAGGCGATTGGCCTCGACCAGCATCAAAAACACCACAGACGCCGCGCAGAGATGGCCGAGATCGCCGGTTTCGTCCTGCCGGTTGGGGTTGACCACGGCCAGGGCGGGGGGCAGGGCTTCGGCCCCGAGATGGTGGTCGAGCACGATGACATCCGCCCCCACCGCCGCACCAATGGGATCATGGCTGAGGGTGCCGCAATCGACGCAGATGATCAGGTCATGGTTTGCCGCCAGACCGCCCATGGCGGCGACATTCGGCCCGTATCCCTCATCAATGCGGTCGGGGATATAGAGCGTCGCCGCGCGATTCATGGTGCGCAGCCAGGTCAGCAGCAGAGCCGCGGATGATCCACCGTCAACGTCATAATCGGCGAACACCGCAATGCGCTGACGGTCCTTCACGGCTTTTAGGAACCGGGCCGCGGCAGTGCCCATGTCTTTCAGGCTCCGGGGGTCCGGCAACAGGTCGCGCAGTTGCGGTTCCAGGAATTGTAGAGCCTCGACCGGGGTTACACCGCGCGACACCAGAACCCGCGCCAGCGCCACTGGCAGGCGGGTTTCCTGCGCCATCGCTTCGGCCAGGCGATCGGTTTCGGGTGTCGGCCCAATCCAGCGGCGACCGGTGGCCGAGATTTCGACCCCGAGAAAGGCGTGCTCAGCGGTCACTTCACCGGGTTGCGGTAGATCATCCGCCGGACCGAACCAGTCTTTGACCGCATCAATATGGTCTCGGTCGTGATGTAACCCGGTTCGCGCTTGACGCCCTGCACGATGGATCCGTTGGTGACGCCGGTGGCGGCAAAGATCACATCGGCGGTGACCATGTCGTCGCGCGCATAGATGCGGTTGAAATCCTTGATCCCGGCCTTGGTGGCCCGCCCCCGTTCGTCATCGTTGCGAAACAGCAGGCGCCCCCACATCTGCCCGCCCATGCATTTCAGGGCCGATGCCGCCAATACGCCTTCGGGGGCACCGCCCGAACCCATATAGATGTCGATGCCGGTAATGTCGGCCTCGGCGCAGTGGATGACACCGGCAACATCGCCATCCGTGATCAGGCGGATGGCGGCACCGGTAGCGCGTACCTCTGCAATCATTGCTTCATGGCGGGGTCGTTCGAGAATGCAGGTGGTGATGTCGGATGGCTTGCACCCGCGTGCCTTGGCCAGGGCCTCGATCCGCTCTTTCGGGGTCATGTCGAGACTGACAACATCCCTGGGATAGCCGGGGCCGATGGCCAGTTTGTCCATATAGACATCGGGCGCGTGCAGCAGGGTGCCGCGCGGGGCCATGGCGATGACTGTCAGGGCGTTGGGCATGTCCTTGGCGGTCAGGGTCGTGCCTTCAAGCGGGTCAAGCGCGATATCGACGGCAGGGCCGTTGCCGGTGCCGACCTCTTCGCCGATGAAAAGCATCGGGGCCTCATCCCGCTCGCCTTCGCCGATGACCACCACACCCTTGATATCGAGCATGTTGAGCTGATCGCGCATGGCGTTGACGGCGGCCTGATCGGCGGCTTTTTCATCGCCACGCCCGATCAGGCGGGCCGAGGCGTGAGCCGCTGCTTCTGAAACACGGGCAAGCCCGAGCGATAGCATCCGGTCGTGAAATTCCTGCGGATTGGGCATGATAAAACTTCCTGTCGAGAATTGAATAGGGTTGAACCCATCTAGCCGGACCATGGCCTGCGGGGCAAGGGCCGGGTCAGACCCCCTCTATGCGGATGGCGACCGGGTCACCGATCACCACACCTGTACCGGGAAGACGCGAAAAGGCGTGATCAATCGCATCGCGGGTTGTCTTGTGCGTGACGATCAACACCGGGGCCGAGGTGTTCATATGCCCGTATTGGCGCATCCGGTCGATGGAAATACCGGCATCACCCAGCAGGGTTGCCACCTTGGCCAGGGCACCGGGTTTGTCAAGCAGTTCCATGCGCAGGTAATGCGAGGCCGGGGCCGAAGCCTTGGCCGTGACCGGATCGGCGAGTGTGGCGGCGGGCTGGCCGAAGGTGGACAGCCGGGTGCCGCGGGCGATGTCGATGATGTCGGACCAGACCGCAGAGGCGGTGGGGCCTTCGCCAGCACCAGCACCGCGCAGCACGATCTGCCCCACACTGTCGCCTTCCAGCACGACCATATTGGTGCCGCCCTGCAACTGGCCAAGTGGGCTATCCGACGGCACAAGGCAAGGCGACATGCGTTGTTCCAGCCCGCGGCCTGTCATCTGCGCCACACCCAAAAGTTTGATCCGGTAGCCCATATCGCCCGCACGGCGAATATCGTCGATGGAAATCCGCCCGATGCCTTCCAGTTCCACCGCGTCAAAGGCCACCCTGGTGCCAAAGGCGATGGCCGCCAGCAGGGCCAGCTTATGGCCCGCATCGATGCCGCCCACGTCAAGGTTGGGGTCGGCTTCCAGATAGCCCAGTTGACGGGCCTCCTCGAACACCTCGGCATAGGGCAGGCCGGCGCTTTCCATCCGAGTCAGGATATAATTGCAAGTGCCGTTCATCACCCCCATGACCCGGCCAATTTCGTTGCCCGCCAAACCTTCGGTCAGGGCCTTGACCACGGGTATGCCGCCGGCGACCGCCGGTTCAAATCGGATGACATGGCCCTTGCCCTCGGCCGCTTCGGCCATGGCCTGACCGTGCAGGGCCAGCAGCGCCTTGTTGGCCGTCACCACGTCCTTGCCGCTCGCTATGGCGGCTTCGATGCTGTCGCGGGCGGGGCCGTCGGAACCGCCAATCAATTCGACAAAAATATCAATGTCCGGGCGTTTGGCCAAGGCGACTGGATCCGCCTCCCAGACATATGCTGACAAGTCGGCATCGCGGTTTTTCTTGCGTGACCGTGCCGACACGGCGGTGATCACAATCGGGCGTCCGGCGCGACGGGCCAACATGTCGGCATGACGCTGGAGTATCTTGACCACGCCGATACCCACCGTGCCGAGACCGGCAATGCCAAGACGCAGGGGATCGGGCATGTGGTACTCCGTTTGGCAGACTGATTTTCACGGGTGTTAGCCGGTTGCACTCCGGCTGGCAACGCGTCCGATACATTTGTCGTCAGGGGGTGAGCAATAAAAGCGCAGCAGCGCGGGTCCGTAATGCGGTCGCACGGGCATCAAGATTTCCTGCAATCGCGGCGCTGTTCGATTCAGACGTAGTATTTGTTGGCAATGCATCTTCCGGCAGAAGGGTGGGATACGCGGCTTTTTCAACGCCTGAATCCATCACAAGATCTGGGGCCGGGATTTTTGCACAGTTTGCCAATCCCGCCAGCATGGCCACGCTGGCCAGCATCACCAGATCATTAAGTTTTTTCCGAGTTACCATTGGTCGATTCTAATCCAATCCGCGCATTGGCGGCAAGTCGGCAAAAAGGACAAAGTGATTGTATTGAACGCCCGTTCAGATACCCTGTCGGCCATGGCACGCAAAACCGGCTCGCATTCTGAAATCACCGGCCCGCGCATTCGCGACGCGGCGCTGCGGCTTTTTGCCCGCCACGGGTTTGCGGCCGTGTCCATGCGCCAGATCGCGGCCGAGGTGGGCGTGCAGGCGGGGGCGCTGTATCTTTACACGCCCGACAAGGAAACGCTGCTTTTCGATCTGCTCAAGGCCCACATGGACGATCTGATCGCCGCCTGGGCTCTCAAGAAGACGGGTGAATGCCCGCAAGAACGGCTTGAAGCTTTCGTGCGCTTTCACATCGCCTTCAACCTTGACCGATCCGAGGCGGTTTTCCTGTCTTATATGGAGTTGCGCAATCTGGGGCGGGAAAACTTTGCTCTCATTGAAGGTTTGCGCAAGGAATATGAGACACAGCTTGAAAGCATCGTGTTGGATGGCCGTGCCAGAGGCGTGTTTTCTGCCCCCGACAGCAAGCTTGCGACACTTGCGATCATCGCCATGCTGACGGGGGTAACAACCTGGTATCGCGACGGCGGCCGCCTTTCGCGCCAGAAAATCGGCGATATCTACTGCGATATGGTGCGCAAGGTCGTCAGTGTTTGACAGATCAACCTGTTTAAAAACAACATTTAATTTGCTATCGGCCCATTGACGGCGGGGCCGTGCCGTCAATGGGCGGGCCTGATGAAAGTGCCGTTGCGCAGATCGGCCATCGCCTGCATCAATTCCGCCTTGGTGTTCATGACAATCGGACCGTGCCAGGCCACCGGCTCTTTGATCGGGGCACCGGAGATCAACAAGAACCGAACGCCCTTTGGCCCTGCCGTGACCGTGACTTCATCACCCGTGCCAAACCGTATAAGCGTTCGGTCGCCCGACAGGTCGCGGATATTGACCTCTTCACCCATCACTTCCTTTTCAAGCAGAACACCCTGGGGGCGGGAGGCATCCGCAAAGGTGCCTGAACCTTCAAACACATAGGCGAAGGCGCGGCGGTAGGTGTCGATGCGAAATGTCTTGCGCAGACCTGCGGGCACAAAGATATCAAGATATTGCGGGTCGGCGGCAATTCCGTCTACCGGGCCGGATTGGCCCCAGAATGATCCGACGATCACTTTCACCCTGGTGCCGTCATCGTCGATGATTTCGGGTATATCGCTGCCCTTTACGTCCTGATAGCGCGGCGAGGTCATTTTCAATGCCGAGGGCAGATTGGCCCAAAGCTGAAACCCATGCATCTGCCCCTTGGCGTTCCCTTTGGGCATTTCCTGATGCATGATGCCTGACCCGGCGGTCATCCATTGCACGTCACCGGCGCTCAGTTGCCCGCTATTGCCCAGTGAATCGCCATGATTGACCGTTCCGGCCAGAACGTAGGTGATCGTTTCGATACCGCGATGGGGATGCCAGGGAAATCCGCGCAGGAAGTCTTCGGGACGTTCATTGCGAAAGTCGTCAAAGAGCAGAAACGGGTCCAACTCGCTCGGGTCTTGAAACCCGAAAGCGCGGTGAAGCTTTACCCCGGCACCTTCCATTGTCGGTTGGGCCGGGCGGCGTTCCAATATGGGGCGGATCGACATATTCGGGCTCCGGGGTTGATGACAATGCCCATATAGTCACGGCATGGGCACGTGCATAGCCCAGCAGCGGACCCCGAACCCCACATGTTCTGTGCATCGCCGCACAGTCCTGGTCGCGGGCGAACTTTCGGGTGCGTTGGGGCTTTTACAACGGCCCTGTGGCGGCTATCTATGCCGAGGTGAGGGAGAGAGCCATGGCAAATGAACTGGCACGGATTTCGCCATCAGTGTTTCGGCGGTTCTTTGGTGTCGCGACGCTGGGATCAATTGGTATTCTATTGATACTTATTGTGTTTTCCCGTTCCCCGATCTCTTTTTCAACGGCACTTATCTTGCTGGCCGCGGGGGTTCTGGCGCTAAGTCTCAGCGTCATGTTCTATCGAGCGACGCAATGTGGCCTGGTTCTTACCGACGAAGAGTTGACGGATACATCCGGGCGGCTTCTGGCCAAAGTAGCGGATATTCACCGGGTCGAGCGCGGATTTCTAGCCTTCAGGCCGTCGAACGGGTTTTCGCTGCTCCTGAAATCCGCTCAGCCACGCGCCTGGGTGCCAGGGCTGTGGTGGCGCTTTGGCCGCCGTATTGGTGTCGGCGGTATCATTTCGGGGGCCGAGGGGCGGGGTCTGGCCGATATGATCGCGGCGCTTGTCCTGCGCGGAAAGCCGAACTAAAGCGTGTCGCGTTCAATCGCATTCACCTGTCGCCGTGAACGCGTTTGCGCTGCAAACGCTGCCTCACGGCGACAGGTGAATAGCTGAATCCTGCCAAACGCAACACGCTAAAGCCCTGCGCACAAGCGCGCTGTAAAAATGCGGGCGTCGGGTAGACCCCAACGCCCGGCACATTTGTCGCCACAACGATCTGGCTTTGAC
>JBATDH010000103.1:0-3573 GCA_049663365.1 Albidovulum sp. | reverse complement strand
AATTCCCTGCATATTCCCTGCACGCAGGGAAATTTATCCGCAAAAACCGAAGCGCCGGATGCAGCCCACAGAGACGCCACGCCAATCTTGTGGCAATTGCGTCTCCAGACGCAGTCTCCAGGTGGTGAGGAATCGCAAAAACAGCCGTATTCCGGCCCCGGAAAGGCATAAATAATATAAGTAATTCAATGGGTTGGGTGGGTGGCGGACAGAGAGGGATTCGAACCCTCGAGACGGTTCCCCGCCTACACACTTTCCAGGCGTGCGCCTTCGACCACTCGGCCACCTGTCCGTCTGCGGCTACTTACTCCGACCCTTGACAGCCTTGCAAGAGGGTGGTGGCAAAATACAGCGTTTCGACTTGTACTTGAAACACCTGACGCTGCCTGAAATCAAAGATTTGGGCGCGATAGGTGATAAGTTATGGCTCAAGTTAAACGCGAAGCTCGGCTTTAATCCGCCAATAGCAAAGTCACCCGCCGGTTCTGTTTGCCCTTGTTCTCGATCTTGCCCAGAGTGATCGCGCCGATTTCCGCGGTGCGGGCAACATGGGTGCCGCCGCAGGGTTGCAGGTCGATCTGCGCATCACCGGAACCTATGCGGATCAGACGCACCCGTCCCTGGCCTTGTGGCGGGGCGACAGACAGGGTCTTGACCAAACCGGGGTTGGCGGACAGTTCCGCATCGGTGATCCAGTCGCTGGTGACCGCAATATCCCGCCCGATCAGATCGTTGAGCGCGTCCTGCAACGCGGCCACATCCTCGGGCGGGTGCGGCATGTTGAAATCGAGCCGCCCCTTGTCTACGCCGATCTGCCCACCGGTCACCGGCAGCGGGATCACCACCGATAAAAGGTGCAGCGCGGTATGAACGCGCATATGGCGATAGCGGCGATCCCAGTCGATGGCTTGCGTCACCGGCTCTCCGACGGGGGGGAGCGGTTGTGCCGACGCCGGGACAAGCACGATCGCCTCGCCGTCACCTTTTACCGTAGCAGCAATTTCGACACGCCCGCCCGACCACTCCAGATGGCCACTATCGCCGGGCTGGCCGCCACCGGTGGGATAGAACAGGCTTTGATCCAGAAGGATGCCGCCCTCGGGCGTATGGCCGATGATCCGCGCAGGCGCTCTGCGCAGATAGCTGTCTTCGCGAAAAAGCGGTCGGCTCATACCACATCCCCGTCATCGCCCGTCGGGTCGTTGTCGATCAGACGGGTGTTTGTCTCTTGCGGCTTTGCAGGTTGCACGGCCTTGCGCTTTTGTGCGGGTTTGGGCCTGACCTCGCCGCCCCCGAGCGCCTCGGGGTTGCGGATCCACAAATCGCGCTGCGGGAACGGGATTTCGATACCTTCGGCGGCGAAACGGGCGGCCACCTCATGGAGGATTTCCGACTGCACCACCAATTTGAAATTCACATCCGACAGGATCGCCCGTATCTCAAAATTCTGGCTGTCTGCGCCGAACCCGGTGAAATAGACCGTGGGCGGCGGATCAACCACAACCAGTGGCTGGGCCTCGGCAATCTCGTGCAGCATCGCCTCGACTCGCCGACTATCGGTGCCATAGGCAACGCCGACCGGAATGATCACCCGCCCCGTCAGATTGCCGCGCGTCAGATTGGTCACAACCCCTGAAACAAGATCGGCATTGGGCACGATCACATCGGTCCGGTCAAAGGTTTCTATGCGGGTCGAGCGCACGGAGATGTTTTTGACGATGCCGAATTCGGTGCCGACCTGGATCATGTCGCCTTCCGAAATCGGGCGTTCGATCAGCAAGATGATGCCCGCCACGAAATTCGATACGATATTTTGCAGGCCAAAACCGATACCGACCGACAAGGCGCCCGCAACGATGGCCAGCGACGACAGATCAATACCAGCCGCCATGATCGCGGCAACGGCAGACAGGAATATCCCCAGATACCCGACGCCCGAGGCGACAGCATTCTGGCCCCCCTTGTCGAGCCCCGTGCGCGGCAAGACAGCCGAACGGAGCGCACCCTGCACCAGCCGCGTCGCCATGTAGAAGACGGCAAAGACCAGCAGCAATGTGAGAAAGTTTGCGGGCGAAATGTGCGTCTGGCCAATCGACACCCCGGCGCTGAACTTGGTCCATGCCTCAGCAAGATCGGTCACCCGCGCGCCCCAGATCAGCGCGAGCACGGGAACCGCCATGACCGACAGCGCAAAGCCGATCAAAACCGGAATCAGTGCGTCGCCCTCGTCTTCGTCCCCACGAGCGATCATCAGGTAGATATTGGCGACAAAACGCTGGGCCAGGATGATCATTCCCATCAAACCCAGCGATATCGCGGTAGGCCAGATCAACGCATGTGCCGCCGCGACATAGCCGATGACCGCCAGGACCGGGGCAACGACCGAAACGACGACCACCGCCTTGCCCACCAGGCGCAGAACCTGCATCTGGAATTCGGTAGCACCGGGGGCGGCAACAGCCGCATTCGCCCGCCGCACCAGCAATATACCCAAACGGAAAAGGAACACCGCCAGAATGCAACTGAGCGGCGTCGTCCAGACTGCCTTAGCGGCCATAGACAGCGGCGGACGCACTTCGGTGATGAAGGCCATGCGGAAAATCTCGGCCGCCAAAGTCAGACCGATCATGTTGACGTGAAACCGCGCCTCGCTGGGCCGGTCGGTCAGAACGGTGACACCCGGCGCATTCGTCGCCGGTCTAAACAACCATCCTCCAAGCCAGCGCGCCGTGAAAAACGCCGCAGCAGCATATGGCAAGGCGCTGATCAATGCATCGCTGCGGGT
Source organism: Albidovulum sp. (assembly GCA_049663365.1). Classification (GTDB taxonomy): domain Bacteria; phylum Pseudomonadota; class Alphaproteobacteria; order Rhodobacterales; family Rhodobacteraceae; genus Albidovulum. Next base: position 788 of record JBATDH010000103.1, on the reverse strand, counting down.
ACCGACCATTCCGGTCGAGAACATAGCCAGAATCAAGAAAATAGTGCCGCCGACCGGCACAATGATCTGCCCCAGCGACACGATCGCGGCAGCAAGGTTCCGGGCCCGCATCGAGGTACCGTATTGCATCCGCCCCGTAAGTTTTTCCATGAAACCAGGGCCACGCAGGACAAAAACCAGCGCGAACAACACATAAAGAACAATGATCGGCAGGTTGTTGCGCAATTCCGCACGGTTGGGCGGATGTTGCCAGGCTGCCTCCACCTCATCCCTCAAGGTTTTCATACCCTGCGTCAGCACGGCATAGGCGGCAGGCCAGTTCGCCGGATTGATCGGTGTCGGCGACAGTTTCAACAAGGCGTCAGCCTGACGGGCACGGATTTTCGCGTCGATCTGGCGGATGATCCCGTCGGCCCGGCTATAGGCTTCGTCAGCGGCAATGCCCGGTGCCTGAAGCTGGCGCAATTGCCCGGCCAACTCGGTCCGGCGGGCGGCGATGCCGGGCGCTTCTTCGGGCTGGTCATCGGTCGGCGCGGGCCCCAATGCGGCTATCTGATCCTTGACAGTCGCGATCTGGGCACCATTGGTGTCCTTGGCCAGTGCCAACTTGCTGCGCCAGGCGACGATGGTCTGGCGCTGCTGTTCCAGCAAGGACGGCAAAGCCCGGTCAAGCGCCACGACCTCTTCGGCGCGCTTTGCGTCCTTTTCCCAAGCCTTGTAGTCGATTTCCACGGCGGCCTGCGCCCAGACCGGCACCGTCGCAACCGTCAAGGTGCCGACCCCCAACC
>JBATDH010000102.1:0-4514 GCA_049663365.1 Albidovulum sp. | reverse complement strand
TGCGGGCCGTCGTGTCGCCCGGTTGGTGCGGCTGCCGCGTGCCGATTGGGGCAAGGCGCTGGCCCATGCCGGTTTTGGTGTGTCGATCCTCGGGATATCCTTGCTGACCGCGTGGGACGTGGAGGATATCCGCGTCGCGCAACTAGGTGAAACCTTTGACGTGGCGGGTTATGATGTGACGCTGGAAAAGGTCGAGCGCGTCGACGGGCCGAATTACCAAAGCACGATGGCCACCATGCGCGTGACCCGCAACGGCACGCTGGAGGCGGTGCTGCACCCCGAAAAGCGGCTTTATCCGGTGGCGCGGATGCCCACCACCGAGGCGGCGATCGACAACGGCGTGTGGCGTGACCTTTACCTTGTCATCGGCGATCCACAGACAGGCGGCGGCTGGGCGGTGCGCACCTATATCAAGCCCTTTGCCAACTGGATCTGGGCCGGGGCCATCATCATGGCGCTGGGTGGTGCTGTCAGCCTGACGGACCGGCGCTACCGGGTTGCGGCGGGTGCGCGCAAGACACGGCGCGACGCTGGCGCACCTGGTTTGCCGGCGGAATAGCCCGATGCGGATGATCCTGTTGCTGCTGTTCTTGTCCGTTGCGTCACCGTCGCAGGCGGTGCAGCCCGATGAGGTGCTGGCCGATCCGGTGCTGGAGGCGCGGGCGCGTGATCTGAGTCAGGGGTTGCGCTGTCTGGTCTGCCGCAATGAGAACATCGACGAATCCAATGCCGACCTGGCCCGCGACCTGCGGCTTTTGGTGCGCGAAAGGCTGGTGGCGGGCGACAGCGACGCCGAGGTCATCGCCTATCTGGTTGATCGTTACGGCGAATATGTTCTGTTGCGCCCCACGGCCTCGGGATCGAACCTGATCCTGTGGATCGCCGGGCCGGGAATGCTGCTGATGGGATTGACGGCGGCGGGCCTTTATCTGCGCCGGCGCCGCAGCGTTGCCGATGACCCGCCGCCCGCTTTGTCGGAAACCGAAGCGGCGCGGTTGCGCGAAATTCTTGAAGAGTGACGCGCCGTTTTGCTGCCCATCGGGCCGCAATCGGATAATCTGATCGGGAATTTCAGCCGGTAGGATCAACTTGCCATGACGTATAAGACAATCCTTTTCGCCGAACGCGGGGGCGTGGCGGTCATCACCCTGAACCGCCCCGAGGTGATGAACGCCCTCAACCGTGTGATGCGCCAAGAGGTGACGGCGGCCGTCACGGCGGCAGAGCAATCGGCGCGGGTGATCGTGCTGACCGGTGCCGGGCGGGCGTTTTGTTCGGGTCAGGATCTGGCCGATGGGGGCGGCAGTGCCGCCGACATTGATCTGGAACGGACGCTGCGCGACGAATATGAACCGATGCTGCGGGCGATTTTTTCGGCGCGCGTGCCGGTCATTGCCGCCGTCAATGGCACCGCCGCCGGGGCCGGGGCCAATCTGGCGCTGGCCGCAGATGTGGTTATTGCCGCTGAAAGCGCCAGTTTTATTCAGGCCTTTGCCCGCATCGGCCTTATCCCCGACGCAGGGGGAACCTATTGGCTGCCCCGGCAGGTGGGTTTTGCAAGGGCGATGGGCGCCGCCCTTTTTGCCGAAAGGATCAGCGCCCGAGAGGCCGCCGACTGGGGGATGATCTGGCAGGCGGTGCCGGACCACGATTTTGACGCGACCTGGCGCGCCCGTGCCGATCACCTGGCCAAAGGGCCATCCACCGCCTATGGCCATATCAAGACCGCGCTGCGGGCGAGCTTTGCCAATGACCTTGACGGGCAACTGGCGCTTGAGGCGGAATTGCAGGGGGCCTGCGGGCGCAGTCAGGACTTCCGCGAAGGTGTCGCGGCGTTTCTGGAAAAGCGCGCGGCCCGGTTTGTCGGGAAGTAGGGTTTTGGACCAAAGCGACAGGGGCAAGAAAGCAATAGGTACCACCCCTTAACAGACTTGACCCGAGCGGCATGGCAGCGGAGAGTTGGGGGGAAGGGCGCAGGGCTCATTGGCACGGGGGGCCTGCGATCGGATCGCGCCCATGGACGTGCCAACGGGGGAAGCGACATGCGCTGCATCACTGTACTTGGGCCGTCTCAATCGGGCAAAAGCGAACTTGTCCGGGCGCTGGCCGCGCTGGAACCGGAACCGGCGCGCAGCGAAGCGGCGGGGCATATGGGGCTGAGCTGTTTCGATTTCATGGGCGATGCCTGGTGTGCGATTGAAATGCCGGGGGGGCCGGAATATGCGCGTATGGCGGGTGGCCCGCTTCTGGCCGCCGATGCGGCGGTGATCTGTGTGGCCCCCGACCCCGATGAGGCTGTTCTGGCCGCCCCCTGGCTGCGCGCGGTCGAAGCGGCGGGCACGCCCTGTTTCATCTTCATCAACCAGATGGACGCCGCCAAGGGCCGGGTGCGCGACATTGCCGCCGCCCTTCAGGCCTATACTGACCACACCATCGTTCTGCGCCAGATCCCAATCCGCGAAAGTGGCAAGGTCGTGGGTGCGGTCGATCTGATTTCCGAACGCGCCTGGCGTTACCGGGAAGGCCAGAATTCGGTGCTGGTCGAGATGCCCAAGAACGAGGCCGACAGGGAACATGCGGCGCGGGCCGAATTGCTTGAACATATGTCCGATTATGACGACGCGCTGCTAGAGGAACTGATCGAGGACCGCGAACCGGCGACCGGTGCGTTGTTTGCCATCGCCCGACGGGAAACCCAGGACCGGGCGGTGATTCCGGCGTTTCTGGGGGCGGCCAGCCACAAGAACGGGGTGATGCGGCTGATGAAGGCGTTGCGTCACGAAGTGCCGGATGTGTCGGCTTTGTGCGCGCGGTTGGGTCACAAGGATGCGGTTGCCGTCGGGTTTCACGCGCAGAACCGCAAGCATCTGGGCAAATGCACCTATATCCGTGTGTTGGCCGACGGCGTTGCCCAAGGCGGGCAGCTTGGTGGCGGCAGTCTGGGAGGGCTGGTGGGCATTGGCGGCAAGGCGGGGATGACACAACTGGGCAGCGGTGATGTGGGGCTTTCGGTCAAGTCGGATCAACTGAACGCGGGTCAGGTGTTTTCGGCCAGCGCCGTGATGCCAGCGCCGTCATGGTGCACCGGTTGTCCGCCCGCGCTGGCGCGCATTGTCGTGCCGGAACATGAACGTGACGAGGTGCGGCTCTCTGCGGCGCTGGCGCGGTTGGCCGAAGCGGACCCGATGCTGATATCAGAACCCGACAGTGAAACCGGACATGCGGTCTTGCGGGTTCAGGGGCCGATGCATTTGCGCGAAGCCTTGGCGATTTTGAAAGACGGTTTTGGCATTGACGTGCGTGCGGAACCGGTGGCACCGCTATATCTGGAAACAATCTCAGCGCAGATCGAGGAGCATTATCGCCACCGGAAACAATCGGGGGGCGCGGGCCAGTTCGCGGATGTGAGCATCACCGTCCGGCCCGCAGCGCGGGGCGCGGGGTTTTCATTTGACGAAACCGTCAAGGGCGGTGCGGTGCCGCGAAACTACATCCCGTCGGTCGAGGAAGGGGCGCGCGAGGCGCTGGACAAAGGGCCGCTGGGGTTCCGCGCCACCGATGTGTCCGTGACCCTGACCGATGGCAAACACCATGCCGTCGACAGTTCGGATTTCGCCTTTCGGACCGCCGGGCGCATGGCGCTACGCGAAGCCATGCGCCGGGCCGGGCCGGTTCTGTTGCAACCGATCGAGCGGGTGGAGGTTCATGTGCCCTCGATCCATTCGGGTGCCATTGTCTCGGTTGTCTCATCGCTCAAGGGGCAGGTTCTCGGGTTTGATCGCGACCCGGCGTTTCGGGGGTGGGACATATTCCGCGCCCTGCTGCCAGCCTCGACGACCGAGGATCTGGTCATGGCGCTTGGCTCGGCCACCCAAGGCACCGCCTGGCACGAGGCTGAATTCGACCATTACGAAGAGCTTTACGGGCGCGAAGCAGAACGCATCAGCAAGGAACATGCCGCCTGAATGTCTTTTCAGCGCGGGCCTTTACCGAGCAAACAAGATCATGCCTTGCGGTTCGAGACATCCACATAATTGCGCTCTGTCTTGCCGATATAGAGCTGACGGGGGCGGCCGATCTTCTGGTTGGGGTCGGTGATCATTTCCTTCCACTGCGAAATCCAGCCGACGGTGCGCGACAGCGCAAAAATCGGCGTGAACATCGAGGTCGGGAAACCCATCGCCTCTAGAATGATGCCAGAATAGAAATCGACGTTGGGATAGAGCTTTTTCGAGACGAAATAGTCGTCTTCGAGCGCGATCCGCTCGAGCTCCTTGGCGACCTTGAGGGTTTCGTTGTTCTCGATCCCCAACAGGCCCAGCACCTCGTCGGCGCTTTCCTTCATCACCTTGGCGCGCGGGTCGAAGTTCTTGTAGACCCGGTGGCCGAAGCCCATCAGGCGCTCCTCGCCGGCCTTGACCCGGTCGATGAAGGCGGGCACGTTGTCGATGGAGCCGATGCGTTCCAGCATGTGCAGCACCGCCTCGTTGGCGCCGCCGTGGCGGGGTCCGTAC
>JBATDH010000101.1:0-2823 GCA_049663365.1 Albidovulum sp. | reverse complement strand
GTCGTGGCGACCGGTGCGGGCAGGCGCGCCGCCCTGGCCGCCCCCTGGCGCTATCTGCTGCTGGGCGGGCTTTTCGCGTCCTATTTCGTCTTGATGTTCGAGGCCCTGAAAACCGCCGCACCGGTATCTACCGCCGCCGTCTTTACCCTGACGCCGCTGATGGCGGCGGGGTTCGGCTGGCTGCTGTTGCGCCAGATCACCTCGGGCCGCATGGCGCTGGCGCTGGGCATCGGCGCGGTGGGGGCGCTTTGGGTGATCTTTCGCGCCGATTGGCAGGCTTTCTTGCGTTTCGCGGTCGGGCGGGGGGAGGTGATTTTCTTTGTCGGCTGCGCCGCCCATGCGCTTTACACGCCTCTGGTGCGCAAGCTGAACCGGGGCGAAAGCCCGCTTGTGTTCAGTTTCGGCATGATGGTGGCGGGATTTGTAGTTCTGGTGGGGTGGAGCTGGCGCGATATTCTGGCGACGGACTGGGCCGCTCTGCCGGGTATCGTGTGGATCACGCTGGGCTACACCTCGGTCTTTGCCAGTGCCGTCACCTTCGTGTTGCTGCAATATGCAACGCTGCATCTGCCCGCGGCCAAGGTCATGGCCTATACCTATCTGACGCCAAGCTGGGTGATCTTGTGGGAAATGGCGCTGGGCCACGGCGCGCCGGGCGGGCTGATCGTGGTCGGAGTGGTGCTGACGGCGCTGGCGCTGGTGTTGTTGCTGAAGGAAGAGGCGCGATAGGTAGTCGGGGCCGCGCGGGTGGAGAGCTGCGCCTCCGGCGGGAGTAGTTGGGCAAAGAAGAAATCCGCGAAGGTTCTGGGGAGCCGTTTTCAGCCGGCAGTGTCGATTTCACTTGCGAGAAAGCGTTCAAAGGCGTCGAAATCCATCGGCTCGAACTGACCGAAGCCCTGAATCCACACGGTGGCGGCGCGCAGGGAGTCGGGTTCCAGTTTGCACCATTTCACCCGCCCGCGCTTTTCCTGGCTGATCAGGCCCACATCGGCCAGCGCGATGAGGTGTTTCGAGATGGCTGCCAGCGACATCTCGAACGGGGCGGCGACATCGGTGACGGCCATGTCATCTTCCAGAAGCATCGTCAGGATCGCGCGCCGGGTCGGATCGGCGAGGGCGGCGAAAATCGCATCGAGTCTGGGGGCGGCGGCAAGGGGTGTCATGGCGCTCTCTGTGCCCGGTGTCGGGCCGATCGTCAACCGGTTGGTTGAATATGCCATAGGTCCACACAGGGGTGGATCCGAGCGGTGGCGTTAATACAGAAGTATTGATCCTGTTTATAAAATACATGTTATATCAATAGGTTGGATGGAATTCGCCGCCTTGTTTGGTGGCTTGACTCCGGACCATAGGCATTTTAGCTATCGCGCAACTGTCCCTGGGGGCAAATGCCATGTCTGACGAGCCTGATCCGGAGCGGCTGCGCGCGCTCGAACAGCGGATCAAAGAGGCCAAGCAGGCGGTGGCACCCAAGCCGCCCAAGGACGAACATTACAGTGCCGCGAGCCAGGGTTGGCGGATGGTGATCGAGCTGGTTTCGGGTCTCGGGATCGGTTTTGGCATCGGATACGGATTGGATATGGTTTTCGGAACCTTGCCGCTGTTTCTGGTGCTGTTCATTTTGCTGGGCTTCGTGGCCGGGGTGAAGACGATGCTTCGCACCGCCCGCGAAATCCAGAAGACCAATGCGGCGGGGCAATCCGCCGATGACGAGAGGGCATAGACGTGGCGACGCAAGAGCATAGTGACGGTCTGGTTTTCCACCCGATGGATCAGTTCTCCATCAAGCCGCTGTTCGGCGATGGGGCGGTTCATATGTACACGCCGACCAATGCCACCCTGTGGATGGCGCTGGCGGTATTGTGCATCTTCGGGCTGTTTGTTCTGGGCACGCGCGGCCGTGCGGTGGTGCCGACGCGCATCCAGTCGATTGCCGAGTTGGGCTATGGCTTTATCCACAAGATGGTCGAGGATGTCGCGGGCAAGGACGGGCTGAAGTATTTTCCCTACATCTTCAGCGTGTTCTGTTTCATCGTTTTTTCGAATTTTCTCGGGCTACTGCCGAAATCCTTCACCTCGACATCGCATGTCGCGGTGACGGGGGTTCTGGCGATCGCGGTATTCTTGACGGTGACGATCCTGGGTTTCGTGAAGAACGGCGCCGGGTTCCTGTCGCTGTTCTGGATTGCTTCGGCACCGCTGCCGCTGCGCCCGCTGCTGGCGCTGATCGAGGTGATTTCCTATTTCGTCCGGCCGGTCAGCCATTCCATCCGTCTTGCCGGCAACATGATGGCCGGGCACGCGGTGATCAAGGTTTTCGCGGCCTTCACGCCGTTGATCCTGATCTCGACCGGGCTGGGCCTGGTGGTGACGCCGCTGTCGATCATCGCCATCACGGCGATCTATGCGCTCGAAGTTCTCGTGGCCTTCATCCAGGCCTATGTGTTCACCATCCTGACCTGTGTCTACCTCAAGGATGCGCTGCATCCCCATCACTGATCAGGACCAATCATTCAATCAATTCCATGTAAGGAGAGACGACTATGGAACTTGCAGCAGCAGCAGTTTTGGGAAAATACATCGGTGCCGGCATGGCCTGTACCGGCATGGGCGGCGCCGCGGTTGGCGTGGGTCACGTTGTCGGCAACTTCCTGTCGGGGGCGCTGCGCAACCCGTCGGCGGCCAACGGCCAGACAGCCACGATGTTCATCGGTATCGCGTTCGCGGAAGCGCTGGGGATTTTCTCGTTCCTCGTCGCCCTGCTCTTGATGTTCGCGCTCTGATCTAGAACAGCATCCTTACCAATGGGCGGATGCATCTGCG
>JBATDH010000100.1:0-4932 GCA_049663365.1 Albidovulum sp. | reverse complement strand
GTTCTGACCGAGCGTGGCGGCGTCACCAGCCATGCCGCGGTGATTGCCCGCGGGTTGGGTCTGCCCTGCATCGTCGGGGCGTCCGAGATCAGCCTCAACATGCGCGACAAATCCCTGACGGCAAAGGGGGGCCGGGTGTTTCGCGAAGGCGATGTCATCACTGTCGATGGCAGCAACGGCGAAGTGCTGGCGGGGGCCGCCGACATGCTGGAACCGGCGCTGGATGAATGGTTCACCACGTTGTTGCACTGGGCCGACAATGTCCGCGACATTGGTGTGCGCGCCAATGCCGACACGCCCGATGACGCCCGCACCGCCCGTATGTTCGAGGCCGAGGGCATCGGGCTTTGCCGCACCGAACACATGTTCTTTGACGAAGACCGGCTGACGGTGATGCGCGAAATGATCTTTGCCGACACCGCCAAGGATCGCAAGGTGGCGCTGGACCGGTTGTTGCCGATGCAGCGGGCGGATTTCATCGCGCTTTTCGACATCATGGCGGGCTTGCCCGTCTGTATCCGCCTGTTCGATCCGCCGCTCAATGAATTCCTGCCCCAGGACCGCGACGGCATGCGCGAACTGGCCGAGGCGCTGGACCGGCCTCTGTCAGAGGTGACACGCCGGGTTGAATCCTTGCGCGAATTCAATCCGATGCTGGGGCTGCGCGGGGTGCGGGTGGGCATCACTGTCCCCGAGATTTACGATATGCAAGCCCGTGCCATCTTCGAGGCGACGGTCGAGGCGTCAAAGCGCGGGGCGCCGGTGGTGCCGGAAATCATGATCCCGCTGGTATCGGCCAAGCGCGAGGTCGAAATCGTCAAGACCCACATAGATGCCGTGGCGGCGGCGGTGAAAACCGAATACGGTACCGATTTCGATTATCGTCTGGGGGTCATGGTGGAAACGCCGCGCGCCGCCCTTCGTGCCGGAGATATTGCCCAGCATGCTGCGTTCCTTTCATTCGGCACAAACGATCTGACGCAGATGGCCTATGGGCTGTCGCGCGACGATGCCGGTCGCTTTATGGGCGAATATGTCCGGCAAGGGGTCTACCCAGAGGATCCGTTTCACGTTCTGGATGTCGAGGGTGTGGGCGAACTCTTGCTCATTGGCAGTGCCCGAGGCCGCAAAAACCATCCGGAAATCACGATTTCCGTGTGCGGAGAGCATGGCGGTAACCCGGAATCCATCGCTTTTTGTCGGCAATCTGGGTTTGATTATGTCTCTTGCTCGCCGTTTCGGGTGCCAGTTGCGCGGTTGGCGGCGGCCCATTTCGCGTTGCGTGATCCACACACGGTTGAAAAAAGCGTTTGATCGTGGCGGTTTAACCCGTAACAGACAATTGGCATCCCGTGACAGGCCGTTGTTTCCCGTTTGGAAACAAAGCCGCTCGATTGTGTGCTATTTGGCGGCAATTGCCCAAGGGGTAGACGAAATGAGATTTTTCGACTAATCCCGGCGGGTCAAGGCCTTGGGGGGCTGTGGCTCGACGAAGTAATTCGGGAAAAATAGGATGTCAGTGCTGAAGTGCTGGACCAGAAGCATATGTATGCTTCTTGCCATGGCCGGAGGCTTGCATGCCGAAATGACGGTCAGCCAATCTAACGATCCGGCTGCATCGCTCGGGGTGAACCTCACCGCCCTTCTGGGGCAGGAAAAGACGGCACTGGGTGCTGTCAGCGGCTCTCGTCTGGAGGCAATTGTTGCACCGAAAAAGGTGCAGGTCGCGACCGGGGCCAAAACCGGACTGTTTGGCAAACGCCAACCCGCCGTTACCTATGACCGGGCCTGGGTTGCCAATCTGCCGGTACCAAAGGGCGGGCCGGAGTTCGAATGCCTAGCCAAAGCGCTTTACTTTGAATCGCGCGGCGAAAGCGTCAAAGGTCAGGCGGCAGTGGCCGAAGTGGTCCTGAACCGGGTGGAAAGCCCAAAGTTTCCCTCGACAGTCTGCGGCGTGGTCAATCAGGGAGGGCAGGGCGGTTGCCAGTTTTCCTTTACCTGTGACGGCCATTCCGATGCGGTGCGGGAAAAGGGCGCGTGGATTGTCGCCGCGAAGATTGCCAAGGCGATGATGGATGGTGCGCCACGCACCTTGACGGATGGGGCCACCTATTTTCATACGCCGTCGGTCCGGCCATCCTGGGCGCGCAAATTCGAACTGACAGCGAAAATCGGGTCGCATATCTTTTACCGCGCCCCAATTGTCACCGCGATGAACTAGATTTGAGCGCCGGGGCTGTCGGGCCTCGGCCTCTGGTTCGCGTCTTGCACAATTCCGGTTTCTGTGATGTCGGTCGCGAAACGCTGGTCAAAACAGGCCCATCATGACTGACGACACCCGCCTTGCCTTCGCCAATCCCGAAGACCGTGCCCGCGCTCTGGACCCTTTGGCCGACCGCATCAGCCTGCGCGACTTTGTGACCCGCGCTGATATCGGGGCTTTTCAGCAAGAACGCGGCCAGGAACAGCGGCTGCGTTTCAATATTGTGGTTGATCTGCTGGCCCAAACCGATGCCGCCGACGATGTCGACCGCATCTTGTCCTACGATACCATTTCCGAGGCCATTGCCGCCGAACTGGCGGCGGAACGCCTGAACCTGCTTGAAACGCTGGCCGAACGCATTGCCATTCGAATATTGGCCGAACCGCAACCGTCACGGGTTTTCGTGCGGATCGAGAAACTGGATCGTGGTCCGGGTTCTCTGGGGGTGGAAATCGTGCGGGGCAGGGATGCGGTTCCGCCAGTTTCCGCCGTGGCGGGCCATCGCCCGGTCGTTCTTTACTTGGACAATGCGGCGGTTGCCGCCACCGACCTGGCCGCGCGGCTGGATGCCGCCGCCACGCCGGGCAGGCCCTTGATCGTGGCGGTGGGATTGCCGGATATGGCCCGCCCGGTCACGCCGAATGCGCTGTGTCAGCAGCGTATTGACCTGTTGTCGATTGAACAAAATGTCTGGCGGCTGGCGGCGGCTGCCCCGGATTTCACCGTTGTGACCACGCGCACAGAACTTGACTGGGCGGTCCAACAGGGCAACCGGGTGATTTGGGCCCCGTCAAAACTGGTGCTGGATATACCCGGCGCGCCTTTGGATAAGGCGGGCGACGGTCTGGCCCTGGCCATCTGGCTGGCCGAACTGCTGGATGCGTCCGAACTTGTCGTTCACGGGTCTGTTTCGCTGCCGGCAGAAAGCCGCGTGCCGGTGCGGCATGGGTGATCGCCAGCCTTGCCAAACCGCCGGGTTGACCGCAAAACCCAAGCCATGACCAGCTCGCAAAACCTCTATTACCGCCCGATTGCCATGACCGATCCGGCCCGGCCGTCGGATGCGCTTGATCTGGCGGGGGGCTGGTGCTGGTTTGACCGGGTAGAGGTTCTGGCCCGCAGTGGTCCGCAAGGGCTGATTGCCGCCGCCGATCTGCCCGAAGATACGCGCGCAAGGCTATGCGCGCCGCGCCCCGCGGTTTTGGGTCTGCCGCAAGACCGCCCGCTGATCATGGGCATCCTCAATGTGACGCCCGACAGCTTTTCCGATGGCGGCCGCTTTGCCACCCCGGATCTGGCGCTGGGCCATGCCCGCGCCATGGCGGCGGCGGGGGCCGACATTCTTGACATCGGCGGCGAAAGCACCCGCCCCGGTGCGGCCGATGTCACTGTCGAACAGGAGATTTCACGGACGGCACCCATCATTACGAGTTTGCGCAACGACGGCTTTGCCTTGCCGATCTCGATCGACACCCGAAAATCCGCCGTGGCCGACGCGGCGCTGAAGGCCGGGGCCGAAATGGTCAACGATGTATCGGCCTTTGGCTATGACGCGGGTCTTGCCGCCGTTGTGCGCGCCCACAATGTTCCGGTGTGCCTGATGCATGCGCAAGGTGCGCCCGCGACGATGCAACTGGATCCGCGCTATGGCGATGTTCTGCTCGATATCTATGATTTTCTGGCCGCAAAGGTCGATGCCGCCGAAGCCGCCGGAATTGCCCGCGACCGCGTGATCGTCGATCCCGGCATCGGCTTTGGCAAGACGGTCGCCCATAATCTTGCGCTGATCCGGGGGCTGTCGCTTTTCCATGGGTTGGGCTGCCGGATATTGCTGGGTGCATCACGCAAACGGTTCATCGGCACGCTGAGCGGGACCGACGCCGCCGATCAGCGCGGGCCGGGGTCGCTGGCTGTGACTTTGGCGGGGGCAGCACAGGGTGTGCAGTTGCACCGGGTTCATGATACATCTGAGACCAGACAAGCGTTGCGCCTGTGGCAGGCCGCAATGATCGGAGGCATTGAATGAGCAGAAAGCTGTTTGGCACCGACGGGGTGCGCGGCACCGCCAATACCTATCCCATGACCGCTGAGATCGCACTTAAGCTGGGGGCTGCGGCGGGCCGGTTTTTCCGTACTGACGGGCGCAATGGTCATCGGGTGGTGATCGGCAAGGATACGCGGCTATCGGGCTATATGCTGGAAAACGCGCTGACGGCGGGGCTGACCTCGACCGGCATGAATGTGCTGCTGCTGGGGCCGGTGCCGACGCCGGCGGTCGGTTTTCTGACCCGTTCCATGCGGGCCGATCTGGGAATCATGATCTCGGCCAGCCACAATCCGGCCCATGACAACGGGATCAAGTTCTTTGGCCCCGACGGGTTCAAACTTTCGGATGAGGCCGAGGCCGAGATCGAGGCGATCCTGGGTGCAGAGATCGAGCCAGCCCAGCCTGAAAACATCGGCCGTGCCAAACGGATCGACGATGCCTGCGGGCGCTATGTCGAATATGCCAAGACCACCTTTCCGGCGCGGGGGCAGATGTCGGGCCTGAAGGTGGTGATCGACTGCGCCAACGGTGCGGCCTACAAGGCGGCGCCGCAGGTCTTGTGGGAACTGGGCGTCGATGTGATCCCGGTGGGTGTTGCGCCGAACGGCTACAATATCAACGA
>JBATDH010000099.1:0-8043 GCA_049663365.1 Albidovulum sp. | reverse complement strand
GCATCGGCAGGTTCGCACCGTACAAAATCCGCCGGTCCGTGGGGGTGCAGGCGCGCAGGCTGAGGTTGGAGGGGGAACCGCCGAACATATCGGTCACCACAACCACACCCGATCCGCTGTCAACGGCGTCTGCTGCGGCGCAAATCTCGTCTTGCTTGGCGGCGCGGTCGTGGTCTTCCTCGATGGAAATCGCGCGAATGCCGTCCTGTTTGCCCACGACATGTTCCACCGCGGAAAGATATTCCCGCGCCAGACCACCATGTGCGACAATCACGATGCCGATCACGCCCGATTACCCTACCCTGTTACCGGGCGTCGCAGCCGCCCGTCTTTCCAGTTCCCGGTGCCTTATAGACACTTGCCAACCGGCCTCTGCAAGCGCTTTGGCGATCTTTTCCGTCACCGCAACCGACCGGTGTTGCCCGCCGGTGCAGCCAAATCCGATGGCGACGTGGCTTTTGCCCTCATCGACCTGGCCCGGCAAAATGAGGGTGAGCAGATCGAGCGTCTTGTCGAAAAACCCGTTGAACCGCTGATCCTCGGCGACGAAATCAGCCACCAGGGCATTGCGGCCATCAAGCGGGCGCAGCGCTGCGTCCCAGTGCGGGTTGCGCAGGAAACGGCAATCAAGCATGATGTCGAGACCGCGGGGCACGCCACGTTTGTACGAAAACGAGTGAATGGAAACCGCCAGTCGCGCCGAGCTTCCGCCAGCGAACCAGCGGCCGATTTCGGCCTTCAGATCATGCGGTGACAAATCCGTGGTATCAATCAGCAGGTCGGCGCGCACGCGGATGGGTGCCAGAAGGTCGATTTCGGTTTCCACCCCTTGCGTCGGGGTGTCGGCACCGGTCAGGGGGTGGCGCCGCCGGGTTTCGCCGTAGCGGCGGATCAGTTCATCGGCGCCGCAGTCAAGAAACAACACCTCGGGTGCTACCTCTGGCAGGCGGGTCAGCCGGTCGATCAGTTCGATGAGCGCCGCGGCAGAAAAATCGCGGTTGCGCACGTCGATGCCCAGCGCGATCGGCCGGCTGAGCGGCGGGCCATCCAGAAGGCGGGGCACCAGGCTGAGCGGCAGATTGTCGATGGCCTCATAGCCAAGGTCTTCGAGCGCGTGAATCGCCGTCGAGCGCCCGGCACCGGAGGGGCCGGTCACAAGAACGACACGTTGCCCGGTTTGGGTCTGGTTCTGGGTCACATCCAACTCCTTCACGCCACACGCGCAGTCTTTAGATATTGCAGGATCGCGGCAGGAAAATACGCGGTCTCGACTCTGTGAAGCAAAGGCCGTGTGCAATCGAGGATTTTGGTACTGTGCCAGTCAGGCAAGCGATGGGTTTCCAGTCGGTCAAGATCGACCACCAGCATCAGGCGGGCGACATCTTTCACCTCGGCGGCGAGCAAACCGACACCGCGCGCCTCGATCCGGCCCTTGATGGCCAAAGGTGCAGAGGCAAAAAGCACCCCGTCGCGTTTGCTGACAAGGGTGCCATCGTCGCTGACCAACTGGCATCCAAGGGCCATGAGTTGAAGCGCCAAACCGGATTTTCCGCTTCCCGACGGCCCCCGGATCAAGACGGCATTGTCGCCCAGGGCGACGCAGCTTGCGTGCAAAATGACTTCTTGCTGTGGGCTCTCGCTCACAAGGGGAGGCCTACGACGAAACGTGCGCCCAGGGGTTCGGAAGTGATGTCGGCATCGGTCGGGCGAATGTTTTCGGCCCAGATGACGCCGCCATGGGCCTCGACGATCTGTTTGGAGATTGCCAGTCCAAGGCCGGAATGGTTGCCGAACTGCCCCGGTGGCCGTTCCGAATAAAAACGTTTGAATATCTTGGTCAGGGCTTCATCAGGGATGCCGGGGCCGGTATCCTCGACCACGATCAGCACCCGGTTTTCGCGTTTACGCGCCCAGACCCGGACCGCATCGCCTTCGGCGCAGAAGGACACGGCGTTGCCGATGAGATTGACGAAGACCTGTGCCAGCCGCGCCTCAAGTCCCTGAATGACAATCGGGTCCGATGGCAGGTCGGAAATGAAATCGACCCCACTGGTCGAGGCTTCCTTGCCCAGATGCTCGATAATATTGCTGAGCATCTTCAGAAGGTTGAAGCTTTCTTCCTCTTCCTTGACCAATTCGCTGTCAAGCCGCGATGCGTTGGAGATGTCGCTGACCAGCCGGTCGAGCCTGCGCACGTCATGGTCGATCACGTCCAGAAGTTTCAGCCGGTGATCTTCGCGCTTGGACAGACGCAGAGTGCCGACCGCCGATCGCAGGCTGGCCAGCGGGTTCTTGATTTCATGGGCAACATCGGCGGCGAATTGTTCGTTGCCCTCGATACGCTCATAAAGGGCGGCCACCATGCCGCGCATCGCCCCGGACAGTCGACCGATTTCATCCGGTCTGGCAGTCAGATCGGGGATGCGCACACGGTTCGGGCTCATCTTGCGGGCGTTCTTGTCGCGGCCAAGCTCGGCCGCCGCCGCCAGATCAGAGAGCGGATTGGCGATGGTCGAGGCGAGCACGAGGCTGAGGCCGATCGACACGATGATGGCGATGACGAACATCTGGAGCACCTGTTCGCGTTCGACGCGCACCAACTGGTCGATTTCGCCCGCGACCGAGGTGACGGCGACGACACCAAGCACTGTGCCGTTCTGGCGGATCGGCGTTGCCACGGTAAAGATTGATTCGCCCGCCCGGTCATGGCCGGTGCGAATCTGGGTTTCGCCCAGCAAGGCCGCGCCGACCAGTTGACGGGCCATGTCTTCGGCGGCGTGGGCCGGGTTTTCGTCATTGGTGGGGGCCAGAAGGCTGGCGATGGCTTCCCAGACGGAATTGAGGATGTCGGTAATGAGCGTGGACCGCCTGTCCTGATGCAGGCCAGCGACGGTCTCGGGATCGGGGCGCACCTTGCCCTGGGTGGTTTCCACCAGGTTTTCCCTGGTGTCGAACAGGAACAGATCAACCCCCACAGGAAGCTCTATCCCTGCCGCGATGCGCGCGACATCCAGACCTTCGCTGTTTGTCAGATTGACCGGATTGTCGGCGGTCAGTTGCGCCTCAAAGACGTCGGCAATCAATTGTGCTTCGGCGACAAGCCCGCTTTCGCGCTGTAATACCAAGCTGTCGCGAAATGGGTTCAGGTAGAGAACCCCAGCCACCAGAACAATCATCGCCATGAGGTTGAAGGTGATGATCTTGCGCGCCAATGGCGAGCGGTTCAGCGAGATGAAGCCCCGCCGTTCGCGCCCTGCGCGCAGTTCAATATCGACGATGCCGTCGGGCGCGGTCCAGTCCTCGCCGAGGACAACATCCGCGCGTTCAACCTTTTTTGGGTCGCGCAAATCAATCCTCGACGCTTTGGTCATTCCTCGTTGTATCGATAACCGATGCCATAAAGTGTCTCGATTGCGTTGAAATCATCGTCGACGGTGCGCATTTTCTTGCGTAGGCGTTTGATATGGCTGTCGATGGTCCGGTCATCCACATAGACCTGATCGTCATATGCCACATCCATCAGTTGATCGCGGCTTTTGACAAAGCCCGGACGCTGGGCCAGCGCCTGAAGCAGCAGAAATTCGGTGACGGTCAGGGCCACGTCGCGGCTGCGCCAACTGACGGCATGGCGTAGCGGGTCCATTGTCAGGCTGCCACGCGTCATGATCTTGGTTTCTTCGGTGGTGGCCACCTCGCCGCTGGCAATCGCTTCTTGCCGTCGCAGAAGTGCGCGAATGCGTTCAACCAGAAGCCGTTGGGAAAACGGCTTTTTCACATAGTCATCCGCCCCCATGCGCAATCCGAGAACCTCGTCGATCTCGTCATCCTTGGAGGTCAGGAAAATCACCGGCATGGCGGTTTTCTGGCGCAGGCGCTGCAACAGATCCATCCCGTCCATGCGGGGCATCTTGATGTCGAGCACAGCCATGTCCGGCATTCGTTTGTTGAACGCGTCCAAGGCGGATTGCCCGTCATTATAGGTTTCAACTTCGAAGCCCTCGGCTTCGAGTGTTATCGAGACGGACGTCAGGATATTCCTGTCGTCGTCGACCAGTGCGATCCTCGACATATTATTTTCCTTGTTCTGCTCTCGTTAACTTGCGCTTTTTCCGACATATTCCATTTTCCGGCGTTCTTAGGCAACTGATAACTTCGAATCACCCGCCGCAATCGAATCAGTTGATGCGAATAAACCAAATGTTTGACTAATTTACGTCACTTCGGCAGATCGTTCGCGATTGCGCGCCCTTTGACATCCGATGATTGCGCTAAAACGGCGATGTTGGCGCTAACCGCGACAAAGCTGCCTGTTCCGCGCCTCGGACGACGTGATATGGGATGGGCACCGACCCTATTTCGGTTGGGGCGATGGCGTTTCATGACGAACCGCCACGCCAAAGAACCTTGAACACGCCATTTTCGGCACTGGGAGCTACCTGATGACAGACGGAACCGTGAACCCCGCCAACCGCTTGGAAGATCAAGGCATAACGGGGGTCAGGAATGTCTATTACAATCTGTTGGAACCAGCGCTGGTCGAGGCGGCATTGGTACGCGGAGAGGGCACGCTGGGCAAGGGTGGGTCACTGCTGACGGTAACCGGCAAGCATACCGGGCGGTCGCCCAAGGACAAATTCATCGTGCGCACACCGTCGGTGGACGGCTCCATCTGGTGGGAAAACAATGCCCCGATGGAAGCTGACGCCTTTGACCGGCTGCACGAGGACATGCTGGCCCATATGAAGGGCCGCGACTATTTCGTTCAGGATCTTTACGCCGGTGCCGATGCCGAACATCGCCTTGACGTGCGCATCGTCAACGAACTGGCCTGGCACGGGCTGTTCATCCGTCACATGCTGCGGCGGCCCGAGCGTGACGAATTGCTGAGTTTCGCCCCCGAATTCACCATCATCAACTGCCCGTCATTCAAGGCCGATCCGGCGCGCCATGGTTGCCGCTCTGATACGGTGATCGCGCTGCATTACGACAAAAAGCTGATCCTGATCGCCAATACCGCCTATGCCGGCGAGAACAAGAAATCAGTCTTTGGCCTGTTAAATTACATCCTGCCCGGCAAGGGCGTCATGCCGATGCATTGCTCGGCCAATCACGCGACCGGCAATCCCGACGATTCGGCGATTTTCTTTGGCCTTTCGGGCACCGGCAAGACGATGCTGTCGGCGGACCCGTCACGCACGTTGATCGGCGACGATGAACACGGCTGGTCGGACCGGGGCATCTTCAATTTCGAGGGTGGCTGTTACGCAAAAACCATTTCGCTGTCGCCCGAGGCCGAGCCGGAAATCTATGCCACCACCGAGAAATTCGCCACCGTGATCGAGAACATGGTTTTTGATCCGGTGACCAAGGAGCTTGACTTTGAAGACGCAAGCCTGACGGCCAACATGCGCTGCGCCTATCCGATGAGCTATATTTCCAACGCCTCGGAAACAGCGCTTGGCGGGCATCCCAGAAATATCATCATGCTGACCTGTGATGCCTACGGCGTGCTGCCACCAATCGCACGGCTGTCACCGGCGCAGGCGATGTATCACTTTCTGTCGGGATTCACGTCGAAGACACCGGGCACCGAGGTCGGCGTGACGGAACCGATCCCGACCTTTTCCACCTGTTTTGGCGCGCCTTTCATGCCGCGCAGGCCCGAGGTTTACGGCAAGTTGCTGCAAGAAATGATCGCCAAACACGGGTCCACCTGCTGGCTGGTCAATACCGGCTGGACCGGCGGGGCCTTTGGCACCGGCAGCCGGATGCCGATCAAGGCAACGCGGGCATTGTTGACGGCGGCACTGGACGGATCGCTGAGCGCGGTGACCTTCCGCAAGGATACGAATTTCGGCTTTGACGTCCCGGTTTCCGTCCCCGGTGTCGAAGACCGTCTGCTTGACCCGCGCCAGACCTGGGCCGATGGCACGGCCTATGACAAGCAGGCGCAGAAATTGGTCAACATGTTTGCGGGCAATTTCGCGCAATATGTCCCCTATATCGACGCCGATGTGAAAGCGGCCGCCATCGGCTGATAGGGTCTGTTCCTGCCCCGCCCTCGCCGGGGCGGGGGTGCCTATAAGGTCAGGGCCCGCCGGACGAGGTTGAGCCCCGAGATCGCCAGCACGATCAGCGTCCAGCGCCGGAAAAGCCTGGCATCAAGCCGGTTGTTCAACTTGAAGCCCAGCCAAAGGCCGATCAGCGAGGGAAGAAGCAGGGCAAGCGAAAACGGCACGGTTTGGGCGTTGACGATACCTGACCGCCAATGCGCGACAAACAGGAATACGGTTGCCATCGAGTAGACCACGCCCTGGACGCGTATGTTTTCACGTTTTTCGACATTGAGCGAGGTCAGCAGCGCTATGACCGGTGGCCCCCAGATACCGGAAAGTCCACCGTAAAACCCGCCCACGGCCCCGGCGATGACTTCGGTACGGGTGCGGTTCTTGGGGTCAAAGCTGAGCCGATAGCCCATGAGTTGCGAGACGGCAAAGGCGACAATCGGCACACCAAGCGATGCCAGCAGAACAGGTTGCGGAATGTAGGGAACCAGTTGCGATGACGCAAAGACCACCAGACAATTGGTTCCGATCAGCCAGCGAAAATCCCGGATCACGCACAGCGCCGCCATCAGACCATCGCGCAGCGATTGGATGAGGTTGGTGGCCAATGTCGGCAAGATGAGCGCCGCCAGAGCCTGTTCGGCGGGCAGGAATGAGGCAAGGCCCGAAATCATGATCATCGGCATGGCAAAGCCGACGGCCCCCTTCACGAAGCCGGCAAAAACGGCGACCAAAGCCGCCAGAATCAGGATGGTGACGTCATGCCCGAACAATGGTCTCGGCCCCTGTGATTGCTCGGGTGCTATATCTGTCGGGCAGGGGGGGCGCATCAGGAAAATTGCGCACGACATTTTCATGCGGCACGGGCATAACTGTTGACTTAATATTGCGCTGCATGTGCAAAGTGCCTATGACGATGCTGCCGCAGCAAAGGAGAGCGACCATGGCGCATGACGGGGCAGAAATGCCGATGAACGCCGGGCTTGCCGATATTGTCGCTCTGACCGGCGCCGCGATCAAACCGGTCGAGGGCCTGCTGGCTGAAGCAACCGCCGGACTGCGCGAACGGGTCTGCCAGAATGGCCGGGTTTCCGCCACCGCACTGGAAGAAAACCAGTACGCCGCCCATGCCCTGTCCTGGTTGGCAACCTATATCGAGGCATTGCGCCAGCTTCATGCCTGGGGAGTGCGTCTTGAGGCAGAAGGCAAATTCGGCGAGATCGAGCGCCTGATCCTGCAGATCGGTTTTGGCGAATATCTGGCGCAGATCAAGGGCGGCATCCCGATGAGCCAGAACGAGGTGGCGCGGCTGGCCGATCTTGGGGTGGAATGGCCCGAGGGGTCGGCGGAAATCGCCACGCTTCTGGCCTGGGGCAACACCGCCGCTGCCCGCGCGCGGCTGGTCGCCTTGATGCGGGAAAACCACGGGCGGGCGACTTTCGGGGCCAGCGGTCTCGAGGACGAACTGGAAATGATCCGCGACCAGTTTCGCCGGTATGCCGAGGACCGCGTGGTGCCGAATGCGCATGGCTGGCACCTGAAGGATGAACTGATCCCGATGGAAATCATCGAGGAACTGGCGGAGATGGGCGTCTTTGGCCTGACCATTCCGGAAGAATTCGGCGGGCTTGGCCTGTCGAAGGCGTCGATGGTGGTGGTGTCGGAAGAGTTGTCACGCGGCTATATCGGCGTCGGGTCCCTTGGCACCCGGTCGGAGATTGCCGCCGAGTTGATCCTGTGCGGCGGCACGGCGGCACAAAAGGCACAGTGGCTGCCGGCACTGGCCAGCGGAGAGATATTGCCGACGGCAGTCTTTACCGAACCCAATACCGGGTCCGATCTTGGATCACTTCGCACCCGTGCGGTCAAGGAGGGCGATGGTTACGCCGTGACCGGCAACAAGACCTGGATCACCCACGCTGCGCGCACCCATGTGATGACGCTGCTGGCGCGGACCGATCCTGAAACCACCGATTAC
>JBATDH010000098.1:0-9842 GCA_049663365.1 Albidovulum sp. | reverse complement strand
GCGTGATCTCGTCGATCAGGGTGGTGTTGACATAGAACGCGGAAGGTTCGGAATTGGAGCCATCTATCGTTAGATTGGCGCGTTTGAAGCCCCCAAAATTTGGGATTTCCTGGATGTTACCGGCAAGTTTGATCCCATCGGTGCCAAAGACGCCCAGTGCCCGGCGTGACAGCGCCACGGGATTGTTGATCTCGGAAATTGTCCGCAGCAGCGCAGACTTGCCACCCTTGTGGTAGATATCTCGCAGCATCACTTGTTCGGACAGGACTTGGCGCTGAATCTCGCTTTCGAGCGTGCTTTGGACCAAGAAAAACGCCGCGACAGAAATCGTGGCCAAAGTCACCAGCACTGCCACCGAAGCGTGAATCGCCGTCCGAAAGGCCGACCCGGCAAAGACGCTACCGCGGTCCATGCATCGTATACCCCGTATTGCGGACCGTATGAATTAGCGGTGTGTCGAAGGGTTTATCGATCTTTGCGCGCAAGCGGCTGACATGGGTTTCGACGACCGTGGTGTTCGGTTCAAAATTGAAATCCCAGACTCTTTCCAGCAACATGGTCCGGGTAACCACCCGACCGGCATTGCGCATGAGGATTTCGAGCAATGCGAATTCCTTGGATTGCAGTTCAATCAATTTTCCCTGCCGCTTCGCTACCCGCCCGAGAAGATCGAGATGGAGATCGTGAATTTCCAGCGAGGTAACTTCAGCGGTCCCCGTTCGACGCCGCGTCAGAACCGCGATCCGTGCCATCAGTTCGGAAAAATGAAAGGGTTTGGTCAGATAGTCATCGGCCCCTGCCCCGAGACCCGCAACCTTGTCATCCACACCGCCCAAAGCGGTCAGGAAGATGACCGGCATTTCATTTTGGGCGGCCCGCAACGCCTTCAGAACCGATAGCCCGTCCATCCCCGGCATCATCCGGTCAAAGATAGCAAGGTCGCATGTGTTATAGAGGCAATAACTAAGCGCATCCCGGCCGTCGGCCACACGATCCACGCTGTGCCCGGCCTCCTGTAGGCCGGTGACAATGAAATCGGCGACTTTCTCGTCGTCTTCGGCAAGCAATATCTTCATGAAGCTTTACCTGAAATAACCATAAGGGTGTCGCGAATTCTACGCCTCAGAGCACGATAGGTTATCAAGTCGGGCAGGACCAGAATTGAATCATGAGGTTAAACGCGAAACGTTATGGCTCAATATCCTCGGAGCAGTTGCACCTTCCTTGACGGCCTTCTGGACAAATGGCCGGACAGTTCCTTCAAAACTGTAACCGAGATGGTCTTGATCCTGACGTTTGCGCTCTTGTTTGGCTGCGCCAGTATCGTGGCCATTGGCAAGCATCGCCCGCGCTTCATCGCGGGTGCCTCGCGCTTGGGCCAAAATCACTGCCGCTTGGATGCCATGAGATAAGAGCTTTTCATGCCCGCCAATGCGATACTTGAAATGCCCGAGTCTCGAACCAGTGTGTCTGACGTTCAGGAACAGGCCACCGAAATCAGCAACCTTGCAAGCCTTCCCACGCGCTTTCAGGTTTCGAATCGTGGGGTCGGAAAGAGGCACCTCGGGGCTAGCGCCTTTTCAGATAATCCCCGACACCCCAAAAAACTATCCCGATTCAGCAGCATTAAAGCGGACACTATCGGGCTGTATTGGGCAGTGTTTTCGCAGATTTCCTTATATAAAAGGACTTCCACGATGCCATTGGGTGTCTTTGAACGGTAAAGTGGTGGCGAGGGGGGGACTCGAACCCCCGACCTCGCGATTATGAGTCGCGCGCTCTAACCAGCTGAGCTACCTAGCCACTTCGGTCGGGTAGCTAAGCCAGCCCACTTTCGTCGTCAAGGGTCTATCTCCCCCGATTACAGACGGTAGTAGGCCCGATACCAGTCCACGAAATGCGCCATGCCCGTGCGGATATCGGTCTGCGGCTGATATCCCGTCAGGTTGCGTAACAGGATGTTGTCGGCCCAAGTGGCGCGCACGTCGCCCTTTTGCATTTCCATGAGGTTCTTGATGGCGGTCCTGCCGGTTGCGGCCTCGATCGCGGCGATGAAATCGCCCAGCGCCACCTTGTCGCCATTGCCGACATTCACCACCCGCCAGGGGGCGACGGGTGAGAGGCTGTCACCTTCGGGGATAGCGTCGGCGCTGGCTGGTCGGACCGGGGCCGCGTCGATCAAAAGCCGGATGGCGCGGACGAGATCGGTGACATAGGTGAAATCACGAAACATGTTGCCCTGTCCGTAGACATCAATTTTATCGCCCGCCAGAATCGCTTTGGTGAATTTGAAAGGGGCCATGTCGGGTCGACCCCAGGGCCCATAGACGGTAAAGAACCGGAACGCCGTAGTCGGGATATTCCACAGATGCGCGTAGGAATGGCTCAGGGCCTCGGTCGCCTTCTTCGTGGCGGCATAGAGGGAAACCTGCGTGTCTGCCTTATCCGTTTCGCGGTAGGGCATTTCGGTATTCGCCCCGAAAACCGACGAGGTTGACGCCAGGAGCAAGTGTTTGACCGCCAGTTCGCGCGCGGCCTCCATGACGTTGAACGTGCCTTCGATATTGGCTGAGATATAGCTGCGCGGGGCTTCAAGGCTGTATCTGACACCAGCTTGTGCGGCGAGATGCACGATGGCATCGGGGCGGAAGGTCGAAATATCGGCGAAAAGAGCTGCATTGTCTTCCAACATGCATTCGGTAAAACCGAACCCCGGATTTTGCTGCAATTCGGCCAGCCGCCGCTGCTTGAGCGTCACGTCATAATATTCCGTCATCCCGTCCATGCCGTGAACGAGAAACCCCTCGTCCAGCAGCAGCTTTGCCAGATGAAACCCGATGAACCCGGCCACTCCGGTGATATAGACGCGACGCATGGATTTCATTCCTTCCCGAGACTTGCCGCGATCTTTACCGCCTTGGCGTGGAAAGGTCCAACCTTCACCATCGCCAATGGTCACGAGGCAGGGTAGGAAACTGATGAAAGGAAGCCGTGGTGATGCAAACACAGATTCCCCTGACCCGCGATCTGGTTCTTGTCGGGGGTGGCCATGCCCATGCCCTGGTGCTGCGCATGTGGGGAATGTGTCCGGTTCCGGGGGTCAGATTGACCTTGATCAGCCCCGATCCGATGGCAGCCTATTCGGGCATGTTGCCCGGCCATGTCGCCGGACATTACCCGCGCGAGGCGCTTCAGATTGATCTGGTGAAGCTTGCGCGCCATGCCGGTGCGCGAATCATTCTTGGTCGCGCGTCAGCGATAGACCGAGAAACAAGACATGTGATGGTGCCAGGCCGCGCGCCCGTTGCCTATGACGTTTTGTCGATAGATATCGGCATCACTTCGGAAATGCCTGACCTGCCGGGATTCGCAGAGCACGCGATACCCGCCAAACCGCTGGATGGCTTTGCCGACCGTTGGCAGGCCTATACGGAAGACGCGGGCACTGGACATGTCGGCAAAAAGGTCGTGGTGATCGGCGGCGGCATTGCCGGGGTGGAACTGGCATTGGCCGTCAGGCATCGGCTGGGTGACGGTGCCCGCGTGGCGGTCGTCGAAGCCGCCGACGCCCTGACCGCCATGGGGCGCGGTGCCCGCAAGGCCCTGTTGGCCCATATGGAACGTTCGGGAATACGCCTGCTCACGCAAACCACGGTCAGCAGGATTGACAGCGAGGCGGTTTACCTTGCCGACGGGATGTCCATCGCATCGGATTTTACCATCGGTGCGGCGGGCGCGCGGGCGGCGGGTTGGCTGGCATCAACGGGGCTTGAGTTGGCAAAAGGGTTTATCACGGTAGATGAAACGCTGCGGTCAATAAACGATCCTGCCGTTTTCGCCACCGGCGACATTGCCGATCTGGCCTATGCCCCCCGACCCAAGGCCGGGGTTTTCGCGGTGCGTCAGGCACCGGTACTGCTCCACAATCTGACCGTCTCGCTGACCGGGCAAGGCCGGATGCAGGCGTTCAAACCGCAATCCGACTATCTCAAACTGATCTCGACCGGAGGCAAGGGGGCGGTAGCCGACAAATGGGGATTGCCGCTGGATGGTCG
The DNA here is from genome assembly GCA_049663365.1 of Albidovulum sp. Classification (GTDB taxonomy): domain Bacteria; phylum Pseudomonadota; class Alphaproteobacteria; order Rhodobacterales; family Rhodobacteraceae; genus Albidovulum. The sequence continues at coordinate 5,787 of JBATDH010000098.1, read as the reverse complement.
CTGGTTGTGGCGCTGGAAAGACCGGATTGACCGGGAATTCATGCGCAAATTTACCGAATTGCCGGTGATGCCGTTGCCCGAGCTGCCGAAGGTGGTTGCACAAGGGGTGCGCGAGGAACTGGGCAAGGGCAAACCGCTTTGTGGGGGTTGTGGCGCCAAAGTCGGTCTGGCCGATCTGAAGGCTTCACTTGCCGGTCTGCCCGTGCCGGCACGATCCGACGTACTTTCCGGTCCGGGCGACGACGCCGCAGTTCTGGCCTGTGGCAAGGGCTACCAGGTGATCACCACAGATCATGTGCGCGCCTTCACCGAAGACCCGTGGCTGATGTCGCGGATCACCGCCATTCACGCGATGGGCGATGTCTGGGCGATGGGCGCGCGTCCGCAATCGGCGCTTGCCCAGGTCATCCTGCCGCGAATGTCACCGCAACTGCAAACCGAAACGCTGCGCGAAATCATGGGTGCCGCATCCGAGGTTTTCACGGCAGCGGGGGCCGATGTGGTCGGGGGCCATACCAGCGTGGGCGGTGAGTTGACGGTGGGTTTCACCGTCACTGGCCTTTGCGCCAAAATGCCGATCGGACAGTCCGGCGCACAGCCGGGTGATGTGCTGATCCTGACCAAACCGATTGGCACGGGCATCATTCTGGCCGCCGAGATGGCCCGCGCCGCGCCGGGGCAGGTCGTCGCCGCCGCTCTGGCCTCGATGGCCCGGTCGCAGGCGTTCGCGGCGGAAATTCTTGCCCCCCACGCCCATGCCATGACCGACGTTACCGGCTTCGGGTTGGCCGGGCATCTACTCGGAATGCTGGAGACATCCGGCGTAGCCGCTACACTTGATCTTGATGCGGTGCCGGTGCTGGAAGGTGCGCAAACCCTTTCCGAAGCAGGCCACGCATCGACATTGCTGCCCGCCAACCGTCTTGTCATGGCCAAAATGTTCCTGACCGAGAATCCCCGCAGCGATCTGCTGTTCGATCCACAGACAGCGGGCGGGTTGCTGGCCGCTGTACCTTTGGAAAGTCTCGATGCTATCGGCAAACGGTTTGCCGAGGCGGGCGAAGGTTTTGCCGTTATCGGCACGATCGCAACGGGCGCGCCGTTTTTGACGGTCGTCAGTTGAAATCTTGTTCGATTTTTTCGGAAATGACATTGGCCAGCGATTCCAGGGCCTCTGGTGTCAATGTGGGCGCATGGACCGTCGTCTCTGCTTGACGCTCAAATTGGGCGCGGTGTTTTTCATAACGCGGATCATAGTGACGTTGCATCAAATCTTGCGCCAACGGAACAAACTGGCCGGTCGCCGCCATGTTCAGCCAATCGTCTATGACGGTCGCCGCATGTTGCGGGCGCAGCTTTTCTATCACCCCAGCGATGCGCCGCTGATCCATCACCATATCGCCGTAAGCGCGTACCAGATAGGCGGCGCGCGCGGCCAGCGGGGCGGAAATGCGAATCCGTGGCGCAGCCCGCATGGCTGCCCAAAGCTGTTTCGGGATCGCAAGATTGCCAACCTTGGAACTTTCCGCCTCGACCAGCACAGGTCGGTTGGCGTCCAGCGCGGCCAATTCCATCGCCAAGCGTCCCTCAAAAGCCTTTTGGCCGGGTTGCCCCCCCGGCATGTTGCCAAACAATGATCCCCGGTGATTGGCCAAACCTTCTAGGTCGATCACCTGTATTCCCCGGACGGCCAGCAGGGCCAGAACATCCGTCTTGGCCGTGCCGGTATTGCCGTCAAGAACCACAACCGGCGCGTTCACCGGCTTGTCTTGAACCTGGGCAACCACCAGTTTTCGCCACGCCTTGTAGCCGCCGTCAAGCAGTTCCACCCGCCAGCCGACCTGCGCCAGAATGGAGGCAAACGAGCCGGAACGTTGCCCACCGCGCCAGCAATAGATCAAAGGCCGCCAGCCACCGGGTTTTTCCGCCAGCGGTCCTTCGAGATGCGCGGCGGCATTGCGTGCCACCAGTGCCGCACCCAGTTTGCGCGCCAGAAAGGGCGATTGCTGTTTATAGATTGTGCCGATCCGCGCCCGCTCTGCATCGTCCAGCACCGGAAGATTGATCGCGCCGGGCAGGTGATCCTCGGCAAATTCGGCGGGCGACCGCACATCAATTACGGCATCGAATTTCAATGCCGATATCTGGTCGAGTGAGGAAAGGGTCAGTGCCATGGGTTGCTTTTAGCGCCGAGAACGTGGCACCGGAAGGGGGTGCCCAAACGGGTGGCGCAGAACGAGACCCCGTGGAGATCACGAATGACTGCGTCAGTAGACGGTGACCTTGGCGCCCGTCGCGACACGCCCATAAAGATCCATGACATGTTCGTTGACCATGCGCATACAGCCGTTCGACACAGATTTCCCGATCGAGTTCGGTTCAAGCGTACCATGAATACGGATCGCCGTATCTCGGCCATTCTGATAAAGATAGATCGCCCTTGCACCTAACGGATTTTTTGGCCCGCCCGGCATCCCACCGGAATAGCGTGCATAAGCCGGGTTGCGGTTGATCATTTCTGGCGTGGGCTTCCAGCTAGGCCATTCGACCTTGCGCCCCACCTCTGCTTCACCGCGAAACTGCAAACCTTCGCGCCCGACGGCAACACCGTATCGGATGGCCCGGCCAGGTTTGGCGATATAGTAAAGAAAATGCTGCGACGCGATGACGTGGATCGAGCCGACTTCAAACCTGCGTTTGACCGGCACCACGACCGGGTAAAACTCCGGTGCGATGTTCACGCCAGACAATCGGGCCAGTGCGGGATCAATCGTCAGGTCTGGCGTGGCCAAAGCCGATTTTGGCAGGGCGATAACGGCTGTCGTGGCGAATGCACGCACGATCAGATTGCGTCGATCCAACATCGGTAACTCCTCCGTCTCATCGGTTGCCAGCGCGAAAAACCGCACTGGCTATGTTTAAAATGACCGGTTGAAACCACCGGTCTGTACCGAGTCAATCAACAATATTGGGCAGGGACTTGACGGAATTGTGCCCTTCGTTCGGCAAGGGCTTTTTGGCTACGATGCTCAGCAAAGCTTCTGATCTGACTCCACTACCGGCAACCAGACGTCAAAGGTCGCGCCATTTCCCGGCTCGCTGGCGACAAGAATTTCGCCACCGGCGCGAGTGATCAGGTCGCGGCTGATCGACAGGCCAAGCCCGGTTCCCGAACCGTGCTTCATGGTGAAAAACGGATCAAAAACGCGTCTTGTCACATCCTCTGTCATGCCAACACCGGTATCGCCCACTCTGATGCGGACCATTGGTTTGCCGCCGCGCTCGGCGATCCGGTTGCCAAGGCTCAGGCGACCACCTTGCGGCATGGCCTGAATGGCATTGATCATGAGATTCACCAGAACCTGCTGCAACTCGGTCTGGTTCATCGCCACGGTCGCCCCGGCGGACAGATCCAGATCAACGGTGATTTCCGACTTTGACAGCAGATGCTGGACCAGCGGCAAGGTATCCTGGATGACCGTATCCGGGCTATGGCCCATGCCTGTTTCCGCAAATTCCTCGGGCCGGGCAAATTGCAGCAGTTTGCTGACCAGTATGTGTATGGCCTGAATTTGTTCGACGATCAGGGTGAATTCAGTTTTCAAAGGTTCAGCGCGTGGCCCGAGGTCGTCATGGATCACGTCGATATTGCCCTGAATTACCGCCAGCGGGTTGTTGATTTCATGGGCGACACCGGCAGTAATTTCGCCGATTGCCGCCAGCTTTTCCGACACGATCAACTGACGCGTGGTCATTTCAAGCTGGTTGTTGGCATCCTTTAGGTCTTGGGTGCGCTCGGCCACACGGTTTTCCAGCTCTTCCGCCCAGCCGCGCAGCGATTGGTCGCGTTCCTGAAGCTGATCCAGCAAATGATCCAGATGCCTCGCCACCCGGTCGATTTCATCACCCGTCCCCTCTGCGCCGGTTCGCGCGCCGAGATCGCCGACTTCAACCTGCCCGATTGCCGCGTTCATCCGTTCGAGCGGCCGGAAAATGCCGCGCGCCCAGCGCAGGAGCACCGGAATGCTTAGCAAAAGGATCGCAAGAAAGCTAAGCCCGACCTGTTGGAGCGTTCGCCAGCGGGCCGCAGCGAATGGTGCCTCTAGAAATCCGACATAAAGCATTCCAACGCGCTGCCCAAAGCTGTCAACAATGGGTTCATAGGCGGAAACGTACCAGTTATTCACAACGAATGCGCGGTCGAGCCAGACCTGCCCGTCATCCAGGACCCGCGATCTGACCGCAGCAGAAACGCGCGTGCCAAGCGCACGAACGTCCTCAAACAGCCGGACATTGGTGGAAATGCGCACATCTTCGAGGAAAAGAGTGGCCGTGCCGATACTGCCTTCGGTCAGGCTGGCGGCCGGATAGACCAGATCGTTGATCTGATCGATGAAGGCCAGGTTGCGGTTCAAAAGCAATCCACCCACAAGCGCGCCACCTGGCGCGGGCGCAGCGGCATGCACCACCATGCCGCGGGTTTCCTGCCTGCGCTCTGTCGGAACCGCCGCAGGCGTTGGCACCAGTGTGATCCGCGCCCGTTCCACCAGATCGGGGCCAAACTGCGAAAGGTCTGACGGCGTGAAAATATCTATGACTGCGACTTGTTTGCCTGACAGGGCCGCTTTGGCAATTGGCCAGTCGCGCCTGTCACTGCCGCCGACAACGGACGGCGAAGAGACGATTTCACCGTCCTGGGCGACGAGGTAAAGGAAATCGAGCCCGAGCCTTTGTCGCTCGGTTGCCAGTAAATCTGCAATGGCAACCCGATCACCATGCGTTATCGTAGCGGTCAATATGGCCGATTGGCCAAGGGCGGCGATGGCTGCGCCGCGATTTTCCAGCAAACCGGCAAGATGCTGATGCGCGATTGTCAGTTCGCCATTGACCTTGGCGATCAGCACCTCGTCAAATCGGCGCGACCAGTTGGCCACAGTCACGCCCAACAATACCGGCAAGATCAAAAGCAGCGGCAAAAGCGCAATCAGCAACAGCCGTGCCCGGACAGAGCGCCGGAACGCCAGTGGCGGGGTCACTGGCGGCTCAGGCATTCCACATGGCGCATTTGCGGTCTATCGTCTTGCGGGACACGCCCAGGCGGCGCGCTGCCTCGGCACGGTTTCCGCCCGATGCTTCGAGTATCGCCAGGATATGACGCTTTTCCATGACATGCAGGGATTCAACCGGGCCTTCTTCCATGCTTTCCCCATCGTCAGAAAACTCTGGCGGAAATTCCCCCAAAATCAGCGATCGCTCAATGAGATTGCGCAGTTCCCGGACGTTTCCTGGCCACGTGTAACGCGCGAGTTTCAGGGTGACACCCTCGGTCAAGGGCAACCGGTTGACGCCCAGTTCGCGTGACAGGCCGTCCATGAAAAGCTCGGCCAGATCGGCGATATCGCCGACCCTTTCGCGCAGGGCCGGCATATGCAGACCCATGACATTGATCCGATGATAAAGGTCTTTGCGGAACCGCCGCTCGGCCACGGCCTTTTCCAGATCGGCGTTGGTTGCGCAGATGATGCGCAGGTTCAGCGGCACTTCGCGGTCTGATCCGACCGGACGAATTCGATTATCTTCGATGACCCGCAGCAAGTTGGCCTGAACCGGCAGTGGCAGTTCCGCGATCTCATCCAAAAACAATGTGCCGCCACTGGCCAGCATCAACAAACCATCCTTGCGCCCGGTGCCCTGGCCGATGTCGCCGAAAAGTTCCGAGGCCATGCCGTCGGCTGAAATATTGGCGCAGTTGACCGGGACAAAGGGTCTGTCGGCACGGTCTGACAT
>JBATDH010000097.1:0-9239 GCA_049663365.1 Albidovulum sp. | reverse complement strand
GCCGCGGACTCAGGGACTGGTGCGCAGGCTGAACTTTGCGACTGAAGTGGAAGACGAAAGCCCACATGGCCAAGCGGGTGACGCAATGCCGTCGCCCGAGGAACGCGACGGTCAGACGGACGACCTTGCCAGTGGCAGCGATATCAGCAGGGCCGTCCATCCCGACATGTTGCGCGAACTGGTCGCGGACATTATCCGACAGGAATTGCAGGGCGCTTTGGGTGAACGCATGACCCGCAATGTCCGCAAACTCGTCCGGCGCGAGATCAATCGGGCGCTGGACATAAAGGACGAACCGGAAACCGGTTCCTGAATAACGCCTTTTCCTTTGATCCGGTGAACCAGATCAAAGGCTAGAGCGTGTCGCGTTTGACAGGATTCAGCTATTCATCTGTCGCCGTGAGGCAGCGTTTGCAGCGCAAACGCGTTCACGGCGACAGGTGAATGCGATTGAACGCGACACGCTAAAGCTGTGGGTCAATTGGATGCTGCTCAGGCGGCTTCGGCTTCTTCTGCCGCGTGGCGCCGCTCGCTTTCTTCGCGTGACAGGGCGACAGAGGTGCGCACACCCTTGGAAACAAATTCCATAAGCCCCTTTACCACCCGCTCATTCGGGTCGATGCCCGAACAGGACAGAACTTCGCGGCCATCGCGCGAACGCGCCCAACGGGCGATCTGCTCTGGCCCATTGCCATATTTCTTGTCATCGGCAATCGCGTCATCCAAAGCCGCAAGAACCACTGCCGCGAAAAGCTTGCGCGACCTCTGGCCTTGTTCGTAATTGAATGCGGTGCCATCAACGAAATCGCGCATTTCCTGTGTCCTTTTTTTCTTGCTCTTGCGTTTCAGGGCGTCCTGCTGTTTATGACCGATCTCACGCGATTCGGTATGCCCCATTTCGAATGACTGCCATGCGCCTGGTGCATGGCTTGGACTGGGGAATTACCGTATTTAGTCGGCTTGCCAGAGCATATAGCGGCATATATAGGTGCTGCCTGATTCCAGTCAACCTTTCGTCAAGGTTTTATCAAATGCCAAAGATCAACGGTAATGAAATTCGTCCCGGCAATGTGCTGGAACACGACAACGGCCTTTGGGCGGCGGTCAAGGTCAGCCATGTGAAGCCCGGCAAGGGCGGTGCCTTTGCTCAGGTAGAGTTGAAGAACCTGCGCGATGGTCGCAAACTCAACGAACGGTTCCGCAGCGCGGACAAGGTCGAACAGGTGCGTCTGGATCAAAAAGACCAGCAGTTTCTTTATGAAAGCAGCGGCATGCTGGTTTTCATGGACAGTGAAACCTACGAGCAGATCGAACTGCCCGCTGACCTTCTGGGCGATCGGCGCCCCTTTTTGCAAGACGGGATGACGGCAACGGTCGAATATTACGGCGATGAGGCGCTTTCGATGCAATTGCCGCAGAAAGTTACCTGCAAGGTCGTCGAAACCGAACCGGTGGTCAAAGGCCAGACAGCAGCCAACAGCTACAAACCGGCCATTCTCGACAATGGTGTGCGGATCATGGTGCCGCCGTTTATCGGGCAGGATGAAGACATCATCGTCCACACCGAACTGATGGAATATTCCGAACGCGCCTGAGGTTGACCGAACCCTGGGGCTATTTTGACGATGCAACGCTTGGGTTTGACGACATCTTGTAGCCAGAATACCAGCGCAAGGTCCGCCCCCTGACGCGTTCGAAATTCCTGTCGATCAGAAAATAGAAAAGCGTGGCCGCCAAGAAACTGGCGATGATCTGGATCAGTGTGACCAGATAGCTGTCATTTGGGGCCAGCCACATACGGACGGCTTTGACGATCGGGAAATGCACAAGATAGAGGCTATAGGAGAAATCCCCCAAAGCCCTGTCGAACGACCCGCCGGACTGGCGCACGTTCCAGGCCACGAACGGCACCAGCGACAGCGCCCAGAAAAGCGAGACCAGCCGCACATAGGGTGTTCGCAGCGGGTAGTTGAAAACAACGCCCACCGTCATCGAATTCAGCGTCAGGATGACGCCCAAAATCAGAAACAGCGCGGCCGAGGCCATGGCCATCCGGCGGGTAACCCTGATGTCGAACAGAAAGATCGCACATCCGGCCGCGAAGGCCGGCAGATATTGCAGGGCCGTTTCAATGTGAAAAACCGCCCGGAATACCCAGGCGGCACCCGTCGCGGCGATGACCAGCATGAATTGCAGTGCCGGGGCACCGGCGCGATGGGCAAGCAAAAGCATCCAGGGCAACAGCAGATAGAACTGCATTTCGATGTCGAGCGACCAGGAAATGCTGAGCGGGTCGTCCTTGCCCGACGCTGCGCCCAGCATGGTCAGCACCGTGAGCTGTTTCAGGCCGGTCGGATTGCCAACGGCATATATGATCGCAATGGCGATAAGCACCGCGACGACAAAGGCGGGCCAGAGGCGCAAGAACCGCGACAGGTAGAATGTGGAGATCGGCGCAGGTGCCTTGGCATATTTTTGCCGGTACATGCGGGTGACCCAATAGCCGCTCAATATGAAGAACACCATGACCGAGACGACACCAAAACGGCCAATGGACACATGGCTGACCAAAACCATGGTCGCCAGAAACACTCTGAAAGCACCGGGGCCCAACACTTGAAGAACAAAGCTCTTTCTTGTCAAAAATCCAGTAGGCGGGCAGCAGGTTTTTTTGTCAAGGTGGCTCCGGGAAACATTACCTTGTCGCTTACAAGGTAATGCGCGCGCTGTCCGCCTGAGCCACCCCACCCATCCGATCAAAGCGCAACCAGGCAATCGCCTTGCCCCTCGATTGGGTAAACAGCGTTCCGGCCGGTTTGCCTTCGGCGATGATTTCGGTGCCAACCGGTGCAGCACCGTCAATCGAGACGGTCGCCAGACCTTTGCGCAATTCGGTCTTGTGTTTCATCCGTGCTGTCACTTCCTGGCCCACATAGCAGCCCTTGCGGAAATCGACACCATTGAGCCTTTCGAACCCGGATTCAAGGATATAGCTGGTGTCCGGCACAAGTTCGATACCGGTTTCGGGGATGCAGTGGGCGACCCGGATCGCATCCCAATCGACCGTTGGCGGCGTGCCGGTGTCGGTTGAATAGTAACGCCAGCCAAGGGCAGGGTGGCGCGGATCGGCGAACGCCCCTGTCGGGGGGGTGGCCAACCCGCGGGTGACGTGCAGGGGGCTGGGCGCGATGGTGACGTCAGCGCGAAGCCGGTACATCGACAATCTGCGGATGAAACCGTCGGCAAACGCGGCGTGGATATCGATCACTATCCGGTCATCGCCCGGCACCAGAAAAAAGTCCGCCAGATATTTGCCCTGGGGCGTCAACAATGCCGCATAAACCAGCCCTTTGTTGAGCTTGCCGACATCGTTGGTAACAAGCCCCTGAAGAAAGCTTTCACGGTCCTTGCCGGAAACCTCTATCAGGCGTCTGTCGCTGGCGGTTTCGCCGATCATGCGGCCCTCGTGATTGTGCTGGCAACGAACATATAGGGGTGCATCTCTATTGTGAAAACTGCAACCGGCAAAGCCCCGCGTAAAGTCCGTTTTGCGCCAGCAGGGTTTCGTGGGTTCCCTGTTCGACCACCCGGCCACGATCGACAACAACGAGCTTGTCGGCGCGGCGCACCGTGGACAGGCGGTGGGCGATGACCAATGTGGTGCGCCCGACACTGAGTTTGTCGAGCGCCTCCTGCACCAAAGCCTCGCTGGTGGCGTCAAGCGCCGAGGTGGCTTCGTCCAGAAGCAGGATCGGGGCGTTGCGGATCAGGGCGCGGGCGATGGCCACACGCTGTCTCTGACCGCCGGATAGCGACGATCCGCGCGGGCCTGCCGGTGTTTCCAGCCCTTCCGGCAGTTTGTCGGCAAAATCGCTGACGTGGGCAGCGGCAAGAGCGCCCTGCAATATGCCGCTCGCGATATCTGAACGCCCTAAAAGTACATTTTCGCGAATGGTTTCGTCAAACAGCGTTGCCTCCTGCGTGACAACTGAAAAGAGATCGCGAAGCACCGATAGCTCCATTTCCGCAACCGGAATATTTCCGATTGTGATCGCGCCAGCGGCCGGATCGACCAGCCGCGTCAACAGGTTGAAGATCGTCGATTTACCGGCACCGGACGGGCCGACAATGGCTGTCGTCTGTCCCGGCTCGGCGGAAAAACTGAGACCGCGCAGAACATCGTGATCACCGTAAGACAGATATACATCGGTCAGCTCGACGCCGGTGTTGCCGGGATCGGGGGCGGCAGGGCTCGCGGTGGTCGCAATCGACGGAACCGTGTCAAACAGGCGGAATATGCGGGTCAGGCTGGTGGCCGCAACCTGCCAGATACCGGCCATATCGCCCAGACGCCGCAGCGGCTGAAACGCCAGCGCCATGGCGGTAAAGAAGGACATGAATTCGCCGACGGTCCGGTCGCCTTCGGTGATCGCCGGTCCGGCCAGAACCAGAACGCCCAAGAACCCGAGACCCGTAACAATGTCGATCAGCGCCGGGATCAGCGCGCGGCTGGCGGCGGATTTCACCTCGGCCCGAACGATGGCCGATACGATGCGCTTGAACCGGGACAACTGGTAGTCTTCCATCCGGTTCAGTTTCACCGAAACGATGCCGTGAAACACCTCATCCAGCCGGGTGGCCCGCGCGGCGGCCTGGGTGCGGACATGATCGGTCTTGCGGCGGATATAGCGCTGCACGGCCATGGTCGGCATGATCAGAAGGGGCGCGCCGATCAGGGCCACGAGCGTCCAGCGCAGGTCAATTGACATGGCCACACCAAAAAGCGTGACCAGCGCTATGGCATCGCGGCCCATTCCGGTGATGACCACGGACCAGATGTTCTGAACCGCGACGGTATCGCCCTGGACCCGCTCGATCAGCGCGCCGGGCGGGTTATCCTGAAAAAACCGCCCGTCCAGCGACAGAATGTGGCGTAAAAGATCGACCTGCATGGCCGTTGAGCTTTTCAGCGATATCCGGGTGAGCAGGGAACGGTTGATGACCAAAGTGACGGCCCGAATGAGGAACAGCCCGAAAATTGCCCCGCCAACCCACCAGATCGCCTGTGTATCGCCGCCGACAAAGACCTGATCAAAAAGCGGCTTGAGCATGTAGGACAGGATCGCCAGGGTCGATCCTTCGATCATCATGAAGATCAGGGCCAGCGCCATAGTGCCCTTGTAAGCGGCCAGATACCCGCGCCAGAGCCGCCCGAACAAAATCCGGGAACTGTAAGGATCGGGCTGGTTCGGGGTTTGGGGCACAGTGCGCAACAAGGCCTTGGGACAGGGCAGCGGCGCGGTGCCGCAGGTCGGTGCGATCTAGCCTGAAAGGGAGCGGCGAGGCAAGGTCGCGGGCGCGCATTCAGCGGCAATTGACGTTCCTTGTGCGCCCGGATACCGCTGTGGCGTTGATCGGAGGAATTTGATGACGCTTACGCAAGGCAGACCTTATCTGGCAATTCCGGGGCCTTCGGTCGTTCCTGATCGGGTGCTGCGGGCGATGCACCGCGCATCACCGAATATCTATGAAGGCGAAATAATCGACACCACTGCCAAGGCGCTGGATGACTTAAGACGCATCGCATTTTCGACCAGCCATGTGGCGATCTATGTGGGCAACGGCCATGCCGGATGGGAGGCCGCGAATGCCAATGTCTTTTCGCGCGGTGACAAGGCGCTGGCGGTGATCACCGGTCAGTTCGGGATCAACTGGACCAACTCGGTGCGCAGGATGGCGGTCGATGTCGAAGAGCTGAATTTCGGGCGACGATCCCCGGCTGACCCGGCAAAAATTGCCGAAGTGCTGGACCGCGACAAGGCCCACGAAATCCGTGCCGTGCTGGTCACCCACGTCGATACCGCAAGTTCAGTGCGCAACGATATTGCCGCGATCCGCGCGGCGATGGATGCGTCGGGTCATCCGGCGCTGTTGATGGTCGACGGGATTGCCTCGCTTGGGTGTGACGAATTTCGCATGGATGCCTGGGGGGTCGATGTATACGTGGCCGCCAGCCAGAAGGGGTTGATGCTGCCGCCCGGACTCGCCTTTTTGTGGTTTTCCGACAAGGCGCGCGAGGCGTCGAAACGGGCCGACTGGCGCACCCCTTACTGGGACTGGGAGCCGCGGGTATTCGGCCCCGATTTTTCCAATCATTTCTGTGGGACCGCCCCGACGCATCACCTGTTCGGGCTTCGCGAATCCCTGAGCATGATCCTCGATGAGGAAGGTATCGAGAATGTCTGGGCACGGCACCGGGTTCTGGCCGGTGCCGTCTGGGCGGCGTTCGGAGCCTGGGCCAAAGGGTCGGACATCGGGATCAACATCGCTGATGCCGCGACCCGCGCCCATGCCGTGACCGCAGCCCGGATCGGCGACGGCAATGCCGGCCGGTTGCGGAACTGGTGCGAGCAGGAGGCCGGGGTCACGCTGGGCGTGGGGCTGGGAATGGCGCTGTCATCCGAACCGGCCTATCAGGATTTTCTGCGCGTGGCCCATATGGGCCATGTGAATGCGCATATGACGCTGGGTGTGCTGGCGGCGATGCAGGCGGGGATGGTGGCGCTCGATATCGCGCATGGACCCGGCGCGCTGGAGGCGGCAACCTTAGCCGTGGCTTTGACCAAATAGCCGCGAACGCTGGTCGCGTCCGCGAAGATATTTTTGGGCGCTGTTGGCGCGCTCAGGCCCTTGCCGCCGCCAGTGCCAAGGGCAATGCCACCGCGAACGCCGCCAGATCCTCGGGGCGTCCGCAGCTGACGCGTATGCAGCGGTCCTGGGGGGCGGTAAAGGGCATACGGGCGAAAATGTCGCGCGCGATGAGTTCTTTCAGCACCGCGCGGGCAAAATCGCCGTCCCGGCCGCAATCGATGGCGACGAAATTGGCCGCCGAGGCCAGCGGCATCAGGCCATTGTCGCGGGCAATCCGCGCCAGATCATCGCGGGATGCGGCCACCTTGGCTTGCAGGCGCGTCAGATGATCCTGATCGGCCAATGCGGCCAGCGCACCGGCCTGACTGATGCGGCTGACGCCAAAGTGATTGCGTATTTTGTTGAAGTTCTTGATCAGGTTAACTTCGCCTATCGCGTAACCGATCCGCGCCCCGGCCAGCCCGTAAGCTTTTGAAAAGGTACGCATCCGGATGGTGCGGGGATCGGTTGTGTCAATGGCGGGCGAGATATTTTGGGGGGCCAGTTCCAGATAGGCTTCGTCTAGAACCAGCAGCGTGCCAGCAGGCACCTCGGCGATCGTCCTAGCGATGGTTTTCGCATCATGCCAACTGCCCATCGGATTGTCGGGATTGGCGAGGTAAATCATTTTCGCGCCCGTTTCGCGGGCTTTGGCGATCAGCGCATCAGGGTCTTCGTGGTCGTCCTTGTAGGGGACCTTGTGGATCGTTCCGCCAAATCCGGCGACGTGAAAATTGAAGGTGGGATAGGCCCCGTCCGAGGTCACCACCGTATCGCCGGGGCTGATCAGCATCCGCGCGAGATAACCCAGAAGCCCGTCAATGCCTTCGCCGACGATGATATTTTCGGGGGCGATCTTGTGATGGGCCGCGAGAGCCTGGCGCAGGTCGTGGTTTTCCGGATCACCGTACATCCAGACGTTGTGCGCCGCGCGCTGCATCGCGTCGACGGCCTGCGGCGAAGGCCCAAATACATTTTCGTTGGCACCAAGGCGGGCGGTGAAAGGGGCGCCGCGCGCACGTTCCTGGGTTTCCGGGCCAACGAAAGGCACCGTTGCGGGAAGCCCGTCGACAAGCGGGGTGTAGCGAAGGGGCGTGTCGGGCAATGCTGTCATGGTGCGATCCATTCCAGAACCGGTGCGGCCAAACAAGAGATTTCAAACGCGATGCCAATTCTTCTCGGGCTGGTGCTCGGAAAAGAGCCATGGCATTTTGCTTTTTTGTTCAGTAGGCAAGTATCAGAATTCAAACAAATCAAGCGCCATTTCCGGGTCAGTGCAAGCCAGAAACGCGACTGACCCTATCCGCCGGGAGAATTCCGATCGCTCCGCCTGCCACACTCGCGCCCCTCGCCAACCCGAATTTCCGTAATCTCTGGCTCACCAGCCAGTTATCCAACCTCGGGATGCTCATTCAGGCGGTCGGCGCGGCATGGGCAATGGGCAGCCTGTCGACAAGCCATGCCATGGTCGCGCTGGTACAATCGTCGAACACCTTGCCGATCATGGTCTTTTCGCTGATTTCCGGCGCACTTGCCGATAATTACGACCGCCGCCGCATCATGCTGTCGGCACAGATTTTCATGTTCGGCGTCTCTGCCCTGCTGGCATCGGTCGCATGGATGGGGTTGTTGACGCCCTGGCTGCTTTTGGCGTTCACCTTTCTGATCGGATGCGGGACGGCGCTTTTCAACCCGTCCTGGCAAGCCTCGATCGGAGACATCGTGCCGCGCGATCAGGTGGCCGGGGCCGTGGGGCTGAATTCGATGGGGTTCAACCTTGCCAGATCGGTCGGTCCGGCCATTGGCGGGACCATCGTTGCGGTTGCCGGGTCGGCCGCGGCCTTTGCGGTCAATGTGTTGAGTTATGTCGGCTTCATATTATGCATTGCCCGTTGGCGCGGGCCGGTGCGCGAAGCAGGCTTGCCGCGTGAACCCATGGATAGGGCCATCGGAGCGGGATTCCGGTACATGGTCATGTCCCCCTCGCTGATACGGGTGATGGCACGTTCGGCGCTTTTTGGTGTCGGCGCTTCTTCTGTCATGGCACTTTTGCCGGTCTATGCGCGCGACACAATGGCGGGTTCGGCGGTTGTCTATGGTTTCTTTCTTGGCTGTTTTGGACTGGGCGCGGTCGGCGGGGTCTTGATGAACCACCGGCTCAGGGCGGCGCTTCACAACGAGCGTGTGGTGGAATTGGGCTTTGCCGGTTTCGCGCTGGCAGCGGCAGGACTGGCGTTGGCGCCGCTTTATGTGGTGGTGGTGCCGATGCTGCTGGTGGCGGGTGCCTGCTGGGTGCTTGCCCTGTCGCTGTTCAATACCACGGTGCAGCTTTCGACGCCGCGCTGGGTTCTCGGCCGGGCGCTTTCCTTTTACCAGACCGCGACATTCGGCGGCATGGCAGGGGGGGCATGGTTCTGGGGCTGGATCGCGGATCGTTCGGGCGTGGCGACAGCGCTTGGTATCGCCGCGGCAGTGCTGGTGCTGGGGGTTTTGGCAGGCCGGGTTTTACGGGTGAGCGAATTCAGCGAGCTTGATCTGACCCCCCTCGG
>JBATDH010000096.1:0-15341 GCA_049663365.1 Albidovulum sp. | reverse complement strand
GGCCGACACTGCCCGAAGGTATTGGTCTGGATATTCTGGGGGCAGATTTTGCCGGGCCGATCCTGCTGGATGCGGGGTCGTTGCAGGATTCGCTGCTGAACCTGATCCTGAATGCCCGTGACGCGATCAAAGAAGGTGCGGGGCGGATCACCCTGACCGCCCGTCCGGTGCGCGATACCTGGCTGGAAATCAGCGTCGCCGATACCGGGCCGGGGTTTTCCGCAGTCGCGCTTGAACGCGGGCTCGACCCGTTTTTCACTACCAAAGGTGGCGAAGGATCGGGGCTGGGCCTGTCGATGGTCTATGACCATATCAAACTGCTGGGCGGTACGGTCAAGCTCGCCAACCGGGCCGAAGGCGGCGCGCGGGTGACGCTGCGTCTGCCGCTGCGCTATCTGGATACGCCCGCGGGCGATCCGCTGCTGGTGCTTTTGATCGAGGATTCGGATGAAATCCGCATTGATGTGCGCGAAATGCTGCGCAGTCTTGGCCATAGTGTCATCGAAGCCACTAGCGCGGAGGAGGCGCAGGAGCTGGTCGATCTGCCGGGGCTGGGCCTGATCCTGTCGGATATCAGTCTGCCGGGTGCGTTGAACGGGGTTGAACTGGCCAATGCTCTTGCCGCCCGCAACCACCCCGCGCGGTTTCTGTTGATGACATCGCTGCCGCCCGGCGATAGTTTGCGTTCAGGGGCCGGATTGATCCCGGTTCTGACCAAGCCCTTCACCCTTCCCGAACTGGCCGTCCATCTGGCCCTCAGGCAGGCCGCATGACCCAAAACTCCGCAACCCACGCCCCGGACAGCCGCGCCCATGTGGCGATTCTTGATGACGAGCCGGAAATCCGCCACATGCTGGCGCTGGCGCTGGAAGAGGCGGGGTTCAGAACCTCCAGCTATGCCCGCGCCACAGAATTCGAAGCCTCGCTGAAGCGCACCGCCCCCGATGTCTGTCTGGTCGATCTGGGGTTGCCGGATCGTGATGGGCTGGCGCTGGTGCACCGGCTGGCGCTTGAATCCGGGGCGGCGATCATCATCATTTCGGGCCGTGCGCAGGTGCAGGACCGGGTGACGGGGCTGGAACTGGGGGCCGACGATTACATCATCAAACCCTTTGACCCCGCCGAAGTGGTTGCCCGCATCCGCGCGCGTCTGCGCAAGGGCAGGGTGGATACGGAACGCAGCGCCGCCACCGCCTTTTTCGCCGGTTGGGCGGCGCATTTCGACCGCTATGTCCTGACCCGCAATACGGGCGAGGAAGTACCCTTCAGCCATGCCGAAGGCGAAGTGCTGCGGCTGTTCCTCGACAGCCCCAAGCGCCTGATCAGCCGAGCCCAGATGCAGGAATCGCTGGGCGGTGCGGCGGGTGAGAGTTTTGACCGGGCGATGGACGTACGCATTTCGCGGCTGAGGACCAAGCTGGGCGAAGACCCCAAGAACCCGCGCCTGATCAAGACGATTTATGGGGCGGGGTATATCTTTCTCGGCGATGTGACATGGGCATGAACGGCGGCAGAACATGACCGAGATTACCCTCATCCGCCATGGCCAGGCCAATTCCGGTGCCCGCAGCGAGGCGGATTACGACCGGCTGTCACCGCTTGGGGCGCAGCAGGCCCGCTGGCTTGGCGAACACCTTGAACTGACTGGCGGGTTTGACCGGGTTCTGTCGGGTACGCTCAACCGGCAACGGCAGACTGCCGAGGGCATGAACCTGTCTGCCCGCCCCTATCATGTTGACCCGAGGCTGAACGAGCTGGATTATTTCACCCTATCGCAAGTGCTGGAAGACCGGCACGGAATTCCCTTCCCCGATGGCCCCGAAGCATTCGCCGCCCATGTGCCGCAGGTGCTGGAGATTTGGCGGCAAGGTCATGCCGGGCCCGATCATGAAAGTTATGACAGTTTTCGCAGCCGCGTTTTGGGCGCGATCGAGGATGCCGCAGGAGACGGGCCGGGGGCGGTTCTGATCACGTCGACCGGCGTCATTGCAACCCTTTGCGCGCTGGCGCTGGGGCTTGAGGCGGTGATGAAGGCGCGGATGTTTTTGAAGGTGCTGAACACCTCGGTCCACCGTTTCGAAATTCAGGGCGGTGCGCTGCATCTCAATCAGTTCGACGCGACACCGCATCTTGACCTGCCCGCCCGCCACAGCGCCCGGACACATTATTGATACATCGCCAAGTGAAGGAGAAACCTGATGCGAATTCATTGGTGCGGCACCGGCCTTTCCTCGCGCCCCGGTTTGCGCCGCCTGATCGAGGCGGGGCATCCGGTTTCGGTCTGGAACCTGCCCATCGAGGCGGCGCAAGAGGCCGTGGGCGACATCACCGATGACATACACGCCATGGACCCAGGCGCGCTGGAGGCCGCCCTTCGCCCCGGCGATATCGTCATATCCATGCTGCCCTCGGCCATGCACGATCCACTGGCCACCCATTGCGTTGAGGCCGGGGTCAATTTCATCTCGTCCAGCTATATCAGCCCGGCGATGCGGGCGCTGGACGATGTGGCACGTGACAAAGGTGTGGTGGTGCTGGGAGAGGTGGGGCTTGACCCCGGTATTGATCACCTGATGGCGCATGATCTGGTAGCGGCGTATCGCGCCTCGCCCGCCTATCATGCGGAGAATGTGATTTCCTTCACCTCTTATTGTGGCGGCCTGCCGAAACTGGCCAACGCTTTTCGCTATAAATTCTCGTGGTCGCCTCTGGGGGTGCTGAAGGCGCTGCAATCGCCCGCCCGCTCGATCCGCGACTTTGTGGAATTGCGGGTGGCGCATCCCTGGGATGCCGTTACCGACTATACCGCCCCCCTGCCGCAGCCGGAAAAGTTCGAGGTCTACCCCAATCGCGATTCACTGCCCTTCATCGCCGATTACCGGTTCGATCCGTCCTGGAAGGTCCGCGATTTCACCCGTGGCACGCTCCGCCTGAATGGCTGGACCGATGCCTGGGCCGATATCTTCGCCAAACTGGAATCGGGGCCGGATGCGACAGCGCTAAAGGCCTTGTCGGACGATCTTTGGGCTAAATACCCGCTGGACAAGGACGAACCCGACCGCGTTGTGCTCTGTGTGGCCCTTCGGGCCGAAAAGTCGGGGCGGCCCGTCTGGCACAAGACCTGGGTGCTGGATGCGGCGGGCGACATTCGCGGCTCTGCCATGGCGCGGCTGGTTTCGGGCACCGTATTATTGGCGGCTGAAGCATTGATGGGGCGCGAAATCCCGGTGGGGGTTCACCCCGCCCCCCATGATCCACGGATTGTGGAACGCTGGCTGGAGTCGGTACGGGGGCAGGTTCAGCATATGCGGCTGGTGGATCACCTGAGCTAAAGCAGGTTTTCCGGAAAACAGGCGGAGAATCTGGCGACCCCAAAAAATTATTTCTCCGAGACCGCGCAGGGTGGTCACATATGTACGGAGGCGTCCGTTTTCATTTCGTTGATGAGTTCCAAAGCTTCTGCCTTTGTGTTGCGGATATTGGGTCTGAATCCCTGGCTTTCGGCGCGCATCCTGATGTCGGTTTCGGTTTCCATGCCGGGGGCATACCGCACCGACCCCAGCGAAAACGCCTGATTGAGCCTTTTGCCTCGGGCCGCGTATTGAACCCAGGCGGGCGACTGGATGCGCGTGCCCTCATAATTGATCAGAAAGTACCATTTCTGTCCGGTTTTCCCGATCTGGTCTTCGATGAAGTCATAGACCGCATCGACATCCGACGAATTTTCGAAAGACATGTTCGCGAAGTTGACATGCATGATCTGTTCGTCTGAACCGAATTCGATGCGCCAGTTCAGGTCATCGAGGTTGAAACTGGGCGTGTGAACAATCGTTTCCTGCCGCAAAGAGGGCAATGTGCGCAGGCGTGCCAGGGCGCTTTCCCTGTCATAGAACAGGTTGGGATCAAAGGCCTCGGTGCCTGCATCGCGTTCGATCTGCTGGCGGGTAATTTCCGAAGCGTCGAAACGGACGCTTCCCATGGAATGGGCCTTGTTCAGTTCCTTGCCCCGGCGGGAAAATGCAAACCAGGCCGAACTGTCTATCCTGGCGTCGCAGTAATTCACCAGAAAGAACCAGAGTTTTTCACCGGACTGAGCGATCTGGTCTTCGGCATAGTCGTAAAAGAAATTGGCATCGGCAGAGGTTGCCAGCGACAGCCCGGCGATACTAACCTCCATGATCTGGCTGTCGGCGTGAAAGATCACGCGGTCTTCGAGATCTGCAAGGGAGAGGGTCAAATGGGGCACAATGCTGACTCCGGTTCGGGGCGCAAAATCGTGGCGCAATAATACAGAAAACGCGGCTGCATGCAATTGTACACAATGCCGCACTGCAGCAAAATTTTCCCTGCCAGCACCATCCGTCCGGCATCTATCCGCCCGGCACGACCCGCACAGGGTTAAATGCTGGCTGGACGCGACCCGGAAACTGACTCCGCACATGCAGTTGGTGGATCATCCGGAAAGGATAAATATGTTTTCGAAACCCCTCAATGGTCGAGGCAGAAGAACTCGCGGCAGAACCACATGAAACGCTCGGCGGTCGGGGAGGGGTTGGTGCCCTTGCGCAGGGCCAGCACGACGCGACCGGGTTCAGAGGTGGTGATCAGCGGTCGCGAGATCAGTGCCTTGCCGTCATAGGTCATCGACGAGGCCGGTTTGGTGGCCAGCAGCGAATAGCCAAGCCCGTGCCCGACCAAGCCACGGACCATTTCGAAGTTGGAGGACCGAAAGGCGATGTTGGGGGTGATGCCTGCGGCCTCCAATATGCCGGTGAAATAGTCGCGACTGGGCGGGGAGTTCAGCAGGATCATCGACTGGTCAGCCAGATCAGCCGGCGTCAGCGCAGCCTTTTGCGCCAAGGGATGCCCGTCAGCCAGCAGAACATAGGGCATCAGCCGCGTCAGAGGTTCGGTCACAAGACCATCGGCAAGTCCGATATCGTATAAAAGCGCCAGTTCAACTTCACCCGCCAGCAGGCTTTCCTGCACCCGGCGTTGATCGCCTTCGACCAGATGGACCTTCAGGTCCGGGTCGTCGCTGCGCAACCGGCTGATCATTTCCGGCAGGATATAGGGACCAAACGTGTGAAAACAGCCGATCGACAAGGGTGCCGCCGCCGCGTGATGGGCGGCATTGATGGCAGCGACCGGTTCGATCCGGTTAGCCGCTCCATAGGCCCGGTTGGCGTAAATCAGCGGCGATCCGCGTTCGGCGATGAAAATATCGCCGACTTCACCGAAAAGGACGTAATGTGTGCCGATCTGGTTCGACGATATCACCTTGCAGTCAAAGCCCACCAATGGGTCCACAACGCGCGGCGCGCCCGATGGCATCTGCATCCATTGGGCACAGTCGAACTTGTCGTCGACCTGGTGTTTGAACCGGCCTGCGAATGTGTCCGAGATATAGCCCTGATCGTCTTTCAGGACATTCACACAGAAAACCCCGTTGTCGATGATCTTTTGTGCGGCGGGGCTTTGGTGATGCACGCAGACCAGCAGCGTCGGTCTTGGGGTGTCGGCAGAAACCGAGGACATCGCCGATACCGTCACGCCTGCGCGCCCGGCAGCACCATCGGTGGTGACAATGTTGACGGTGCAGGCGGCATGGCTCATGCCGCCAAGGAACATGTCGCGCAGGTTGCGAGCATTTGAGGCGGACACGTGTTTTCTCCTCCCGAGGTCGTGGATCGGCGACATTGTCCTACACTCGCTGTTTGCCGGAGTTATTTCTACCGAAAACCCGAATGTGGTTCCATGATGGTTCAGGCAGGCGCGATCCTGCCCTCAGGTTCCGCAATACGTCGTGTAGTGCCCAAACCCTTCAGGGGCGGGTCTGGCATAGTCGGCGAAACTTTCTTGAACGTCGAACGGGTGGGTTATGGCTGTCAGCAATTCGTCAAAAGGGGCCATGTCACCTTCCAGTGCGGATGCGAGGGCTGCCTCGACCATATGATTGCGCGGGATATAGGCTGGATTGGTGGCGTCCATCGCGGTTGCGCGAAGACCGGGGGCGACGGTTTCCTTGTCACCCCGGCTTTGGTACTGTTGCAACCAAACACCGAATTGGGCCGGGTTGTCGAAAAGCGCCCGTACCATGGATGCATCACCCCGCACAACATCGGCCAGATGACGGAAAAGAGATGTGAAATCGACGTTTTGCCCCGCCATGGCCGTTTGCAGATCATTGATCAGTTCAAGGTCGCCCGCAAGCTCTGCGCTCAGACCCAGTTTGGCGCGCATGCCCTTCAGCCATGCGTTCTGATAGTGCTGCGGAAAGGCATTGACCACCTCGGTCGCCCGGCCGATGGCAGCGTCGGCGTCGTCGGGGTTGATCAGGTCCAGCAGCGTCTCGGCCAGCCGGGCAAGGTTCCATTGGGCGATGGTCGGCTGGTTGCCGTAGGCATAGCGCCCCTGCCGGTCGATCGAGCTGAAAACGGCATTGGAGTCATAGGCGTCAATGAAGGCGCAGGGGCCGTAATCGATGGTTTCGCCCGAAATCGTCATGTTGTCGGTGTTCATCACGCCATGCACAAATCCCACCAGCATCCACTGGGCCACCAGTGCCGCCTGGGCATCCGACACGCGCGCCAAAAGACCAAGATAGCGGTCTTTGGTCCCGGTAAGATCGGGGTAGTGGCGGGCGATGGCATAGTCGGCCAGTTGGCGCAGCTTATCCGTTTCGCCCCGCGCGGCGAAAAACTGGAAGGTGCCGACGCGCAGATGTGAACTGGCCACCCGTGCCAGCACGGCACCGGGGCGGTATCCGCCGTCACGCGCGACCGCTTCGCCGGTGGTCACGGCGGCCAGTGCCCGCGTGGTCGGTACGCCAAGGCCGTGCATCGCCTCGCCCAGCAGATATTCGCGCAAGACCGGCCCCAGCACCGCCTTGCCATCGCCGCCGCGCGAAAACGGCGTTCGCCCGGACCCTTTGAGGTGGATGTCGCGGCGATTGCCAGTCCGGTCGATCACCTCGCCGATCAACAGGGCGCGGCCATCGCCAAGTTGCGGGGAAAACCCGCCAAACTGATGCCCGGCATAGGCCATGGCCAAAGGACGCGCCCCGTCGGGCATGTTCTTGCCCGCAAATATTGCCGCCGCCGCGTCGGTGTTCAGAACCGCCGGGTCGAAACCCAGCTCTTCGGCGAGCGCATGGTTCAGGCGCAACATCTTCGGATCGGGCACATTGGCCCCCTGCCAGGGGATGTAGAACCCCTCCAACTCGCGCGCATAGCTGTTGTCGAAGGTAAATATTGCGTCCTGCACCGTCATCGGTTTCGCCTTTCTGAATTCCCCACGGTGATGCCGATTCTTGATGTTAGAGGTTCATTCCGCCGCTTCACGCCGGGGCAGAACCCAACGGGGGCGGATAAAATGGCAGGTATAGCCATTGGGCACCCGTTCCAGATAGTCCTGATGTTCGGGCTCTGCCTCCCAGAAATCGCTGACCGGTTCTACCTCGGTCACGACCTTGCCGGGCCATAGCCCCGAGGCATTGACATCGGCGATCGTATCAAGCGCCACGGCCTGTTGATCCGCGTCGGTAAAATAGATGGCCGACCGATAGGATGGCCCGCGATCATTGCCCTGACGCAAGGGAGTGGTCGGATCATGGATCTGGAAAAAGAATTCGAGCAGCTTGCGGTAGCTGATCTTGCCGGGATCGTAGAGAATTTCGATCGCTTCGGCATGGGTGCCATGATTGCGGTAGGTGGCGTTGGCCACATCACCGCCACTATACCCGACACGGGTGGCAGAGACCCCCGGCAACCTGCGGATCAAATCCTGCATTCCCCAAAAACACCCCCCGGCAAGCACGGCGCGTTCTTCAGCCATCAGATATCCTCCACCTGGTTCAGGTATTCACCATAGCCTTCCGCCGTCATCTCGTCGCGGGGAATAAACCGCAACGACGCCGAATTGATGCAGTAGCGCAGCCCGCCGCGGTCCCGTGGCCCGTCCGGGAACACATGGCCCAGATGGCTGTCGCCATGCGCCGACCGCACTTCGGTGCGCACCATGCCCAAGGTCGCATCGCGCAGTTCGTTCACATTTTCGGGCTGGATCGGTTTGGTGAAGCTGGGCCAGCCACAACCGCTTTCAAACTTGTCAGAAGAGGCGAACAAAGGTTCGCCCGAAACCACATCGACATAGATGCCGGGGGCGTGGTTGTTGAGATATTCGCCGCTGCCGGGCCGTTCGGTGCCGCTTTGCTGCGTCACCCTGAATTGCTCGGGCGTCAGCCGGGCGACGGCGGCGTCGGTTTTCCTATATGCGGTCATGATGCTCCCCTTTCGGTGTGAAGAAGAATATGGGGTGTCATGGGTCAAATTGCCAATAGCGCGGCTGGCCTTCAATCTGAAACGGCTAACCGCTTTCGAGCATGTTTCAACGAAATCGCTGTCGGATCCCACCCGCGTGCTTGCAGTTTTCGACGTTGCGCGGCAAAGCATGGTCATACGGCATCCGATTTCAATTCTAACAACCGGATGACTGATCGGGTAACACAGGATCAAAAACCATGCTCAAAATCGGCCTTCTGGGTGCAGGGCGCATCGGCAACGTCCATGCCAGAACCATAACATCGCATCCCGGCAGCACCCTGGTGGCCGTGTCGGATGCGGTCGCGGAAAATGCGCAAAAGCTGGCGGCGCAATATGGTGCTGCGGCGCGCGGTTCGGACGAGATCATCGCCGATGCCGGCATTGATGCGGTGCTGATCGCGACACCTACCGACACGCATTCGAACCTGATCGAAGCGGCTACCGCCGCGGGCAAGGCGGTTTTGTGCGAAAAGCCGGTAGACCTGAGCCTTGAACGCGCCCGTGCCTGTCAGACTGCGGTGGCGGGTCATGACCGGCCGGTGATGATCGGCTTCAACCGCCGGTTCGACCCGAGCTTTGGCGCGCTCAAGGCCGCGCTTGACGCGGGCGAGATCGGCAAGGCCGAGCTATTGTCGATCACGTCTTTCGATCCTGCGCCGCCGCCGGTGAGTTATGTCAAAGTATCGGGCGGGCTGTTCCGCGACATGATGATTCATGATTTCGATATGGCGAATTTCATCATGGGCGCGACCCCGGTCAGTGTCGCGGCGCATGGCACCGCAATCGTCGATCCGGCGATTGGCGCGGCGGGTGATGTCGATACGGCGGTGGTGACGCTGCGCTATGCAGGCGGGCAGATCGCCGTCATCAAGAATTCGCGCCGGGCGGCCTACGGTTATGATCAGCGGGTCGAAATTCTTGGGTCAGAAGGGCTTTTGCAGGCGCAGAACCTGCTGGAGAACGCCGTGGTCAAATCCACCGCCGCAGGTGTGACCAGCGCAAAGCCGATGTATTTCTTTCTGGAACGCTATATGCCTGCCTACCAGGCCGAATGGGCCGCATTCGTGCGCGCGTTAGAGGAAGGAACCGCCATGCCGGTCACGCTGGACGACGGCGTTCTGGCGCTGGCAATGGCCGAGGCGGCCCATCGTTCGGTCAAGACCGGCGCGCCGGTACGGCTGGACAGTCTTGGCGGCTGAACCACGAGGAACAAGGAACATCCCATGAGCGATCTCCTGCGCAAACCCGTGGCCGTCTCTGGCAAGGTGCACGACATCACGGTGGCAACCGCCAAAGGTGAAAGTTCGCCCGACTGGGGCCATGTGGGTTTCGGGCTTTACCATCTAAAGCCCGGTGACAGCGTGTCCGAGGCGACCGGCGACAACGAAGTCATCCTGGTTCTGATCGAGGGCAAGGCGCGGATAGACGGGGCAGGGAAGGACTGGGGCGAGTTGGGCGACCGGATGAGCGTGTTCGAAGCCACGCCCCCGCATTGCCTGTACCTGCCGAACGCAACCGGTTGGACCGCGACGGCCACCACCGATTGTGTCCTGGCGGTCTGTACCGCGCCGGGGCAGGGCGGACATGGTGCCCGGATCATCGGACCTGCGGGCATCCAGACGACGCCGCGCGGCAAGGGCACCAATACCCGCTATATCAATGCCATCGCGATGGAAGACCGCGATGTCGCCGACAGCCTGCTGGTGACCGAGGTTTTCACCCCGGATGGACACTGGTCATCCTATCCGCCGCATCGCCATGACGAAGATGATTTTCCGCGTATGACCTATCTGGAGGAGACCTATTACCACCGGCTGAACCCCGCTACCGGCTTTGGCATTCAGCGGGTTTTCACCGACGATCTGTCCCTGGACGCGACCCTTGCGGTCAGTGACGGCGATGTGGTTCTGGTGCCCAAGGGTCACCACCCCTGCGGCGCGCCTTACGGGCACGAGATGTATTATCTCAACGTCATGGCCGGACCGCTGCGCAAGTGGCGGTTTCAGAACCACCCGGATTTCGACTGGATCGCCAAGCGTGACGCCTGACAGCCGGCCCTGGCGCCGTGCGCCGGGTTTTGGCAGCCTGGTGCAGGATGGGTCTGGTGGCGTTCTTCCGACGCTGACAGAAACTGTTCTGTCAAGGTGAATTTTTCATTATATCCGCATTTAGTGGCACCCTGGGCGGACGCCGCCAATTGTGTGGCCCCACCGACACAGCCCCTAAATTTCTGGAATCCGATAACCAAGGTGTTTCACCAGGCAAAAATTATTCATCTAAACACTGGTTCGTGTTCTGCCGGGGAGAAAGCGTGTGTCACTAGCTGTCTGTTCATCAACAAAAGCGTTCTTCGGTCGATACGGCAGCAACGCGGCGGCAGGGGTGACGCGGCTTTGGCTGGTTTTCTGGTTGCTGACGGCCCTGATGGCCGGCTTGGCGGCGCCGGGCACGGCGCAGGCCCAGAACGTTGACTGGGTGCTGAACCTTGACGATATCGGCTCTGACCCGATCGCGGCGGGCGGGACGATTGTCTATAACCTGCGTGTCGACAACAATGGCATCGGTCCCGGCCCCGCGCCCGCCACGACGATTGACATCACGGTACCGGCGGCGACAACGCTTCTGTCAACAGCAGGTGGGATCACCGGCTGTGCGCCGGTTCCGGTGACTGGCCCCGCGACAGTGACCTGTAACGTCCCCTCTCTGATTGTCGGCGGCACCATCGGCATGACGCTGGATCTGGCCACAACCACGGCGGGAACAATCGCGCTGGGCGCGGATGTGCCGACCGCCGGTGATTCCAACACGCTCAACAACACCGCATCCGAAAACACCACCGTCACGACCGGAGCCGATATCGGGCTGAACATCACCGGGCCTGCTACGGTAGGGTCGGGCGGGAGTGCCACCTATTCGCTGGTGGCCACGAATAACGGCCCCGATCCGGTCAGTTCGCTGACCATGAGCTTTCCGATCCCTTCGGGGTTGGCCAATGTGACGCCTCCGGGCGGTTGTTCGCTGGCGGCGGGCACCTATACCTGCGTCATTGCCGGGCCGGTGCCGGTCAGCGGCACGGTTACACGCAACTTCTCAGGTCAGATTTCGGCAGCGGCCGGGTCAACCGTGACGGCGGCGGCCAGTGTGATCAACGTGTCGCCCACAGATCCACTTCCGGCCAATAACACCGCGACCTTCCCGACGACGATCACCGCAGGCAGCGATGTGCGGATCACCAAAAGCCGCGCGCCTGGCGGGTCTTATCTGGTCGGGGCACCCGTTACCTTCACGCTGTCACCGCGCTACACGGGCGATGCGCCGACCGGGCTGACCATCACCGACACCATTCCCGCCAATTACACCATCAACTCTGTCGCTTCGACCGGGGGCTGGGTGTGCCCGCCACCGGTGGGCCAAGATGTCATCTGTACCCAGCCCGGCGGCGGTGCGGCGGGGGCGAATGTGTCGCTTGGTTCGGTCACCATAAATGCCACGGCGTCCAGCGCCGGATCGCCGGTCAATAGCGCGACGATTGCGTCCGTCGGCCCGATTGATCCGAACCTGGCCAACAACACCGCCACCGATGGCGGTGCCACGATCATCGCGCCAACCGTCGACCTGCGCGCCAACAAAAGCGGCCCGAACCCGGCCCTGGTGGTTGTCGGCAACAGCTACAATTTCGCGATCAGCACGTCGAACGTAGGCACGGCCCCTTTCTATGGCACCATCGTCATGGATGACAGCCTGCCTGCCGGGTTGACGGCGACAAGCTATGGCCTGAATGGCTGGACCTGTTTGCCCGCCGCCCCGGTTGCGGGGCCGACGACGATCAGCTGCCAGCGGGTCTATACGGTCGGATCGCCGCTGGCGGCGGGGTCAACGACGCCCTCTGTGACGCTGACGACAACGGCGACCGGCACCGGTTCAATCGTCAACGGGCTGCATGTCAGTTCGCCGGATGCGAATATTGCCGACCTGAACGCGCCCAACGACACGATCACCTTTGGCGTGACCGGTAGCTCAGGCGGCAATTCGGCGGATATCTCGGTGGTAAAAACCGCCTCGCCCGCCTCGGTGATTGCCGGTGACATCGAAACCTTTCAGGTCGAGGTCGTCAATGCCGGGCCACAACCGTCGGCCAATATTACCCTGACGGACAGCCTGACGCAGTTGATCAACAATTCAAGGGCGCCGACGGGTGCGGGGTTTATCGACACGACGGTGACCGCCAATTCGGCAACAGGGATAAGCTGTTCCAGTGTCGCAGGCGGGGCGACAACGCGCAATGTGACCTGCACAATCGCAACTTTGCCGGTTTGTACCCAAGGTGTTGACTGCCCGATCTTCACCCTGGAGGCGCGCCCCGGCGGCAATGCGGGTACGCGTACCAACAATGCAACCGCGATCTCTGCGTCGGTGGCCGACCCCAATCTGGCCAACAACACCGGTTCTGACACCTATACCGTGACCCCATTGGTTGACGTGACGGTGCTGAAATCAGCCACGCCCGCGTCGGCAGTGGCAGGCCAGAACCTGACCTATGTGGTCACGGCGCGCAATATCGCCAATGGTCTCAGCTCGGCGGCGAACATGACGGTGACGGATGTGTTGCCTGCGGATGTGACCTTTATGTCCGCCTCGCCTTCGGCCGGTAGCTGTTCGACGACACCGACGATCGGGACAACCACCGGGCCGGGCAATGACACGCTGATCTGTAACCTCGGCACTATCGGCAATGGCGCGCAGCAGACCATCACGGTCGTGGTTCGGCCGACCAATGCCACCCGCGCCACCACGATCATCAACAATGCCAGCATCGCCACCTCGACCCCCGAAACCAATCTGGCCAACAACACGGCGTCGGTTTCGGTGCCGGTGGCTGATCCGGTGCTTGACCTTCAGGTTGGCAAGACCGACAGCGTCGATCCGGTCGCCGTTGGCAACCAGACGGTCTACTCCGTCTTGATCACCAACAATGGCCCCTCGGCATCCGAGAACGTGGTTGTCTCCGATCTGATGCCGCCTTCGCTGCTGTCCTATCAGTCCCATACGGTGCCTGCCGATGGCAGTTGTTCGTCGATCCCGGCCGCAAGCTCGGTTGGTGGTACGCTGACCTGCAGCTTCCCGCTGATCCCTGCCGGGCAAAGCCGGACGATCACCATCACCGCCCAAGGCGAAGGCAAGGGCACCGCGACGAACCAGGTCACGATGACCTCGGATGAAATCGCAGGCGGTTACGATACGGATGGGTTGAACGACGCCGACAGTGAAAACACCACGGTCCGCACCAAGGCCGACCCGGAAGTGGTCAGCAAGATACCTTCGGCCAACCCGGTCAATGTGCGCGACGTGTTCGATTTCGTCATCATGGTGCGCAACAATACCGGGCTGGGGCTGGATGAGGCCGACAATGTGCTGGTCAGCGACACCTTGCCCGCCAACATGCAGCTTGCCGGGGCGCCGACCGCCGCCGTCGCGTCGGGCAGTGCAACGGCGACCGCCTGTACCGGCGTTTCCGGCGGTACGTCATTTTCCTGCGATCTGGGCACGATGTCGAGCGGCGCGGTCGTCAACATCACCGTGCCGGTGCTGATCACCACTGTGACCAGCCTGCCGCAAAGCTTTACCAACACCGCATCGGTCACGACATCCTCGCTGGACGTCAATCCGGGCAATAACAGCAATTCCGGCGGCGTCAGCGTCAATTCCTCGTCGGTCGCGGGTACGGTCTTTTTCGACTTCAACAACAACGGGGCGATCAACGGCCCCGGCGATACCGGTCTGGGTGGCATCCAGATGACACTGACCGGGCAGACCTTTGATCTGCAACCGGTGTCGCTGAGCGTATTCACGCAGCCGGACGGCACCTATATCTTCCCCTACGTGCCGCAAGGCACTTATACCGTCACGCGCGGCGCGGTCGCCACGCCGAACGTGTCGAACGGGACCACCACGGCCGGGACGTCCGGCGGCACACCCGCGCCGACGACGATCAGCACGATTTCACTGCCCGCGAACACCGCGTCGACCGGATATCTCTTTGCGGTCGTGCCCAATGCCAGCGTCGGCATCGCCAAGGCGGTGCAGGCCGGGCCGACCCCCAATATCGACGGGTCGTTCAACGTGACCTTCCGCCTCAACGTGACCAATTTCAGCCTTGAGGCGCTGAACGCCATGCAGGTGACCGACCCGCTGGCCGGGGCGGCACCGCTGTTTGGCACCCATGCCAGCGTCGGCATTCCCGCAACCGATCCGCTGGCGCGTGGTACCTACACGATGCTGTCGGCGCCGTCGGGCAGTTGCGGCGGCCTCAATGGCGGGTTCGACGGGTCTGGATCACAGAATGTGGCCTCAGGCTTTACCCTGCCTGCCGGGGGAAGCTGTCTGATCGACATATCGCTGCGGGTGCAGCCTACCGTACCGCTGCCGCCGATTCTCGGGTCAGGCGGGCGTTATGAAAACCAGGCGAGTGTCACCGGCACCGGCGCGCTGTCGGGGCAGACCTCGGGCACCAATCCGCAACTTTCCGACCTGTCGGATAGCGGCACCAACCCGGACCCGAGCGGCAACGGACTTGCCAATGAGGCCGGTGAAAACGACCCGACCCCGGTGATCCCGGCCTATAGCCCCGGCATTGCCCTGATCAAGACAGCGGACCTTGGTGCCCTGTCCAGCCCGCCTCTGACCGGTGAAACGCTGAACTATACCTTCGCAGTCACCAATACCGGCAATGTGACGCTGACCAATGTGACGCTGACCGACATTCTGCCGGGCATCGTGATTTCCGGCGGCCCTATCGCCAGCCTCGCCCCCGGTGCCACCGACACGACGACCTTTTCCGCCAGTTATGTGCTGGGTCTGCCCGATGTGAACGCAGGCCAGGTGACCAACCAGGCGACGGTGACGGGGACCGATCCGTTTGACACACCGGTGACGGATTTGTCCGGCACCACCAATGGCGATGACACGCCGCTGGTCACGCCGCTGACGCCCGGCCCCGCGATCACGCTGGTCAAGACG
>JBATDH010000095.1:0-2864 GCA_049663365.1 Albidovulum sp. | reverse complement strand
GTCGCGCACCGGGTCCGAGAGTTTTTCGGCGGCGACGAAAAGCGTCAGATGCCCCGAGGCGTTCAGGATCGCGAAGGCCTGCACCACCGGATTGCGTTCAATATCGCTGCCGCGGATGTTGAGCAGCCACGAGATGGAATCCGGCAGGGTCAGGGCGGCGGCTGACTGACCCGACTTTGTCAACTCGGCACCCAGCCTCTGGCGCTTGGACTGGGAGGTTTCACCGGCAAGTTCGACCGGATGCACCCGGATCGGGCCGGTAGGTTCTGCCGGGCGGTCGGGCCAGATCACATCGACGAAATTCTTGTCGCGGCAGAGGGTTATGCTGGTTCCCTCAAGCGCCGTTTCAAGTTCGTCAATCTCTTTGCGGGTATGCAGCCAAGGATCGAAGGCGAGTTTTGCGCCTTTGGGCATTTGGTCTTTCAGCCAGTCTCCGGGTTTGACATCGGGCCAGGGGACGGGGATGAAATGGTCAATATCCACCTGTGTCTTGACCTGCGTTCGATAGCGACCGTCGATAAAGACCCCGGCGATGCCGGGCAGCACGATGCAAAACCCTGCCGATCCGGTGAAGCCGGTCAGCCAGGCCAGCCTTTGATCGCAGGGGGCGACATATTCGCCCTGATGGGCATCGGCGCGCGGCACGATAAAGCCGTCATAGCCGGCCTTGGCCAGCGCGTGGCGCAGGGCGGCAAGGCGCGGCGGACCCTGTTCGGGACGGGCGGAGGTGTCGAAGGTCTGGAACATGGGATTTCGCCGGATAAATTAAATGTTTGGTTAGCGCCTTTGTTCGACCTACACCATGCGTGTGACCGGCGTACAGCATTCGCCCAGTTCAGTCTGCGACGGAGAGGTATCGCGCAGGGACGCTGCCGATCAGCCACACACCGTTGTGCGACACGTAGAAACTGCCGCCATCTGAGTGAAGGGCCCCCGCGTCGACGTTCAACACGACCGGTTTGCCATGGCGCTGCCCGACCTTGATTGCAGTCTCTTGGTCAGGTGAGAGATGGACGAACTGGCGCATGCCGGGCTTCAGCCCCTGATCCATTATCGATGCAATGAACCGAGTCGCTGTGCCGTGGAACAGGCGTTCAGGCGGTTTGATGGCGGAAAGTCCAAGATCGACCACGACCGAATGGCCTTGATTGGCGCGGATACCAAGGCCGTCTTCGGACAGGGCGAACCGCTGTTTTTCATTGTCGCGGACAATCTGCCGGACGAGCCCATCAGTCAACTTTCCGCCCGACTTTTCGACCAATTCCGCAACCGCCACCCAGCCTTCTGCGTCCAGTTCGATGCCGATCGTGTCGGGTCGGTGGCGCAGCACGAGGCTCATGAACTTGCTGGCAGAGGCCGGATCATTCAACATTACCACATTACCCGGCCCGTTTCATGCCCATCAGCCGCGCACGGGCGCGGGGGTTGCTGTCGAAGAGGCCGGCAAGCTGTTCGGTCATCGCACCGGCCAGTTGTTCGACATCGGTGATGGTGACGGCGCGCCCGTAATAGCGCGTCACGTCATGGCCGATGCCGATGGCGATCAGCTCAACCGCGCGGCGGCGTTCGACCATGGCGATCACGTCGCGCAGGTGTTTTTCCAGATAATTCGCTGGGTTGACGGACAAAGTTGAATCGTCAACGGGCGCGCCGTCGGAGATAACCATGAGGATTTTGCGCTGTTCCGGGCGGCCCGCCATCCGCCGATGCGCCCATTCCAGCGCCTCGCCGTCGATGTTTTCCTTCAAAAGTCCCTCTTTCATCATCAGGCCGAGATTGGCGCGCACCCGACGCCACGGCGCGTCGGCTGCCTTGTAGATGATGTGGCGCAGGTCGTTGAGGCGGCCCGGTTGCTGCGGGCGGCCTTCGGCCAGCCAGCGTTCGCGGGCCTGCCCGCCTTTCCAGGCACGGGTGGTGAAGCCGAGAATTTCGACCTTGACCTGACAGCGTTCCAGCGTGCGCGCCAGCACATCGGCGCAGATGGCGGCGATGGAGATGGGCCGCCCGCGCATCGAGCCGGAATTATCAATCAGCAACGTCACGCAGGTGTCGCGGAATTCGGTGTCTTTTTCCACCTTGAAGGAAAGCGGCGTCGTCGGGTTGGCCACCACGCGGGCGAGGCGGCCCGCGTCAAGTGTGCCTTCCTCCAGATCAAACTCCCAACTGCGGTTCTGCTGGGCCTGCAAGCGGCGCTGAAGTTTGTTGGCAAGGCGGCTGACAGCGCCTTTCAGCGGGTCAAGCTGCTGGTCGAGATAGGCGCGCAGGCGTTCGAGTTCAGCCGGTTCGGCGAGGTCTTCGGCCTTGATTTCTTCATCGAAATTCGTGGCATAGACGGCATAGTTAGGGTCGGCATCGGAATGGGGCGCGGGCGGTGGCGGATCGAGCGGGGCTTCGCCCTCGGGCAGTTCGGCCTCGTCGCCTTCTTCCATGTCGGCCATTTCATCCATGCTGACCTTGGCCTGGCTGGCATCGTCCTGATCGTCTTGCGACTGTTCGGGGGAGCCGTCGGATTCCTCGGATTCGTCGTCGCCCTCCTGGCTGTCGGGGCTGTCCTGATCTTCCTCGGATGCGTTATCGTCGCTTTCGGCCTCGTCCTCCATGTCCGGGTCGTCGCCCAGTTGATCGCCGTAGCCCAGATCCTTGATGATCTGGCGGGCGAGGCGGGCGAAGGCGGCCTGATCGGCCAGTGTTTCGTCAAGGTTTTCGAGTGTGCCACCCGCCTGTTCCTCGATGAAGGGGCGCCAAAGCTCCATCACATGGCCCGCCCCGCCGGGCATGGGCCGACCGGTGGCGAGGTGGCGGACAAGATAGCCCGCCGCCTGGGCCAGCGGCGCATCGCTGGCGTCGCGGATCTGGCCATAGCC
>JBATDH010000094.1:0-4556 GCA_049663365.1 Albidovulum sp. | reverse complement strand
GCCTACAGGCGCCAGTACCATTTTGCTTGTGCGTGCCGGACGAACGCCGATCACGCTGCTCCAACCCGGTTTCATGACGCTTCGGTCCGGCAGCACCTTGTGGGTCGACTTTGACCCATCGGCCCTGAGCTTTTTCGACCCAGTGACCCAAGACAACGTGGCTCTTGTCTGACCCCGCCATGCAAACCAAGCACATAATGCAATGATGTCAACAACCATTCGCAACGTCGCCAAACCGCCCTTCTGGTCGGGCCGCAACCTTGTCTATCAGCTGTATCGGCTACGGAACCGCCCGGAACTGATCATCGGCACATTGTGTCTGGCTTTCCTGGGCTTTGTCGTGCTGGTCCCGCTGTTCCAGATCGTCCGTGATGCGCTGACCGTGCAGACCTATGACAAGGCCTATTTGCCCGATGAAGAAGTCGGAAGTTTCACCCTTTTCCATCTCGACCGGGTGTTTGTGCAACCGATTTCGTCGGCGCTGTTTTACAAGCCGCTTCTGAACAGTTTGGCAATGGGTGCAGCGGTTACGGCGATCGGGGTCTGCATCGGATCAGTGCTGGCCTGGTTGATGGTTCGCACCAACATCCGGTTCAAAGGCGCTTTCTCGTTGATGCTGGTGATCCCCTATATGATGCCGTCCTGGGTGATGGCCCTGGCCTGGTTGAGTCTGTTCAAGAACGACCGCATCGGCGGTGCCCAGGGCGTATTCGCGTATCTGTTCGGGGTAAGCCCACCCGATTGGATATCTTATGGCTTCGTGCCCATCGTGCTGACACTTGCCATGCACTACTATGCCTATACCTATCTGCTGATCTCCGGTGCCCTTGCCACCGTCGACAGCGAGATGGAAGAGGCGGCGGCCACCTGTGGGATGGGGCGCTGGCAGCGGCTTTGGCGCATCACCGTGCCCTTGTTGATGCCCGCGCTCGGTTCGGCCATCGTGCTGACCTTCATCCGTATCCTCGGCACTTTCGGCACCCCCGCTTTGCTGGGCCTGCCGGTTCGGTTCTATACATTTTCCACGCAAATCTACGCCTCCATCAACGCCCGTAACCAGGGCGATGCCTATGTTCTGGCGCTGGTTCTCATCGTGATGGCGATCACCTTCATCTGGATCAACAGCCGGATCATCGGGGTGCGCAAAAGCTTTGTCACCATGACCGGCAAGGGGTTTCGCAAACGCGAGGCCGATCTCGGTGTCTGGCGCTGGCCCGCGACATTTGGGGTGATCCTGTTTTTGTGCCTCACGGTTGCCTTGCCACTGACGCTGCTTTTGTGGGAATCGCTTACGCTGACGGCGGGCGATTACAGTCTTTCCAAGCTCACCACCTATTTCTGGGTCGGTCAGGGCAATGTGAACCTGGCCTATGGCGAGCCGGGCGTATTGCACAGCAAGGGGATATTGGGCGCGCTCGGCAACAGCATCAAGTTGGGCTTTTCGGCCGCGCTGTTCAATGGCTTGCTAGGCCTGCTGGTCGGCTACGCCGTTGTGCGTGGTCGCGGCCTGCGGCTTTCGAAATGGCTGGAAGGCATCGCATTCGCGCCATACATATTTCCCTCTATCGCGCTTGGGGCGATATATATCGGGATGTTTTCAAGCCCGATCGGCCCGATACCGGCGCTCTATGGAACCTTCGCCATCCTGATCCTGATCACTGTGGTCAAGAACCTTCCGTTCACATCGCGCACGGGGATCGCGGCACTTTTGCAAATCGACAAATCTCTTGAGGAGACCGCCCGCGTTCAGGGCATTGGTTGGATCAGCAGAATGACTCGCATAATCGTGCCGCTGTCGATGAGCGGCCTTGTCGCGGGCATGTTGCTGACGTTCATCACGGCGATGCGTGAATTGTCATTGATCATCCTGTTGCTGTCGCCATCCAACATGGTACTCACCGGCGTGATCTTCGGGTATCAGGAACAGAACATGTCGCAGCATTCCGGGGCGGTCACGCTGCTTTTGGTCATGATCATCATTTCGATAAGTGTGTTTGTCAGGGTTCTGTCGGGGCGCACCGGCGTACAGGGTTTGAAGAACGGCTAAAGCGGTTCGTCTTCAATCGAACCTAGAGAGGCGGGTGTTGGGACTGACCCGACATCAAGGGTATCCGGAATTGCTTGGTAGGCCGGGTGTGAAAGGACGAACGATGCCTGCGCTGCATTATGACAGACCGCCAATCAGCCTGATTGAAGAATGCGTCGATCCCTTCGGCATTGCCCTTTTCATTGGCGGAAGGGACGGTGCGGCAGACCTGCAACTTCTGGCCAGGAACGGGATAAGCATTGTGGTGAATACGGCGGTCAATCTGGACTTCAACTACTTCCCGACCGCCGACCCCAGTCCGCCCGGTGCCCCCGTTCCCTTTGGTCATGGGGCCGTGAGATATTACAAGGTGGGACTTGTCGACGGGGCGGGTAGCCCGGCCTCGATGATGCTGGCCGCTTACTACACCTTGCGCGGTGCGTTGGTGCAGGAGATGCCGGATCGACCTAGCTATCCGCACCGCGAAAGGGGCAATGTGCTGGTCAATTGTCGCGGCGGGCGCAGCCGGTCGGTCGCCCTGGCCAGCCTGTTCCTGCACCGCAATATGCCTGAAAAATACCCCACGATCGCCGCCGCTCTCGCCCATGTGCGTGAACGGCGCGACCTGCGCCCGGACGAATGGCACGAGACGCCCAAGCAGGTGTTGATCGACGCGGCGCAACAGGCCTCTGACTGGGTTGACATCATCGGCCATGATGACCCATCGCGCACTGTCGCGGCAATGGACGGTGCCGGGAGTGCTGGATGACCGGCTCTCTGAAAGATCGCTGGACGGGTCAGGTTGCCGTTCTCGCCGATCCGCATCTGCACGATACGCGTTCCGGTCGGGCTTATGGTTTGCCGTCGGAGGACTGCTTTCGCAGTCATGCGGAATCCTCCGCGTCAACCCGCGTGTTCAACGAGGCTGGCGCGGCACTGGTGCGTGCATTGGATATATTGGTCGAACGTGAGGTGCGGCTGGTCATGATAGCCGGCGACATGACCGATGACGGGCAGGCTCCGAACTGGCGGGCGGCGGCGGATTTGCTGCATCGCTATTCCGCCCGCCACAACATGCGGTTTTTCCTGACGCCCGGAAACCATGACCAATGGTACGGCGACGGTGTGGCGCTGCGAAAACAGATGGTCAGGCGCGATGGCACGACGTTCACCTTGTCCGGGGACGGGGGTGATGCCTCCACCCAATTCGCCCCGGCGATGCGCCGGATCGGGCAGGCCGAGATGCTGAACCATGCCTCGGCTTTCGGCTATTGTCGGCATCTGGACGATTTGCTCTGGGAAACCCCGTTTGGTGGCTCTGACGCCTTGTCCGACCGCATCGGAACCCTGATCCGCCCCGGATTGGGGCCGGTCCGGGTGCCGGACCTGTCCTATCTGGTGGAGCCGGTTGCCGGCCTCTGGATTCTGTCGCTGGACGCCTCAGTCTATTTGCCCGGTGCCACCGGTTGGGATGATTTCGGAACCGAGGGTTGGAATGCCGTGCTGCGCCACAAGGCATGGCTGCTGGACTGGATGCGCGACGTTTCCCGCCGCGCAAGAGAGGCAGGTAAACAGCTATTGGCGATGTCGCATTTTCCAGCGCTGGATGTTCTCAGCGAAGTGCCTGTCGGGCTTTCCGAACGGGTCATGCCGACGAGGTCAGTTTCGGATGCAGTTGCCGCGGCCGGGATTGGTCTGCATTTCAGCGGGCATTGGCACATCAATCACACCGGAGGCCAGCGGCGATCGGATGGCTGGATGGTCAATGTCGCGGTGCCGTCGACCGCAAGCTTTCCCGCCGGTTTCAAACTGGTGGAACTGAAAGGCCAAACGGCCACGATCCAGACCCTGCGCCTGGGGAAAGTACCGGGGTTCGACGCGGCATTCGGGCACTACCGGGCCGAGCAGCCCATATCATCGCTTGCCCGGACCAAAGACTACGATAGTTTCTTGACCCAGCATCTGCGCGGATTGACGGGGCGCCGCTATCTTGCCCGCGATTGGCCATCTGACTTCACCGAAGGTCTGGGGAATGTGACCTTGGCGGATATTCTTGCCGAATCCGGTTCTCAGGGCATTGATATGGCAAAATCAATTCCGGCACGCCTGGCGGTCGACGATTTCTACTTCCTGGAACGCGGCGGAGAACTTGCCGGGATTCCCGCGGATCGGCTGGCAGTCTACAAATCGCTTGGCCCGAACGCCCCCTGTGCCGGCGATCAAAGCATTTGCAGGTTGCTCTGGGGTCTTGCACGATATTCCCAGTCCTGGCCGGATGACCGTTTCACGGTGGACATGAACAACGGTAGCGTGACGCGGTGCGATCCGCCTCAGAGCTGATTGCGTCAACACTGATCCAGATCCCGCCCGGTTTGTAACTCGCTGCTTAACCTGCGCATCCTGTGGTAATCTCCCCCTTTTTAACGGGGTGCATCCGTAGAATTCACGCGGCCATTTTCAGTTTCATGGCGGGTGTTATGCCGCCGATGCCCCGTTGCCCGGCAACGGTTTGCTTGCAAACCGTGAGAGG
>JBATDH010000093.1:0-2235 GCA_049663365.1 Albidovulum sp. | reverse complement strand
GTGCTGGATGTGATGATGCCGGGCGAAGACGGCCTGAGCCTGACGCGCGATCTGCGCCGCCGGATGGACACGCCGATCCTGCTGTTGACCGCGCGGGGGGAAACCTCGGACCGGATCACCGGGCTTGAGGCGGGGGCGGATGATTATCTTGCCAAACCGTTTGAACCCAAAGAATTGCTGCTGCGGATCAATGCCATCCTGCGCCGCACCCCGCCGGTGGTCGAGGTGAAGGTGCCCAGGGTGCTGCATCTGGGGCCGGTGCGCTATGATGCGGACCGGGGCGAGATGTGGCGCGGCGATCAGTTGATCCGCCTGACCGCGACAGAGGCGGCGTTGATGCGCATATTTGCCGCCCGTGCGGGCCAGCCCGTCAGCCGGACACAGCTTGTCGATGATCTGGGCGCGGGGCGCG
The DNA here is from genome assembly GCA_049663365.1 of Albidovulum sp. Taxonomy (GTDB): domain Bacteria; phylum Pseudomonadota; class Alphaproteobacteria; order Rhodobacterales; family Rhodobacteraceae; genus Albidovulum. The sequence goes on along the minus strand of JBATDH010000093.1, from coordinate 1,823 downwards.
AGGCAAGCGGGCAGGCCCAGGAACGGGCCGTTGACGTGCAGATCACCCGGTTGCGGCGCAAGTTCGAGGCCGACCCCAAGCAACCCCGCTATTTGCAGACGGTGCGCGGCGCGGGCTATATGCTGGCCCCGGAGTGAGGATGGCGGGGGCGGGAGCCTCCGGCGGGAGTATTGTGACAAAGAAGAAAGGGCTGTCGTGAGCACCGGCTTTTGGACGCATGAGAGTGGGCTGACCCATGTGACGCCGCCGGGGCACCCGGAGCGGGTGGCGCGGCTGGAGGCGATCTATGCGGCGCTGCGGGGCGCGGAATTTGCCGGGCTGGACCGGCACCCATGTCCGATGGGTGATGAGATCGACATATTGCGCTGTCACCCGGACAGCTATCTGGCCAAGGTGAAGCGGGCGCGTCCCACCGAAGGCTGGGCGCAGCTCGATGGCGATACCTTCCTGTCGCCGGGGTCTTTTGAGACAGCGATGCGCGCCGTTGGCGGTGTCAATGCCGCCGTCGATGCGGTGCTGTCGGAAGAGATGCGCAACGGATTTGTCGCCATGCGCCCGCCCGGTCATCATGCCGAAGCCGCGACGGCCATGGGGTTTTGTCTGTTCGGAACCGTCGCCATCGCGGCCAGAAGGGCGCTGGATCATCACGGGCTGGCGCGCGTGGCGGTACTGGATTTCGACGTGCATCACGGCAATGGCACGCAGGATCTGCTGTGGGACGAGGGCCGCGCGATGTTCGTCTCGTCGCATCAGATGCCGCTTTATCCGGGTTCGGGTTACGCCAATGAACGCGGCGCGCAGGGGCAGATCGTCAACCTGCCGCTGGCCCCCGGCACCGGGGGGGCGGAAATGCGCCGGGTCTGGGAACGCGCGCTGGTGCAGGTGGCGGATTTCGCGCCGGAACTGGTGCTGATTTCCGCCGGTTTTGACGCGCACCGCGCCGACCCGCTGGGCGGTCTCAACTGGAACGAGGCCGATTTCGCCTGGATCACCCATGCGATCTGCGATGTCGCCGATGATTGCTGTCAGGGCCGGGTGGTATCGTCGCTGGAGGGGGGCTATGATCTTGACGCGCTCGGGGCTTCGGTGGCGGCGCATCTGCGGGTTTTGATGGAGCGGGGCGAATGAGCGATATCGCGAAGATGAGTTTCGAAGAGGCGATGAAGGCGCTGGAAGAGGTGGTGGGCCTGCTGGAACGGGGCGACGTGCCGTTGGAGGATTCGATCAAGCATTATGAACGCGGCGCGGCACTCAAGGCGCATTGTGAGGCCAAGCTGAAATCGGCTGAGGAAAAAGTCGCCAAGATCACCCTGGGCGAAGGTGGCGTACCCAATGGCACAACGCCTGTCGAGGGGCTGTGAGTGTTTCAGGCCCGTCTGGCTGAGGTTCAGCGCGCCGTTGAAGGGGTGCTGGCCGCGCAGTTGGCGGCGCGCGCCGATGTGCCGGTTGTCTATGCCATGCGCTACGCCGTGCGAGGCGGCAAGCGGCTCAGGGCCTTTCTGGTGATGGAATCGGCGCGGTTGCACGAGATCGGCGATGCGGCGCTGCCCGCGGCGGCGTCGGTCGAATGCCTGCACGCCTATTCGCTGGTCCATGATGATCTGCCGAGCATGGATGATGACGACTTGCGCCGGGGCCAGCCGACGGTGCATGTCAAATGGGATGAGGCGACGGCGGTTCTGGCGGGCGACGCCTTGCAGGCATTGGCCTTTGAACTTTGCTGTGATCCGGTGCTGGGGCCGGCGGACCGGCGTATTGAACTGATCGCGGCGCTGGCGCGTGCCTCGGGGGCCGAAGGCATGGTGCTGGGTCAGGCTCTGGAC
>JBATDH010000092.1:0-39117 GCA_049663365.1 Albidovulum sp. | reverse complement strand
ACATTATATGCCGGGGCATCGTGGCCATCAGCCGCGCCTTGCAGGAAATCATCGTGGCGATCCTGCTGGTGGCGATTTTCGGCTTTGGCCCGCTGGCCGGGTTCCTGACGCTGTCTTTCGCCACCATCGGGTTTTTGTCCAAACTTCTGGCCGAGGATATCGAGTCGATGGACAAGTCGCAGGCCGAGGCGGTGCGCGCCACCGGGTCGCGGTGGTGGCAATGGATCAATTACGGGGTGCAGCCGCAGGTGATGCCGCGCCTGATCGGGCTGTCGATGTACCGACTTGATATCAATTTCCGCGAAAGCGCCATTTTGGGGCTGGTGGGGGCTGGCGGGATCGGGGCGACGCTGAACACCGCGTTTGACCGCTATGAATTCGATACGGCGGCGGCAATCCTCTTGCTGATCATCGGCACGGTCATGGCGCTGGAATATCTGTCAGGCGTCATCAGGGCGAGGGTACAGTAATGCCGATCATTACCCATTCCGACGGACGACAGAGCTGGAAGCAGCGCGATACCAAAGCCCAGGTGATCCGCTGGTTCGGATGGTTGTTGGGCGTTGCCGCCTTCGTCTGGTGCTGGAACCGGATTTCCGAGACAACCACATGGTTCTTTGTCTGGGATGCGCCGCGGATCGCGGGCGATATTCTGGGCCGCGCCACGCCGCCGCGCTGGTCCTATATCGACAAGCTCTGGTGGCCGATCTGGGACACGATCAATATTGCCACCCTTGGCACCATCGGCGCGTTGATCATGGCGGTGCCGGTGGCCTTCATGGCGGCACGCAATACCACGCCGTCAAAGCTGTTTATCCGGCCTATCGCGCTTTTGATCATCGTTGCCACCCGCTCGATCAATTCGCTGATCTGGGCGCTTTTGCTGATTGCCATCATCGGGCCGGGGGTTTTTGCCGGTGTCGTGGCCATCGCCATCCGGTCGATCGGCTTTTGCGCCAAGCTGCTTTACGAGGCCATCGAGGAAATCGACCAGACCCAAGTCGAGGCGATAACCGCGACCGGTGCCAGCCGCTGGCAGGTAATGGCTTACGGCATTGTCCCGCAGGTGATGCCCGCCTTCGCCGGGATTTCGGTGTTCCGCTGGGACATCAATATCCGCGAATCCACTGTTCTGGGTCTGGTCGGTGCCGGCGGGATCGGATTGCAGCTTTCGGGTTCGCTCAACACGCTGGCATGGCCACAAGTGTCGCTGATCTTGCTTGTTATCCTGCTGGCAGTGGTCATCAGTGAATGGGTGTCGGCAAAAGTGCGCGGCGCCATCATCTGAAACCTCCCTCACCAATTCTGGGGTAGATATGATATTGAGCCGCCCTCGCAAGAGCGATATGGCTCTGCCAGAGTTTCCGATGGAGAAATCGATGAAAAATGCCGAAATTGAAACCCGCCGTCAGTCCGCCATGTCGCGCGGCGTTGGCGTGATGACGCAGATTTACGCCGACCGGGCCGAGAATGCCGAGATATGGGATGCCGAGGGCAACCGCTATATCGACTTTTCGAGCGGTATTGCGGTTTTGAACACGGGCCATCGCCACCCCAAGGTGATCGCCGCGGTCAAGGCGCAGATCGACCGGTTCACCCATACCTGCCATCAGGTCGTGCCCTACGAGAATTACGTGCGCCTGGCCGAGCGGCTGAACGGCATGGTGCCGGGCAAGGGTGAAAAGAAGTCGATCTTTGTCACCACCGGTGCCGAGGCGGTCGAAAACGCCATCAAGATCGCCCGCGCCGCCACAGGCCGTCAGGCCGTCATCGCCTTTTCCGGCGCATTCCATGGCCGCACCTTCATGGGCATGGCGCTGACCGGCAAGGTTGTTCCCTACAAGGTCGGGTTCGGTGCGATGCCGAATGACGTCTTTCACGTACCCTTCCCGGTGCCGCTGCACGGCGTCTCGGTCCAGCAATCGCTCGACACGCTCAACTATCTCTTCAAGGCGGATGTCGATCCCAAGCGGGTGGCGGCGATCATCCTGGAACCCGTGCAGGGCGAGGGCGGTTTTTATGAGGCCCCGCGCGAGTTCATGACCAAGTTGCGGGCGGTGTGTGATGAGCACGGGATTTTGTTGGTCGCCGATGAGGTCCAGACCGGGTTTGCGCGCACTGGCAAGATGTTCGCGATGGAGCATCATGATGTGGCCCCCGACCTGACCACCATGGCCAAATCGCTGGCGGGAGGTTTTCCGCTGGCTGCTGTGACCGGGCGTGCCGACATCATGGATGCACCCGCACCGGGCGGACTTGGCGGCACCTATGGCGGCAGCCCCCTGGGCATCGCGGCGGCCAATGCGGTGCTGGACGTGATCGAGGAAGAGGGGCTTTGTGACCGGGCCAATCAACTGGGGTCACGCCTGAAACAGCATCTGGCGAGCCTGCGTGACGATGTGCCTGAAATCGTCGATATCCGCGGCCCCGGTTTCATGAATGCGGTCGAGTTCAATGTCGGCGGCAAGCCGAGTGCGGATTTTGTCGGCAAGGTCCGGACCGAGGCGCTGAAACGCGGCTTGCTGCTTTTGACCTGCGGGGTCTACGGCAATGTGGTGCGCTTTTTGTCACCGATCACCATTCAGGATGCGGTTTTCACCGAGGCGCTGGGCAAGCTCGAAGAATCCATCCGCGCTGCCCGCAAGGCGTGATTGTACAACCAGCCGTGATCTGACGGAGGCGATGTGTTGCAGGGCGGTGGTGCCGTTTTCCAACCGGAGGACTGCCCATTCACCCCGTCGCGGAGCAAGACATTTGCGCGCGGGATCAGAGCGTTCGGGTCTTCCCAGACGATGTATACGACCCGACGCGGAAGCCGTGGCCAAGGCCTTTGTAAGCACCCACCGGGCGGGTCAGTCGGGTCAGGGGGCTGACGCGCTGTTCCGCGACGCCCAAGGCCGGGAATTTGGAGATACCGAAGGGGTCGACGCGGGTCACCTCCCCAGCGAGGGTTGGCCGCCCCAATCATCGACAATCATCTGCTCGCCTGCGATGCCAACCACGAGACGGTGCGGTTTTGGGGGAACGAGTTCGGGCCAATGTTCGCTGCGGATATCCGCAAGTTGCGAGGGTCAATCGTCATCTGGCCCGGCTCAGCCCAGGAGGCGCGAAATCGCAGCACGGTAAGCGGCTTTGATCTGCGCCTCTTGCGCATGGCCACGATCCTGGATGAGCCATTTCCCTGCGACCATCACGTCACGTACCGGGTTCTGTGTGCCGCCCAGGATCCATGCGTCCAGAACGGTTTGCGGGCCGTGGCCTAATAATACCTGGCTGTCGGAATCGAGCATCACCAGATCGGCGCGTCGCCCGACAAGCAGCGCGCCGCCGCCCTGAGCAGAGGCCCGCTCGCCACCGGAAAGCGCGGTGTCGAACAATATCCGCCCACTATGGACCTGCCGCCCGTCTGTTGGCCGCGCTATGACGTTGCGTCTGCGCATTTCCAACCGTTTGCCGCATTCGAGGAGACGCAGTTCTTCGGCCGTCGAGGTGGAATAGTGGCTGTCAGTGCCGATGCCCCAAGCGCCGCCAGCACCTTGATATTCGACTAGGGGGAAGAACCCGTCACCCATTGTGGCCTCGGTCAGCGGGCAGAGTCCGGCCACCGCACTGCTGGCCGCCGATCCTGTAACTTCGGAGGTATCAAGGTGGGTGGCGTGGACAAGGCACCACTTGTCATTGAGGTCTACATTGTCGAGCAGCCATTGCACCGGGCGCGCACCCAGACCAGCCTTGACCTCGGCCACTTCATGGGTGGTTTCCGAGACATGGATGTGCAGCCGTGCATCCGCGTCCATCGCCTTCATTCCGGCAAGGGCTGCCTTTGCTTCGTCCGGGGTGACAGCGCGCAGGGAATGCAGGGCGAGACCGATGTTGAGGTTTGTGTGCGCGGCGCGACGACTGCGCAGGGTGTCGATCAGTTTCAGGTAGTCATCGACCGAATGGACGAACCGCCGCTGCGTCGCTTCGACCGGCTTGCCGATTCCGCCATGGGCGTAAAGCACCGGCAGGAGCGTCAGGCCCAGCCCGGTTTGCGCCGCTGCCGCGATCATCCGGTCGGACATCTCGGCCGGGTCAGTATACGGCGCGCCGCCGGGTTGATGGTGGACGTAGTGAAATTCGCAGACCGCCGTCATGCCGAATTGCAACATTTCCAGATAGACCAGTGCCGCGATCGCCTCATAGGTCTCGGGCGTCAGGCGGTCGACCATTCGGTACATTTCCTTGCGCCATGTCCAGAGGTTGTCCTCGGGTTGCGCGGCGGTAACAAATTCGGTGCGACCGGCAAGAGCGCGCTGGAAGGCGTGGGAATGCAGGTTCGTCAGACCCGGCACGCCGTAGCCCTTCAGCCGGGTTACCGGCCTTGCCGCAGGCTTTGTGCCTGACACTGACAGGATGCGGCCATCGGTGCCGACCTCCAGATAGCCGGGCGACAGCCAGCCGTCTGGCTGGTGCAGATGCTCAACCTCATAAACGGACGAAACGCTCATGCCTTGCCCCCGTCGGTGAAGACGACTTTGCCGGATTTGATCACCATATGGGCGCGGCCTCGGCCCAGTCGGTAAGCCATGTCTTCATATCGCTCATAAGGAAAAATGGCGATGTCGGCCTGCTTGCCGGCTTCCAGCGAGCCAAGACGGTCGCCGCGGTCCAGTGCCATGGCGGCGTGCAGCGTACCAGCGCAGATTGCTTCGGCGGGGCTGAATTTGTAAAGCCGACAAGCCAGTTGTATGACCAAGGGCATTGATTCAAGCCAGCAGCCGGGACACATGTCGGTGGCCAAGGCCAGCGTCACACCAGCATCCAGCATGGCGCGCGCATTGAAGGGGCGCGGGTGGCCAACGGCGAAATCCAATGCCGGCATTACCACACAGACCACGCCCGCTTCGCGCAGCAACGCATATTCCGACGGGTCGGTGTAATTCATGTGATCGGCCGACACTGCTCCGAGTTCGGCCGCCAGCGTCGAGCCACCGATATGCGAATACGCATCGGTATGGATCTTGATTTTCAGCCCGTGTTCCAGACCTTTTTGCAGAATTTCACGCGATTCCTGAACGGTGTAATAGCCGTCATCGCAGTAGACATCGTTGAACTCGGCCAGATTGCGGCGGCCGACTTCCGGGATCATCTCATTCAGGATTTCACGGATATAGGCGTCGCGCGGTTTGTCATCGGGGAACTCATGCGCGCCAAGAAAGGTCGACACGATCTCGATTGGCTGACGGGTGGCCAGCATGGCGTTGACCTCCAGCATCTTGATCTCGGTCGCTGTGTTCAGGCCATAACCGCTTTTGCTTTCCACTGTAGTGGTGCCGCAGGCCAGCATTTGCTGCAGCCGTTCGGCAGCGCTGTCGGCAAGCTGATCCTTCGTCGCCTCGCGCATCATGCGTGCCGTGGCGGTGATGCCGGTCGGGATACCCATTGCCTTGATCTCGGCAGTGGTGCGGCCGGTGACCTTTTGGGCATATTCCTCGACACGGGATTTGTGGAACACCAGATGGGTGTGGCAGTCGACGAAACCGGGCATGACCAACCCGCCTTGCGCGTCGATGCGGGCGGTGCCAGTCAGATCGTGTGCAGCAGCGACTTCTGTCGGCGTGCCGATGGCGGCGATTGTGTCTCCACTGATCGCCACCACCCTGTTTTTGCGGGCACCGACAAGGTCGGGTGCGTCGGTGGCGCAGGTCAGAATCTGGCCTGCGTTTTCAACAAGTGCCGTGATCTTTGCCATGACGGTGCCCCTGCTTTTACTTCGACTTCTTGCGCGGAGCGGAAGAGTCGCCCGGCCCGAAAGTCGCGGTGGGTGTCCACCACAACGGCACCTGCACGCCGTCCTTGGCAAAGCGATCCCCGGCAGTCTTGCGGGCGATATCATAACCCGCCTGCGCATGGCGTACGACGCCGATTCCACTGTCAGTCGTAAGGCAGGCCGCCAGACGCACGTCGGCCTCGGCTGAGCCATCGGCGATCATGGTGACACCGGTATGCACCGCCTCGCCCATCGAGTAGTTTTCCTGGATCGCCACCAGATCGGCACCGGCAGCGACATTCAAAAGCGCATTCAGATAGGGCCAGTCCGAAATCAGGTCGGAGCCATCCTTCATTCGCTCGGATTCAAAAGTCGGGTTTACGATGGAACCGCTGTCGAGGTTGTCACGCGAAAATGCCACCGGGCCTTTCAACTCCCGCGAGCGCACCATCTCGTTGACGCGCATCCCAAAAGCCTTGCGCTGGCCGAAGCCCAGATAGCAGATGCGCGCCGGCAGGCCCTCGATCGGGATGTGCTTGCGGGCAAGTTGGATCCAGTTGCGTACCAGATCATCGTTGGCGAACATCTCTTCGACCAGATCATCAAGCTTGGCGAGATCTTCGGCGTCGCGCGACATGCAGGTCCAGCGGAATGGCCCACGACCTTCGCAGAACAGCGGCCGGATATAGGCGGCGACAAAGCCGGGGATCTTCATTGCCTCGGCCACCGGCATGCCCGCATCGCGGGCTTCCTTGCGCAGGCTGTTGCCGTATTCGAACACCTGAACTCCCTTGTCGGCGAAGGCGTTCATGGTCTTGAGCTGTTCGATCATCGACGCCCCAGCTTGCTTGAAATAGCCGTCGCGGTCGGTTTTGCGTAGATCGCGCGCTTCTTCGACCGACAGGCCCTGGGGCACATATGACAAGGGATCGTGGGCGGGCGTCATGTCAGTGATGATGTCGGGTATAAAACCGCTGTCATAGGCCTGTTTCAGCACATCCACGGCGTTCCCGATCAGGGCGATGCCAAGCGGGCGCTTTTCCGCGGCTGCCTCTTTGGCCAGCGTCACCGCCTCGTCGAAGTCTTTCACGATGACATCGCAATAACCAACGTTCAGGCGGTTGTTGGCAACCTTCTCATCCACGTCAGCACAGATGCAGACCCCGCCCAGCATGGTCATGGCGCGCGGCTGGTTGCCCCCCATGCCGCCCATGCCTGCGGTCAGCAGGATGCGACCCTTGAGGCTGCCGCCGAATTCCTGATCACCGATTGCCACCAGGGTCTGGAAGGTGCCCTGAATCACGCCCTGGGTGCCGATGTATTCCCAAGGGGCGGCGGTGTATTGTGCATACATCGTCAGGTTCTTGTCCTGAAGATCGTAGAAGATTGGCCAGGTCGCCTTCATGATGTTGGTCGTGGCCATCACCACGCGCGGCGCCAGCGTGTTGGTGCGGAAGACCGCCACCGGCATTCCAGATTGCACCACCAGGGTTTCGTCGTTCTCCAAATCCTGCAACGATTGGACGATGGCATGATAGCTTTCCCAGTTGCGGGCGCATTTGCCGATGCCGCCGTAGATCACCAACTCTTCGGGGTGCTCGGCGTTTTCCATGTTGTTTTCCAACATGCGCAGGATGCTTTCCTGCTTCCAGCCCTTGCAGCGCAGGTTGTTGCCGCCCATGGCGCGAACGGAATAAAGTATCTCTGGTTTTCCCATCATGTCCTCCTTGGAGAAGATCGCCCTGGCGACCGGGTAGTGATCAGGGTGATATATACAACTAAATACGACTTAGGATTGCGATTCTGTCAAGCCTTCGTGCAACAACAAATTGCGTGTTAGTGTGATTTGGGTGGCAAACCATGTTTGTTGTCGGCCAAGATATTGGTGTGTATATGCTGACTGGAAATGAGGCAGCCAGGCAGATCCTGTGAACAAGCGCAGAATATTTTCGCATAGCCAGCCCTCTGTTGTGGGCGATGGCGTGGCACTTTCGCTCGGGCAGCAGATCCGCAACTACGTGCTGACCAGAATCGAAAGCGGGGAATGGCCGGAAGGCAGCCGCATCCCGTCGGAAGCGAAGCTGACAGAACGGCTGGGCGCGTCACGCATGACCATCCACATAGCGTTGCGCGACCTTTCGGCCGAGGGCGTGCTGTTGCGTAAGCAAGGTGCAGGTACCTTTGTCGCCCCGCGCCGAAGCCAGTCGACGTTTCTGGAACTGCGCAACATCCATGCCGAGATCGAGGCGCGCGGCAATCGCCACTCGACCGATGTGCTGGCGTTGGAACGGGTGACCTGTGATCTGGGTTTGGCCACTGAGATGAATATCTCGCCCGGAACGCAGGTGTTTCATTCGCTGCTGGTTCACCGTGAGAACGGCAGCCCGATCCAGATCGAGGACCGCTACGTCAATCCGCAGTTTGCAACCGACTATCTGGAGCAGGACTTCACCAAGATCACGCCGAACGAACACCTCATGGCTGCCGGGCCGCTGGAAGAGGTCGAGCATGTCATTCAGGCCGTGCTGGCCGATTCGACCAACAGCGCGCTTCTGGACCTGAAAGTTGGCGATCCGGTTTTGCTTTTGCGTCGCCGCACCTGGTCGCGCGGACTGACAGCCACGAGCGTGCGCCTGTTGCATCCCGGTGCACGGTTCAGCCTTGCCGGGCGTATGACCATTCAGCGCTGATCACTGGTCGCACCTGTTTGCAGCCTGTCAACTGCCCGCAAGCCGTTCAGCGAAGAAACGACTTGACAGAACCTGGTTCTCCGAATGATGTTAAAGTTGCATATACCAATATGTGTAATTCGGATTCATGCGAGTTTCAGACGGTACTGTCCGTGACCGACTTTGGTGCACTGCCGTTCAACCGCCGCAGGACTTCTTCCGAATCTGCATTCCGGGGGAACGCCGTGGACGAGATCAGTGCAAAGATTCCAGCTCCCAGCCCACGCCTTTTGGACCTGCCGGGCTATGGCCGTGGTCGTGCCGGTGCAGCACAGGTCTTCGCCCATCGGCTTGGATCGAACGAAGCGCCGGATGCGCCGGATACAATAATGCGGCAGGCTGTCGCCATGGCTTTTGCCGGGGCAAACCGCTACCCCGACCTAAGAGGCGAAACTTTAGGTGCGGCGTTGGCACAACGTCATGGGCTGGAGGCGGATCAAGTCGCCGTGGCGGCCGGTTCGATCGTGCTACTGGATCAGTTGATCCGCGCCTACTGTGATGGCGGGGACGAGATCACGACCGCGTGGCGATCCTATGAGGCCTATCCGATTATCGCCGGTCTGTCCGGCGCGCGGCTGGTCGAGGTGCCACTGGACGGCGATCATCGATTGGACGCGGCCGCTTTTCAGGCGGCTGTCGGGCCGCGGACCAGGGCGGTGCTGATCTGCAATCCGAACAACCCCACCGGAACGGCCCTTGCACCCGAAGTGCTGGAAAGATTGTTGGACGGGCTGCCCACCGAGGTTTTGATCATTCTGGATGAGGCCTATTGCGATTATGACGGCAGCGCCGAGGCCGTGGTGGCATCACCTACACAGCGTTTGGCGCGGCATCCGAATCTGGTGATCTTGCGGACGTTTTCCAAGGCTTGGGGTCTGGCTGGGCTGCGTGTCGGTTATGCAATGGCCGCGCCCGAGATTATTTTGGCGATCCATGCGGTTGCGCCACCCTTCCCTCTGCCGGGCGTGGCACTGGCGGCGGCACTCGCGGCGCTGGATCTGGATGAACCGGTGGCCGCACGGGTGGGCCGAAACGCGACTGAACGGGCGCGAATGACTCATGGCATTGCAGCCCTTGGCCTGTCAGTGGCGCAATCGCGGGCGAATTTTGTCTGGCTGCCTGTGGGCCCTCAGGCCGCGGCATTGAACGCTCATTTGACCGGGGCCGGCATCGCCGTGCGCTGTTTTGCGGGCGAGGGCGTGCGCATTACCACCGGAACCGCTGGCGACACCGATGCCGTTCTGGATGCACTGGCACGGTTTCGGCCGAACGACTGACCTATGGCGCAAGTGTCTGGGCACGAACAGGGAATGGAGCAATGACGAAGACGTGTGAACTTGGAACCTGTCCGATCGATCTTGACGATCTACTGGCCGTCAGCCGCAATGGCGGCAAGCTGGGCTTGTCGGATGCGGCCCGCAGCGCGATGCGTATCAGCGAAGATTGGGTTGCGGGTTTTTCCGCGCGTATGGATAGCGGCGAGAAGACCGAAGCCGTCTATTCGATCAACACCGGTTTCGGTTCACTGTCGGGGCGACGGGCGTTCACTTCTTCGGCGCAGGCGTGCGATCTGTCACGGCGGCTGGTGATTTCCAACGCGGCTGGTGTGGGGCAACCCTTCGACATCGAACTGGTGCGTGCGGCGATGGTGATCCGTGCGGCCAGCTTGGCGCGCGGCTATTCGGCGGTGCGCGCCGTGGTGATCGAAACCATCGTGGCGATGCTGGACAAGGGGGTTACGCCCTGGGTGCCGGAATATGGCTCGCTCGGGGCCAGCGGCGATCTGATTCCGCTTGCGCATATGGCGTTGGTGATGTCGCGCGACGGCGCGGGCGAGGCCGAAATCGACAGCGGTCAGGCCTATTTCGGTGGCCAGTTGATGTCAGGATTGGCGGCGATGAAAGCGGCGGGGATCGAACGCATCGTGCTAGGCCCGAAAGAGGGCTTGGCGCTTTTGAACGGCACCTCATTCTCGACGGCGCAGACGGCGCTGGCGCTGGCGGATGCCGAGAATCTGCTGGCAACGGCTGAAGTTGCCGCCGCCATGTCGATCGAGGCACTGATGGTATTTGGCGATGCCTTCATCCCCGAACTGCATCAGGCCCGCGGCCATGCCGGGCAAATCGAATGCGCCGCCAATATTCGTGCGCTGCTGACGGGCAGCGAGCTGATCGACGGTGGCATCGGTTGTGATCCGGTGCGCCAACCGCCGCAAGACGCCTATTCGCTGCGCTGCGTGCCGCAGGTTCTGGGGCCGGTGCGCGACACACTGAAGTTTATCCGCGGCATCATCGAAACCGAGATCAACGCCGCAACCGACAATCCATTGATCTTTGCCGACAAGCTGCCGGGGCGAAAACTGAAGGCGATTTCAGGGGGCAACTTCCACGCCGAATATGTGGCGTTCGCCGCCGACTTCCTGTCAATCGTCGTGACCGAGATCGGCAATATCGCTGAACGCCGCCTGTTCCGGCTGAATGACGGCACGCTGAATCGTGGCCTGGCGGACATGCTGGTGGCCAGCGAACATGTCGGCATGGATTGCGGCTATATGTTGCCGCAATACCTTGCTGCAGCGCTGGTGTCTGATTGCAAGACGCTGGCGCATCCAGACAGCGTGGATTCGATCCCCACCTGTTCCAACCAGGAGGATCACGTCTCGATGGCCAATAATGCTGGTCGGCACGCGCGCCAGATCGTGCGCAACATCGAGAATGTCGTCGGGATCGAAGTTCTGATGGCCGCGCAGGCGCTGGATCTGCGCCTGGCCGAGCGTGGTGTTGGCAAAGAGGCACTTTCGCCCTGTTCGTGTGCGGTGCTGGAAATGCTGCGTGCCAGTGCGGCCACCGATGGTCGCCCGATCGACCATCTGGCGCGGGACACGGTGCTGTACCCGCGTCTGCACGCCGTGGCCGCGCTGACCCATTCGGGTGCGGTTTTGAGGGCCGCGCGCACGGCGTTGAAATAGGATATCCAAATGCCCGGCAGCATCCCCGAACAGCTTGCCCGTACATTGAAAACCCTGCTGGGCGCACGGTTCGCAACCGGTGAGGCAATCTGTGCCCAGCATGGCTCAAACACCACCTGGATTGCCAACCAGCCGCCTGACGCGGTGACTTTTCCCGAAACTACTGCGGAAGTGGCCAGCATTGTCGCGGCCTGCGCCGCGGCCGGGGTGCCGGTGATCCCCTTTGGTGCCGGTAGCTCGCTGGAAGGGCAGGTCAATGCGCCTTTCGGTGGAATCTCGCTCGATCTGACGCAGATGAGCCAGATTCTGGCGGTCCATGCCGAGGATATGGATTGCGTCGTGCAGCCCGGCGTCACTCGCAGCCAGTTGAACGAACATCTGCGCGCTACCGGTCTGTTCTTTCCCCTCGATCCCGGCGCTGATGCAAGCCTTGGTGGTATGGCCGCGACCCGCGCCTCGGGCACCACTGCCGTGCGCTACGGCACGATGAAGGATGTCGTGCTGTCTGTCGAGGCGGTGATGCCGGACGGCACGGTTATCCGCACTGGGCGGCGCGCCCGCAAATCGGCGGCCGGCTATGATCTGACGCGGCTTTTGATCGGAGCGGAAGGTACGCTTGGTATCATCACCGAACTGACGTTGCGCCTACAGGGCATCCCCGAGGCGATGTCAGCCGCAAGTTGCAGTTTTCCCAGCGTGGAAATGGCCTGCAACGCAGTCATCGCCATTCTTCAGAACGGCATCGCGGTCGCGCGCATCGAACTGCTGGACGCGGTGACGGTGCGTGCCGTCAACGCCTATTCCGGCCAGAATCTGCCAGAGACGCCACTGATCCTGGCGGAGTTTCATGGCAGCACCAACGGTGTCGCCGAACAGGCTACAGCTTTTGGGACAATCGCGCAGGATTTCGGCGCGACCGATATTGATTGGACCTCGGACCATCAGAAACGCGCCCGAATCTGGAAGGCGCGGCACGATCTGTTCTGGGCAGTGCTCGCCCTGCGACCGGGTGCCAAGGGGATCAGCACCGATGTCTGTGTGCCAATCTCGCGGCTGGCGGATTGCATCGCGCAGGCCACCGCCAGGGCCGATGCGCTGGGGCTGATCGCGCCAATTGCGGGGCATGTCGGTGACGGCAACTTCCACAATCTGATCCTGATTGATCCTGCGCGACCTGATGAGGTTGCTGCCGCCCATGAGTACATCGGCTGGCTCAATCACCTTGCGCAATCGATGGAGGGCACCTGCACTGGCGAGCATGGCATCGGTCAAGGCAAGCGACGCTATCTTGCGGGCGAGGCCGGTGCGGCGCTGACCTTCATGGCGGCGATCAAGCGGGCGGTTGATCCGCTGGGCATCATGAACCCCGGAAAGATCCTGCCGGATATGCCGATGATAGAAAACTGATCGTCGTGTGGGGGGATCACTTGCGGGGCATTGCCAATAATGACGACTATCGGCAGGCTGCTGCGCGGCGTCTACCCCGGTTGCTGTTTGACTATCTGGATGGTGGTGCCTCTGGCGAAGTGACGCTTGCGGCCAACCTTTCGGACCTGCGCCAGATTTGCCTGCGTCCGGCGGTACTGCGGGATGTCTCGGCGGTCAGTCTTACCTGCGAATTTCTGGGGGCCTCTCATGCAATGCCTGTGATGTTGGGTCCGGTTGGGTCGCTGGGTGCGTTTCGGGCGGGCGGCGAAGCCGCGGCCTTCCGTGCCGCCAAGGTGGTTGGGATTCCGGCGTGCCTGTCATCTTTCAGCGTGACGGCCCCCGAAAGCTTGCTTGCCCGCATGCCGCCTCAAAATGCTTTTCAGCTATATGTTTTGAAGGATCGCGGCAGGACCGAGGCACTTCTGGACCGTGTGGCGCGTGCAGGTTTTGGCACGTTGGTGGTAACGGTGGACACCGCTGTTTCAGGAATTCGCGAACGCGATGTGCGCAACGGTCTGCGACGCTTGTCGCGGCCTGGCCCCTTGATCATTGCTGACTTGCTGCGCCACCCCTTGTGGTTGGCCGAAATGGTCCGGTCGCGTCCGCTGTCGATGTTTCTTGCCGAAGGTTGGCCTGCGGCTGGCTGCACCTATATGGAACAAGCGGGTTTTCTTGCCGGGCAAATCGACCCGTCACTGACTTGGCGCGATCTGGAATGGCTGAGACATCGCTGGCCCGGACGGCTTGTGGTGAAAGGCGTTCTGACATCAGAGGATGCGCTGCAATCCATTGCCTGCGGCGCCACGGGAGTTGTCGTTTCAAACCATGGCGGGCGCCAGCTTGACGGCGTTAGCTCGACGATCCGTGCGCTTCCCGACATCGTTGAAGCCGTGGCCGGAGCGGCTGAGATCCTGTTCGACGGTGGTGTTCGCCGTGGCGGTGACGTGGTCAAGGCTATGGCCTTGGGCGCATCGGCCTGCATGCTGGGGCGGGCCTATGTTTACGGGCTTGTTGCCGCCGGTGAGGCGGGGGTGACGGATGTTCTGCGGCTTTTGTCCGAAGAGTTGCGGGCCACCCTTGCACTGATGGGCAGGAATGGCATTTCCGCACTTCGCGATGGCGACCCACTGGATATTACCCTTCTTCAAGAGGTCGCGGCGGGCAACACCGCCGAGTGGCGTTCTGAACGGCCATGAATCGCCAATGAACTTTGCCGCACATCGTTACGGGCAAAAGAGGCTAGAAAGCCATAACCACCTGAACAGCAACGATTATTCAGATCTCATTTTGAAAAGACAAGACCCTTGACAGGAATCGTTTCATATAGTGGTATATGCCAATATAGATCAATTATCATCAACCCTTCTTCAGGCAGAAATCTCACAGGAAGAGCCAATGAGAGGTTCGGATAATCATCCGCTCTGGGAGGGGACCGCAAGGACACCGGCGCTGGCAACTCCAGACAACAAGCGAAGCCAGACCAGCTTTCACGAAGTTTCATCAACGTCGCACCGGCGACATCAACGGGAGATCAACATGACACTGCAAGGATTCCGTCAGTTTCGGGCAGCTTCGGGAGGCGCGATGATGGCAATGCTTCTTGCCGTCGCGCCTTTCGGTATGGCCCATGCCGACTCAGGCATTACCACCACGCTGGACCAGAAATTGAACGACATGCTGCCCGCCAGCATCCGCGAGGCAGGCAAGATCAATGTCGCCAGCAACGTCGAATACCCGCCCTTTGAATATTACGACGTCGACAACACCACCATCATCGGCCTCGACAAGGATTTTGCCGATGCCCTTGGCCAAAAGCTTGGCGTCGCGCTCGAATTTTCGAACATGGGCTTCGATGCCATCATTCCGGCTCTTGCTGCCAAGCGGTTTGATATGGCGATGTCGGCAATGACTGATACTGAAGAGCGTCGCCAGCAGGTGGATTTCGTCGACTATTTTGTCTCGGGAGGTGGATTTCTGGTCAAGGCGGGCAATCCGCTGAACATCCACGAACTCTCGGATCTCTGCGGTGTAGCCGCGGCTATCGACAAGGGCACCACCGAGATTGAGGATGCGCGACTGGCTTCGGAGGAATGCGTCAAGGCCGGCAAGCCGGAAGTCGACGTCAAGATTCTGCCCGGTACCAGCGAGATTGTCCTTGCCCTGCAGGCAGGTCGGGTGGATGTGGCGATGATCGACACCTCAGCCGGTGCCTATATCGCGGAACAGCATGGTGGTGAATTCGAAGTGCCCGGTGCCACCTATGCGCCACGCCGATACGGCATCGTTCTGCCCAAAGGGTCTGACGAGCTTGCCCTTGCAGTTCAGGGCGCGGTGCAGGCCCTGATCGACGAAGGCACCTATGCTAAGATCCTTGACAAATGGGGCCAGTCGACCGGCGCTGTGGACTCGTCGACGATCAACGACGGCAACGGCCTGTAGATCAGGCAATCCCTCCGCGCGCTGCGCCTGCCACGGGCAGATGCAGCGCGCCTTGCCCTTTTCCCGGAGAGATCACCGCAATGTCACCGCTAAAAAGCGCACCTTCCGGATTGGACAAAGACAGCACCGCCGCCCAGCCGATCAGGCCGGCGCGGCATCCGGGAAGATGGATCGCCATCGCTTTCGTGACCTTGCTTGCAGTGATGTTCATTCACACGCTGATGACCAATCCGCGTTTTGAATGGCCGATCGTCGGGCGGTATTTCACCTCGGAGACGATCTTGCTTGGGGTGCGGCGCACACTTGAACTAACTGCCATCGCGATGGTGGCGGGGACGGGTCTGGGGGTTTTGCTCGCCGTGATGCGGTTGTCCCCGAATCCGGTGCTGTCCAGCGCGTCCTGGGCGTTTGTCTGGTTCTTCCGCGGCTCTCCGCTGCTGGTTCAATTGCTGCTGTGGTATAACCTTTCGGCGCTGTTTCCCGATATCTCGCTTGGCATTCCCTTCATCGGGCCGGATTTCGTCAAGATCGACGCCAACGTGCTGATTACCCCCTATCTTGCGGCGCTGCTGGGGCTTGGCCTGAACGAGGCCGCCTACAGCGCCGAGATCATCCGCGCCGGGATCATCTCGATCGACCACGGCCAGACCGAAGCGGCCCAGTCGATCGGAATGTCGCGTGGACGTTTGCTGCGGCGCGTTGTGCTGCCACAAGCCATGCGGGTGATCATCCCGCCCTTGGGCAACGACACCATCAACATGCTGAAGATGTCGGCCTTGGTCAGCATCATCGCGGTGCCCGAACTGCTGTTCGCGGCACAAACCATCTATTCGCGGACGTTCGAGACAATTCCGCTGCTGCTGGTCGCAGTGATCTGGTATCTGATCATCGTCTCGGTGCTGAGCGTGATCCAGTATTATATCGAGCGGCATTACGCCCGCGGCAGCACCCGCAGCCTGCCATCGACGCCCCTGCAAAGCCTGCGGAAGGTGCTTGGTTTCGGTCCACGCGGTCGCCCGAAAAAGGCTGATGAAAAGGAATGTGTGGCATGAGCGTCCAGACACAGGATCCTGCTCCACGGATTATGATGCAGGCCTCTGGCGTGCGCAAATCTTTCGGATCGCTGGAGGTTCTAAAGGGCATTGACCTTGCTCTGCCCCATGGAGAGGTGATGTGCCTTCTTGGCCAGTCGGGTTCGGGTAAAAGCACGTTCCTGCGATGCATCAACCATCTGGAGCGGATCGACTATGGCCGCATCCGGGTTGATGGCGAGTTGATCGGCTACAAGGAGCGCGGCGAATACCTTCGGGAGATGCACGAGCACGAGATCTCTCGCCAGCGTGTTCACATCGGCATGGTGTTTCAGCATTTCAACCTGTTCCCGCATATGACTGCTCTGCAGAACGTCATCGAAGGCCCAATTGGTGTGAAGCGGGAGAGCCGCGGAGACGTGCTGGAACGGGCACATGACATCCTGAAGCGTGTCGGCCTGTCGGACAAGGTAGATGCCTATCCCCGGCAGTTGTCGGGGGGACAACAGCAACGGGTGGCCATCGCGCGGGCCTTGGCCATGCGGCCCAAACTGATCCTGTTCGACGAGCCGACCAGCGCCCTGGACCCTGAACTGGTCTCTGACGTTCTGGACGTGATGCGCGACCTTGCCGAAAGCGGGATGACAATGATCGTGGTAACGCATGAGGTCGCTTTTGCCCGCGAAGTTGCGGACCGGGTGGTCTTCATGGCCGGTGGCGAGATCGTCGAGCAGGGCAAGCCCGCTGACGTGATTGGAAACCCCTCTCATCCACAAACACAAGCGTTCCTTGCCAAAGTGCTCGTGTGAAAAGTTGGCCCGCTGGCACAGTTAAGCCATTGGGCAGAGGCTCAATCGGGGGTTCTGGTGGAACTCTTGTCGGGGGCTGAGAAAGGCCAACGTTGCGGACATAACCATTCTACCCGCGCCGTGAATTGTTGAAAGGCGGTGAGGCCGTGTGCCGGGATCTGCCGCTTGGGCCTTTCCGTTGCCCGGCCGATCATCATGAACCGCATCAACCGCCCTTTGCCAGCGCACCAGAGATGATCATTTTCTGGATATCGCTCGTCCCCTCATAGATCCGGCAGATGCGCGCGTCGCGATAGATACGTTCCACCGAATAATCCTTGAGATAGCCATATCCGCCATGGACCTGAATGGCTTCGCTGGCAACCTTTTCGGCGATCTCCGATGCGTAGAGCTTGGCCATGGCCGCTTCACTTTTGCACGGCACACCTGCATTGCGAAGACGGGCCACCTGGTGCAAGTAGCTGCGCGCCACTTCGACCTGTGTCTGCATATCGGCCAGCCGAAATCCGACGGCCTGATGTTCGATGATCGGTTTGCCAAAGGTGCGCCGTTCCAGCGCATAGCGATGCGCATGCTCGAAGGCTGATCGCGCGATTCCCACGGATTGGGCAGCAATGCCCAGCCGGCCCAGCTCCAATGTACTCATTGCCAGCGCATAGCCGCCGCCCGGCGATCCGAGCACGTGATCGTCAGGCACCAGAACCCCGTCAAGCTGCACTTGGCAGGTTTCGGAGGCGCCAAGCCCAAGCTTTTCCTCGACCCGTATGCAGGAATACCCGGCAGAGGCCGGAGGCACCAGAAACGCGGTGATCCTGCGGCGCGGGTCGTCACTGTCCGTTGCCGCAAAGACGATCGCGATATCGGCGGATTTACCGTTCGACATGAACTGTTTCGTGCCGGTGATGCACCAACCGCCCTCAACCTTTTCGGCTTTGGTGCGGATGGCAAAGGCGTTGGATCCGGCATCCGGTTCGGTCAGGCCGAAGGCGCCGTTCATCCGGCCCTCCGCCAGCGGGCGCAGGTAACGCTCTTTCTGCGCCTCGGTGCCGTGCGTGCGCAAAGGTGTGCTGACCAAACCGTTGTGCAGGGCCATCATCGCGCCGATGCTGCCGTCTGCGACCGAAATCTCTTCAACGGCGATGACATAGCTCAGATGGTCAGCGGCAACACCTCCCCATTCTTCGGGAACCAGCATGCCAAGGAACCCCAGACCGCCCAGTTCAGCCATCTCGGCCCGAGGGAATTCCTTCGTCCGATCACGCTCTGGAGCACTCGGGGCCAGACGATCCCTGCCGAAGGCACGGGCGCTGTCACGGATCATCCGCTGGTCGTCTGTAAGCAGGCAGTCATACATCGTCTATCCTTCCGAACCTGGCTTGCCGGGATGCAACACGCCGCCGCGGCAGAGAGCTTCGATCGCGGCTTCTGACTTGCCGAGAATATCCGCAAGAACCTGCGGCCCATCCTGCCCTAGTGCCGGGGCAACGCCGCCAGAAGCTTGCGGCATCTGCGAAAATCGCACGGGTTGAGTCATCGTTATCACCTGATGGCCTGCCGCCGTTTCCACCCGTCGCAAAAGGCCTCGTTCGGACACCTGCGCACCCGCAGCCGCCTCGGGCACAGTAAGGATCGCCGAGCCGGGCACATCGTGCGCTTTCAGCAACCCGACAATACCGGCCACGCTCTGCGTGCTGCTCCACTGCTCAATGATGGATTTCAGCGCCGCGTGATTGTCGTTTCGTGCCGCATTGTTGGAAAAACGCGCATCATCGGCCAGATTTGGCTGGCCCATCGCGGTTGCCAGTTTCACAAACTGTCTGGGGTTCAAGACTGCGATGGTGAAATGGCCATCGGCTGCACGAAACACGCCAAAAGGCGCGCCCAGGGGATGGCGGTTGCCGACCCGTGTCGGCGGCGTGGCGCCATAGAAATGCTGGGCCAAGGCGGCGGGCAGAAAGCTGAACAGGCAATCGAACATGGCAACGTCTACATATTGCCCCAGACCGCTTTTCCCGCGCTCGATCAGTGCCGCCAGCACCGACCACGAAGCAAACAACCCTGCTGTCAGATCGGCGACAGATTCGCCTGTCATCATCGGTGGACCATCTGGTTCGCCCGAGATCGACATGAAACCTGTCAGGGCCTGGATAATTAGATCATAGACCGGAGCATTGCCCATCGGGCTTTGCTGGCCAAATCCGGAGATGGAAACTTGGATAAGTTGTGGATTCTCTCGCGACAGGTCGTCATAGGACAGGCCCATCTCTGCCATCACACCGGGCCGGAAATTCTCGATGATCACATCGCAACTGCGAGAGAGATCACGCAGAATTCCCCGCCCCTCATCCGAGCGCAGATTCAGTGCCACACTTTTCTTGCCGCGATTAAGAAGATGGAACAACCCGCCTGTGCCATCGCAAAAGGGCGGTAAATGACGGTAATCGTCGCCGTCTGGCGTTTCAATCTTGATGATCTCGGCTCCGAGATCGCCCAGAAGTGCGGTGCAGAACGGGCCCGCCAGCACACGCGTCAGATCAAGAACGCGAATTCCGTCCAGTGATGCTGCTCTCATCGGCGATCCTATCCCTGCGGTTTGCTGGTGTGAAGATAGGCTGGTCTTGCAGCAAATAAAGAATAGTATCCAAGCACTTGTTATAGGATTTTCTGATGATGGTCTCGCTGCGGCAGCTCAGCTATTTTGTCGCTACTGCTCAAACGGGCAGCGCGACGCGCGCGGCCAAGATGCTCAATGTATCTCAACCGTCGATCTCGGCCGCGATACGCGAGCTGGAGGTGCTTCTTGGCAAGCCATTGTTTGTGCGAAAGCAGGCTCGCGGGTTGGATCTGACCCCGTTCGGGAGCCTTAAACTAGTGCGCGCGCGTGACATCCTTGACCGCGCCGCTCAGTTCGTTGCCGAGGACGCAGTCGGGCGACTGACGGTGGGCTATTTCAGTACGATCGGGCCAAACTGGTTGCCGGGCATCTTGCAATCGCTACGCGCCGCCTTGCCGGGTCTTGAGATTGAATTGCTGGAGTGTAACCTGGAACAGGTCGCGAAGGCCGTTGATCGCGGGATCATCGATCTGGCCATCAGCTATGACATTGGTCTTCCGGAAAGCGCTGAGCGCGAAGTACTGCTCGACATGGCGCCCTATGCGATCATGGCCACCAACCATCCACTTGCCAATCAGCCGCAGGTGACGCTTGCCGAACTGGCCCGGTTTCCTTTTGTGCTAGTGGACTTGCCCATCAGCCGTGAATTCCTGATGGTGCCTTTCTGGCAGATCGGGTTGTCACCAAGGGTCATATTGCGCACTACCTCGGTCGAGACAGTGCGCAGCGTCGTCGGACGCGATGACTGTGTTTCGATTCTTTTTACGCGCGCGGCACATGATCTGACGGTCGAAGGCAGCCCGGTGGTCTGCAAGGTGGTCTCGGATATTTCTATTCGTCAGCGTCTGGTGGTGGCGTGGAAGGCGTTGGATGCCAACGATCAGACTAAAAGTCGTGCGGTCGCAGCAATCAAAACATATTTCGCAAAGACCGCAGGCTCCTGACGCAGGCCGCGCCAATCGGCAAGCTGTGCGAAAACGGATTTGACCTCCTGCCTGTACGAACGCTGGTCGAATGGGTCGGCAGGCGTGGATGGCCAAGCCGATAGGGCTGCCAATCCGGCGTGGAGCGCCGTGGTACAATCCACATTCACGAATGCCGCTGACCTGTGCATTTACCCGCCACGACTCGCTTGACAAGCCCAGTACTCTTTTGTTGTATATGCCAATATATATTGCTGCATATTTGGTTGAGCACCCTTTAAATCGCCAGGTTTAGTCCGACTGGGATGCAGCAAGTCGAAAGGAGATCGCGTTGCCGGAGACGATAGCGGATCATCAAGAGCCAGTACTCGCGCTATGCCGTAGATCGCGGGCCCGGAGTGATGTGCCGAAAATGAGGTATGGCCGGCAAACTCTGATCCAGAGGGTTCCGGCGGGGGAATGACGCGCTGTTAGGGCAACACCAGATTCGACCGTAGGAACATGAACAACCGCCAGGAGGCTCCCATGACTTACACATCTCTCAATAGACGCGCCGTGCTTGCCGGTGCTGCATCCGCCGTGGCGATTGCCAGTGCGGTGGGGATCGCGCGCGCGCAATCGGACGAAGGGACGATCAAGATCGGATTCTTCTCGCCGCAAACCGGTTGGGGTGCGCCGGACGGACGAGGTGCGCTGGCAGGGGCAACCCTGGCTGTCGAGCAGGTCAATGCTGACGGTGGCATCAATGGTCGGAAGATCGAACTCGTGTCCTACGACGACGGCACCGATCCCAAGCAGGGTGCGACGATCGCCACGAAGCTGACATCGCAAGACAACGTCGTTGCGGCAATCAGCGGATCATACAGCCCACAAACACTGGCCGCCGCCACCATTTTCCAGCGCGCGAAGGTCGTCATGGTTTCGGCCTACGGGATCAACCCAGGGATCCCCGCGACGGGCGACTATATCTTCATGCAGGATGTCAACGGCAACGTACAAGGGCGCGCAGGTGCCAAATTCCTATTCGACAAGGGAATCACAAAGTCGGCCATCGTCGCGATTGACAACGATTTCGGCACTTCTCTGATCAAGGGCTTTACCGAGGAAGCGGAAAAACTCGGCATGACCATCGTCTCGACCGACAAGAACCAGTTCGGCGAGAAGGATTTTGGCCCCGTCATTCAACGCATTTTGGCGACGGACGCCGATGCCATCTACCTTCCGCAATATGTCGGTGAGGGAAAGCAGTTTCTGCGTGATTGGCAGCAGGGTGGCGGCCAGATGACCCTGTTCGCCACCGAGGGCATCGATTCCGCCGACTTCTATTCGATCGGCGCACTTGCCGAAGGGCTGATGTTCACAACCAACCTTGACCGCGACAGCACAAGCAAGGAAACTCAGCAGTTCCTGGCAGGGTTTGCCACGGCTTTCGACTTCCCGCCCGACATGGTGGCGGCATCTTGCTACGATGCGGTCATGCTTGTGGCGGGCGTCATGAAGACCAGCGGCACGACGTCGGAAAACGTCAAGACAGGCCTTTCCACGCTTACCGATTTTGTGGGTGCCACTGGAACCTTCCAGCATTACACCGATGACGGCCAAGTCCTGAAACCAGTCCAGATCCAGGTCTTCAAGGATGGGGCTATCCACAGTGCGGGCATTGTCGCCGATACCGACATCATCACCCCGTAGGCGCGATGTCCTATATCCTCATTCAGGGCACCGTGGTTGGTGCCCTTTATGCCCTGATCGCTCTCGGGCCGTCTCTGGTTTACGGGCTGATGCGGGTTCTTGACGTTGCCAGCGCGGCGGCGCTGACATTGGGGGCCTACATGCTGCTGAGCGTTTATCAGGCTAGTGGCAGTGTGACGCTTGCCGTGGCGGTGGCGCTGACTGTGTCTGCCGCGGCGGGGTGGGTCATTCAGCGCGGCCTCTATGTTCCTATTCTGGATCGGGGGCCGATCGTAACGCTTGTGACCAGTATCGGCCTTTATATCTGTGCGGATGAGGTTTTCCGCCTGGTGTTCGGACCGTTGCAGCAGAGTATCGGGATTGATGTGACTATACCGGACCTGCGTATCGGCAGCACTTTCGTGACGGGACTCAACATGCTGATCATCGTGGTTGGCTTTGGCCTTTTGCTTATAACCTGGCTGGTGCTGAGCAAGACACGCTACGGCGTCATCTGGCGCGCGGTAGCGCAGGACCGCGAGATCGCCTCGGCGGTCGGAATTGACAGCAAAAGGGTGATTGGCACGGTTTTCATCATCGGCTATGCGCTCAGCGCCCTGGCGGGTGTTCTTCTTGCTTTGAAATACGATGCCGTCGGCCCCACGATGGGGGATATTCCGGCTTACAAGATGCTGGCCATCATCATTCTTGGTGGCCTCGGCAGCCCGCTTGGCACGATCGCGGCGGCCTTTCTGATCGGCATTGTGGAGACTGCGGTCGCCTCCAAGTTGGGCTTTGTGGTTCCGCGCGACGCGATTGCTTTTGCGGCACTTGTCGTGGTTCTTCTGCTTCGGCCACAGGGCCTCATCCCATCAAGAGTGGTACGGAAATGAGCTATTTTCTGGTTCTACTCATCACAATGGCGATCCTTTCGACGGTTGCAGTCAGTCTGAACATGGTTGTGGGCTATGCTGGTCAGCCGAACCTTGGTCAAAGCGCGGTTTTCGGGATCGGGGCCTATTTCGCGGCGGTGTTCGCCACGGCATATCAACTGCCTTTCTGGTTCTGCTTTCTCAGTGCCGGTATTACTGCGGGCCTTGCTGGTGCCCTGATCGGTGCCATCAGCCTGCGCCTGAGCGAAGATTTTTTCGCCATCACAACGCTGGGCCTGAATTTCATCGTCGTGGCGATATTCCAGTCCCTGCCGTTTTTCGGCGGTGCCACCGGGCTTTATGGACTTCCGCTTCCGACGATCGCGGGCCATACACTGGACTATCCGGGGTTGATGGTCTGCGCGCTGCTGTTGCTGTTGGTTGCCGCAGGTATCAGCTATCTCGTCAACCGAAGCTGGTTTGGTGGAATATTGCTGGCGGTCCGCGAGGACGAGATTCTCGCGGCATCGCTTGGTGCGCCCGTTGCACGATACAAATCGACCATCTTCGTGATCAGCTCAGTGCTGGCCGGTTTCGCCGGGTGTCTCTACGCATTCTTCCTCAGCACGGTGTCGCCCACGACATTCGGATTCAACGACTCTGTTCTCTTTCTTGCAATGGTGCTGATTGGGGGTGCCGCGACGATCCGGGGGGCCATCTTCGGAGCGATGCTGCTGACGCTTATCCCGGAATTGTTCCGGTTTGCTTCCGATTACCGGCTGTTGATCTTTGGGGCTGTTCTGGTGCTGGTGCTGCGGTTCCACCCGCAAGGCCTGATCGGCGAAGACAGCTTTGTTGCGCGTCGGCTGGGGGCTGTCTTTGCGAAAGGACGGCAGCGTACATGACGGCTCCGCAACTTGAATTGACCGGCATCACCATGAATTTTGGCGGCCTGCGCGCCGTCTCGGATGTCAGCATCCGGATAGAACCGGGCGAATTCGTGTCGGTTATCGGGCCGAACGGCGCGGGCAAGACGACACTGTTCAACCTTATCACGGGCGTTTTGACGCCCAGCAGCGGAACGGTGGCCATCAAGGGAGAGGTCATCCGCAAGTTCCGCCCCGATCTGATAAATGCGCGTGGCCTTGCTCGAACCTTTCAGGTCGTCCGGGCAATCGGTTCCCTTACCATTCGTGAGAATGTCATGCTTGGGGCGGCAGGGTCGCGTCTTCGCGGTATCTTCTCGCCTTTCAAGCCCAGGGAAGGAGATGTCGAATTGCGCAAACGGGTTGACGGGCTGATGGAGTTCGCCGACCTGTCCTCAGTCGCCGAACAGCCCACCTGCGAAGCCTCGCCGGGGCATCTGCGACGCATGGAAATTGCGCGCGCGCTGGCAGGCAATCCCGACATGATTTTGATGGACGAACCGGCTGCCGGCATCGGCACCGACGGAATGCAACCGCTCAAGAAACTGATTGCCGCTATTCACAAACGTGGCATCGCGGTCTTGTTGGTTGAACATCATATCGGCCTTGCCTTGTCGCTTTGCGACCGGGCCATTGTCCTTGAAAGCGGCTCGGTTCTGGCCGAGGGGACACCGGCCAGCATCCGCAGCGATCAGCGCGTGATCGACGCCTATCTCGGTACAAAACGCGCGAATGTCGGTGCCAAAACCAATGAAGGGGCAGGGACATGAGCGCGCCAGCCTCCCTGCTGGAGGTCAGCGGCCTGGTAGCTGGGTATCGCCGGACCGAGGTGCTGCACAATGTGTCCCTGACTGTCGGACCGGGTGAATTTGTCACGATTCTGGGGGCAAACGGTGCTGGCAAATCGACGCTGATCAAGGCGCTGATGGGCCTGATCCCGGCCAGGGGATCGGTGCTGTTAAACGGCAAGCCGTTGCTCGGCCTCGAGCCGCATTTGCGAGCCGCGGCGGGCATTGCTTATGTGCCCGAAGGGCGCCGTGTTTTTCCCGCATTGACGGTCGCGGAAAACCTGCACGTCGCCAACAGGAAACAACGCAAGGGCGTCGTAGAGGAGATATACGACATATTCCCCAGGCTTGCCGAACGAAGCAAACAACTCGCCGGCACCATGTCAGGCGGCGAACAGCAGATGCTGGCAATGGGGCGGGCGCTGGTCAGCAAGCCTGCATTGCTGCTGGCGGATGAAATCTCGCTGGGCCTTGCGCCGCTGATCGTAGAGTCGCTGTTCGAGGTGCTGGCGCGGCTCAACCGAGGCGGCATGGCCATTCTTCTTGCGGAACAGAACGCCAATGAGGCGCTTCTTTACGCGAACCGGGCCTATGTGCTGGAAACAGGGCGCATCGCCCTGAGCGGCACCGCAACTGAGATGGCAACAGACCCCCGCGTCATCGACGCCTATCTACAAGCGCAGTAAACGCGAACCCCGGCCAGAACAAGATGGTCGGATCGGGGCGGTCACTTGAAGTTGGGGGAAGGCCAAATCCAGACCCT
The DNA here is from genome assembly GCA_049663365.1 of Albidovulum sp. GTDB lineage: Bacteria > Pseudomonadota > Alphaproteobacteria > Rhodobacterales > Rhodobacteraceae > Albidovulum. The sequence goes on along the minus strand of JBATDH010000092.1, from coordinate 13,404 downwards.
TTCGGTATTTCAAGCCGTCACGTTAAGACGGCGGTGGTGCCCTGCGAACGCTTACGAATATGTGATTTGTCGTTTTGTATCCAAGGCATTTCCTGGGGTGGTTGTTGAGGCGTTCAACGGCCTGGTTGATTTGCGCATGTGTCAGTTGTGCCATTGGCTTGCCTTTCGGGAAGTATTGGCGAAGAAGTCCGTTCATATTCTCATTCGTGCCGCGCTCCCAGGAGTGGAACGGGTGGGCAAAGAAGCTCTGTGAATCCAGCACGCGATCGACGTCCTGATGGTGGGAGAATTCGGAGCCATTGTCATAGGTCAGAGTGTGGACCGCAGCGCGCAGGGGCATCAACGTTGCGACGATGGCGTCGCGTGCGGTTTGCGCCTTTCGGTTGTCCACTTTCATCACGCGGCACAGGCGAGAGCTTCGTTCCGCCATCGTGATCAGGGCCGCTTCGCCTTTGATCCCAACGATCGTGTCGACCTCCCAATCGCCGATGCGGGCGCGGGTTTCGACGACATCCGGACGCTCGGATATCCAGATACGGTCCTTGATCTGCCCGCGCCTGTTGAACACCCCCCGCCTCTTGCGGCGCAACTTCGGCACCGCAGATGGGTATGCAAACTGCCGCCCGCACGTTTGTCGGCATAGATGTGCTGGTAGATCCGCTCATGGCTGACAGGGGCAAGGCCGTTGCGCCGCAAAACCCCGCTGATCTGCTCGGGGCTCCAGTCTTGGCGCAGACAGGCCTCAACCATCCGCCACTGCCTCTGTGATATCCGTTTGCGCGGAAGGCCTGCGTGACGCTCCAGACTGAACCGATGCGCCTGCCTGGTCCGATAGCCGCGCTGACCGGTGTTGCGCCGCAGCTCACGGCAGATAGTCGAGCGGTCAAATCCCAAAATTACGAGAGATCGCAGCCGGGCTCTCTCCTGCTTTCAAAGCAGCGGAAATCTCTATACGGTCATCTTCTGTAAGGCGGCGGTAGGCTCGCATTCGGTGCTCCTTAACTTTAGTCGGTGAGAAGCATAAGAGCATCGCTGCCTTACACTGTCACAAAACGTTAAGTTGCACTGGCGGGTTGAATCCAAGTTTCGAGAATACTTGAATCACCTTTCGCTGCCTGAAAGGAATGATTTCAGGCAGCGAAAGGTGATAAGTTGTGGCTCAAGTTAACCATGAAACGCTTTGGCGAGCCGACCCGATGAGTAGCGCCGATCATCGCCCAGTGGAAGCGCCCTGCCCCAAAGGCTGGGTTCTTTCATCTCAGCCGTTTGAGGATATCGAGGCTGGCATAGCCGTCCGGGATCATGCCAATGGATCGTTGGTAGGCCTTGACGGCGGCGATCGTATTGGGGCCGATCTTGCCATCGACGCCTTGGGTATTGAAACCGGCGCGGGACAGGCGTTCCTGCAATTCCTGCCGTTCGGCGAAAACCAATGCACGGTCATCGCGGGGCCAGGATGCCTGGATCGGCGGGCCGCCCTTGATCCGGTCGGCCAGATGGCCGACGCCGATCACATAGGCGTCAGCGGTGTTATATCGCTCGATCACGTGAAAATTCTGAAAAATCATGAAAGCCGCCCCGCGCGCCCCGGCGGGCAGCAGGATCGAGGCACTGCCATGGTCGGGTACTTTTCGCCCGCTCATGTCACGCACACCCATCGCCGCCCAATCGGCAGGTGATTTCTTGACCCGCTCGCCCGAAAGCGCGAAATCGAAATTTGCGGGCAGCCGCACTTCAACGCCCCAGGGCCGGTCTTTCTGCCAACCGAAACGGGCGAGATAGGCGGCGGTCGAGGCCAGTGCGTCGGCCGGATCATCCGACCAGATATCGCGTTTGCCGTCGCCGGTGAAATCGACGGCATAGGCAAGGTAAGAGGTCGGGATGAACTGGGTATGCCCCATGGCACCGGCCCAGCTACCGGTCATGCGTTCGGGGGCGACATCGCCAGACTGGATGATTTTGAGCGCGGCGATGAGCTGGCTTTCAAAAAAGGCCCCGCGCCGTCCGTCATAGGCAAGTGTTGCCAGCGACCCGATCAGCGGGTTGTCGCCGCGTACTTCTCCATAGGCGCTTTCCAGCCCCCAGATAGCCACGACAATTTCCTTGTCGACGCCGAATTGCGCCTCGATCCGGTCCAGCAATTTACGGTGTTTTTTCAGCGCCGCCTTGCCGTTGGTGACGCGGCTGTCGGATACGGCGCTGTCAAGATAATCCCAAAGCGCCTTGGTGAACTCGCTTTGGTTGCGGTCCTTTTCGATGACATAGGCGTTGTAATCAACGCCCCTGAAAGCCCGATCAAAGGTCGCTGCGGTAATGCCTTTCGCCAGCGCCCGCCGCCGAAAGCCCTCTATCCAGCGATCAAAACCGGCATTAGCGGATATTTCCATAACTCGTTCCGGTCCTTCGACAATCGGATGCCCCGGTGCATCTTTGACGCGCGCTACCGTGCCTGCACTGGCAGCCGCCGACGTGAAGGCGGCCGCTGCGACCAAAGCTGTAATCCGAAACAACATGATACCCGCCTGCCTGTTTTGCGCCAGTCTAGCTGGTTGCGCCCCACCCGGAAAGCGCCGTTGGGCCAACGGGCGCGTTTTCGCGTATTGTGGTCAGGTCAGCGGCGCTTGCGTTCGACTTTTCGTTTTTTGCTGGCAGATTTGGCACGGGCCTGCCCCGGCCGGCGCGGCGCGAATTTGCCGCGTTTGGCCGAAGGGCCACCGGGCATCGTGGCCCCGTCGATTTCCAGCAGTTCCAGCATCAGACCGCCCGTCACCGGCACCGCCTCGGCCAGCCTGATCGTCACCCGCTGGCCGATGCCGATCTTCAACCCCGTGTCCGCCCCCATCAGCGTTTGCGAATTGGCGTCGAAATGAAAGAATTCCCGCCCCAGCGAGCGAATAGGGATCAAGCCGTCGGCACCGGTTTCATCGAGCTTGACGAAACAGCCAAACCGCGTCACCCCGCTGATACGGCCCGAAAATTCGCTGCCGACCCGATCAGCCAGATAGGCGGCCAGATAGCGGTCGGTGGTGTCGCGCTCAGCCGCCATGCTGCGCCGTTCAGTCTCGGAAATATGGGTGGCGGTTTCTTCAAGCTGTTCGATGTCCTGTACCGACAACCCGTCCTTGCCCCAGTCATGCCCGGAAATCAGTGCCCGGTGCACGATCAGGTCGGAATAGCGGCGGATCGGCGAGGTGAAATGCGCATAGGACCGCAAGGCAAGCCCGAAGTGACCAAAGTTTTCCGGGTGGTAATAGGCCTGGGTCATGGACCGCAATGTGGTGATGTTCATCAGCTCGTCAAAATCCGTCCCTTCGGCCTGGGCCAGCAGGCTGTTGAGATGGCGGGTTTGCAGCACCTGACCCTTCGCCAGCGTAAAACCTGACGCCTCGGCCACCTCGCGCAGGGCGTCGAGTTTTTGCAAGGACGGCTCTTCGTGGACCCGAAACAGCAGCGGGCGTTTCAGCCGGGTCAGTTCTTCGGCCGCCGCGACATTGGCGAGTATCATGAACTCCTCGATCAGACGGTGCGCATCTAACCGCTCTTTCAACGCTACCGATTTCACCCGCCCGTCCTCGGACAGCACGATCTTGCGTTCAGGCAAATCAAGATCGAGCGGCTGGCGGGCGGCACGGGCGGCTTTGGTCGCCTCATATGCGGCATAAAGCGGGGCGATGACATCCGCCAAGAGTTCGGAGCAGCGGTCATTTGGCTGGCCATCTTGGGCGTCCTGCACTTCTTCATAGGCGAGGCTCGCGACAGATTTGATCATGGCACGGGTGAACCGATGGGCGAGCTTGGCACCCTTGGCATCTAGCTTCATGCGCACCGCCAGCACCGGGCGCGCGACACCTTCATGCAGCGAACAAAGGTCACCCGAAAGGCGATCGGGCAGCATCGGCACCACCCGGTCGGGGAAATAACTCGAATTGCCGCGTTCGCGCGCCTCTCGGTCGAGTGCGGAACCGGGGGTTATGTAGGCCGCGACATCGGCGATAGCGACCCAGACGACATGGCCGCCGGGGTTTTTCGCGTCATCATCGGGCTGGGCAAAGCAGGCGTCGTCGTGGTCGCGCGCATCCGACGGATCGATGGTGACAAAGGGCATGGCGCGCAGGTCTTCGCGGTCACCAAGTCCCACTGGCTTCAGCTTGTCGGCTTCGGCAATTGCGGCGTCGGAAAAATCATCGGGGATGCCATGTTGATGAATCGCGATCAGCGATACGGCCTTGGGGGCCGAGGGGTCGCCCAGCCGCTCGATCACGCGGGCGCGGGGCAGGCCCATGCGGTTTTTTGCCCCGGCCTGTTCCGCCTCGACCAGTTCGCCGTCCCTGGCACCTTGGGTCGCGTCAGCGGCCACCAGCCATTCCTTGTCGGCACCCTTGTCGATGGGCACAATGCGCCCGCCTTCGGTTGCCTTGCGGAATATGCCTAGAAGTTTCAGCGGATTGGCCCCGATTTTGCGGATCAGACGGGCCTCATACTGGTGATCTTCGCCCTTGACCTCGTTGATTCTGGCGAGGATGCGGTCGCCTTCGGCCACCGGAGCGTCGGCCTTGCGCGGCTGGAACAGCACGCGGGGTTCGGGGCCTTCGCCCTGCCATTCCATCGGGCGCGCGAACTGGTCGCCACTGCGATCCGCAGGCAGCATTAGCAGGATCGTCACCGGGGGCAGCTTTTCAGCATCGCGGTAGCTACGGCGGCGGCGGTCGACACTGCCTTCGGCCTCAAGTTCTTTCAGCAGACGCTTCAGCTCGATCCGTTCAGCACCCTTGATGCCAAAGGCCTTGGCGATGTCGCGCTTGGCAGTAAGGCCGGGATTGTCGGCGATCCAGGCAAGGATTTCGGCTTTGGAGGGGATACGGGTCATGCGCGGTCAATTACCATGGGTCGACAGCCGCGTCATGTGGAAAGCGGCGTGGCGGCGGTCAGGCGAAATAGTCGCGCAAGACACGAGCATAAACGGCCTTGAGCTGCCCGATTTGCGCCACGTCGACGCGCTCATCGACCTGATGCATGGTCTTGCCCACCAGACCGAATTCGACCACCGGGCAGTGATCCTTGACAAAACGGGCGTCCGAAGTGCCGCCCGACGTAGAGAATTTTGGCGTGACGCCGGTTTCGGCGCGCACCGACCCGGCCACCAGATGCACGAAATCACCCGGCGGGGTGAAAAAGCTGTCGCCCGAGACATGGATGTCAAGCACGATATCCACGCCGGTTTCCTCCGCGACCTTGGCAGCCTCTTGGCGCAGCCACTCGCCAAGGCTTCCGGAAGTATGGGCATCGTTGAAACGGATGTTGACTGTTGCCGCCGTGCGCGCCGGGATCACATTTGTCGCGGGGTTGCCGGTGTCGACTGTGGTGATGGCGAGAGTCGAGGCTTCGAAATGTTCGGTTCCCTGATCCAGGGGGTGACTTGCCAGTCTGTCGAGCAGGCGCACCATGGCGGTGACTGGGTTCCTGGCACGCTGCGGATAGGCCGAGTGCCCCTGTACGCCCCTGGCGGTGAAGTGGCAGGTTAGGGAGCCCCGGCGGCCGATCTTCATCATCTCACCCATGGTTTCGGGGCAGGTCGGTTCGCCGACAAGACAGACCGTCATCGCCTCGCCCTCGGCGCTCATCCAGTCAAGCAATGCGACGGTGCCGTCCTTGGCTGGTCCTTCCTCATCGCCGGTGATGGTCAGGATGATAGCCCCGTCGGGCGGCGTTTCTCGGACGAAATCAATCGCGGCGGCGGCAAAGGCGGCAACGCCGGATTTCATGTCCGTCGCCCCGCGACCCCAAAGCCAACCGTCGACTATTTCGGCACCGAAAGGATCATGGCTCCAGGCAGTGGTGTCGCCCACGGGCACAACATCGGTGTGGCCATTAAACCCGAACGTCCGGTTGGCCCCCGGTCGCCCCCAACGGGCAAAGAGGTTGGCGGTGCCGTTGCGGTCAACCCTGTGGCAGGCGAACTCCGCGCCGTTCAACAACTGCTCCAGCAGAACCAAGGCACCTCCTTCTTCGGGTGTTACCGACGCACAGCGGATCAGATCGGCGGTCAGTTTGACGGGATCGACGGGCACATTCGACTGGGTCATCAATGGCGGGCTCCAAAACGTTCGCAATAGCCCTATCGCCATCGCGCGCCTGCTTCAATCACCTGGACTGTTGCATGTCGGCCACCGCGGAATCGGGCGGCACCGGCATTTTTCGAAAATAGTTAACAAAATGACCTGGCCCGGACATAGTGAAGCCATAAAAATAGTCCTGAGGCAGGGCAAACGCAAAAAAGGGCGCAACGACGCCCGCAATCGAGTGGTAAGGCAATTTTTTCAGTTTGGGCATGGTCAGCCCACCTCGGCGTTTGCGCTGTCTCCAACAGGCTTGGGGGCAGTGATGGCAACCGGAGCAGAGCTCGGGTACAATACGGGTGCATCCGCCGTGCAGATGGCGAACGCCATCTTTGGCAATGGTGTGACAGTCGTTGGCGCGTCCTATCAGGGCGACAACAACTCATCCGCGATCTATTCCAATGGTGATGCCCTGTCGCCCTATGCCACGCCTGGCGATACCGGTGTCATCCTGTCCACGGGCCGGGCGCGGGATTTCACCCAATCGAATGGTGACCCGAACCGGTCAACCGCCACCTCAACCAACACAAGTGGGCTTAACAATGACGCGCAATTCAATGCGATTGCCGGCACCAATACCTATGACGCATCCATCCTGAACGTCGATTTCATCCCGACTGGCAATGTGATGACGATGCAGTTCACGTTTTCATCCGAGGAATACCCGGAATATGCCAGTTCGCAATTCAACGATATGGTGGGCGTCTGGATCAATGGCACCCATGTGCCACTGTCGGTCGGCAGCGGCAACCCGAGTGTCGGCAACGTCAGCCCCGGCAACAACATGTACGTCGACAATACCGGGGACCAGTACAACACCGAAATGGATGGCTTTACCCTGACCATGACATTGACCATCCCGGTCGTATCGGGCGTGGTGAATTCGATCCGCATCGGGATCGCTGACGTCTCGGATTCCTCTTATGATTCAAACCTGCTGATCGCGGGAAACTCTGTCCAGACAACCTTGGTGGCGATTGATGACAGCAGTTCCATCTATGCCAATCATTCCAAGATCATCGACGTGCTTGGCAATGACGTCAACAACACCGCTGGCGGGCTGACCATCACCCATATCAACGGTGTGGCGGTGGTCGCGGGGCAGACGGTGGTTCTTCCTTCTGGCGACAGTGTTACCCTTAACGCGGACGGCACATTTACTGTGACGACTGATGCTGATGCCGACACACTGAACTTCACCTATGAAGTGGCAAGTTCGACCGGGGAAACCGATGTCGGTATCGTCACGATAAACACGATCCCCTGCTTTGTGGCGGGTACAAGTATTGCAACACCGGACGGAGATGTGCCGGTCGAGTCGCTTAAACCCGGCGATATGGTTCTGACTCATGATGACGGGGCACAGCCCCTGCGCTGGATCGGAAGACGTACGGTCGCCGCCGTAGGTTCATTTGCCCCCATCCGCATCCGCGCGGGCACGTTTGGCGATCACCGCACCCTGTTGGTTTCGCCGCAACATCGGGTATTGATCGGCGACAGTGCAGCCGAGTTGCTGTTTGGAGAGTCCGAGGTGCTGGTTGCGGCCAAGGATCTGGTCAATGGCCGGTCAGTCCGCGTCGTCGAAGGCGGTACGGTCGAGTATGTTCATCTGCTGTTCGACCGCCATCAGGTGGTTTATTCCGCCGGTTTGACAACCGAGAGCTTTCTGCCGGGGCCGCAGACGACACAGAGCTTCGAGCGCGAGATTATTGACGAAATCTGCGCGATTTTTCCTGAAATAGACCCTGATACCGGCGACGGATACAGTCCGGCGGCGCGGCGGATGCTGAAAGGCTATGAGGCCCGCGTCTGGATGGCGAATGGATTGGCTGCATGAGCTGGCTGGCAATGCGCGGGTCTGATGGTATTGCCCGACGGTTCGGGTCGGCCCCTCTGCCTGACAGTCTGCCGCGCGGTACGCTTGTGGTCGAGCTTGACCTATCGCAGTTCGCCCATGTATCGGCACCGGTATTGCGCCTGAAGACCGGGGCCGAAAGCACCAGGATTTTTGCGTTGGAACGGATGACCGACGGGCGAATGCATCTGTTGCGTCGCGACGGTCAGCATGTCAGCAATCTGTCGATCGGGCTGGGGCGCGAACCGGTTTCGGGATGGTTGCGGCTGACCTATCACTGGGACACAAAGTGCCAGCGCAGCCTCCTGACGTCTGAAAACCAGACGGCGGGCACCATTCGGCAACAGGAAATAACCGAGGCGATGCCATTGTCGCAAGACGATGTGCGCAACCTTTTCGTGTCGGAAAACGGCTGTCAGCGCCATGTTTCCATCGGGTGGTTTGCTCTGGGTGATCATCTGCAACCCGTTGGCCCTACACCGGGGCTGGCCGGTTCGACGCTGATCGGCACACCGGACGGACCACGCCCGTTGAAAAACCTGCGGGCAGGTGACAGGGTTCTGACCGCAGACGGTGGGCCGCAACCGGTGATCTGGCGGGGCGGTGTGACCGTGCCGTCCGTTGGTGCCTTTCGCATGGTCCGTCTGCTTGCCCCCTATTTCGGATCGTCGCGCGACCTTCTGGTGCAGCCAAGCCAGCGCATCGCCCTGTCAGGCACCGAAGTCGAATATCTGTTCGGAGAGGACGAGGTGTTGGTCGAGGCGCGCCACCTGGTCAATGGCCAGACCGCGCTTTGGGAGGCGGAAGGGCCGTTGGTGGCCTGTCAAAGCCTACTGCTGGAAAACCACGCGTTGATTCAGGCGGATGGCTGTTGGGTCGATAGCCAATATATGGGGCGGATCGCCAAAAGCCCCGATCTTGCCCGCACGACGGCACCGGGATCAGTGATTGCCGCAAGGGATTTGCCCTGTCACAAAGCTCCTGTCCGGCGCGAGTTGCTGGCCTTCGAGGCACAGACACTGGCACTTGCCAGACTTCGCAGCCGCGCGCCCTATGCGGCGTGAAGGCCCGTTCAGAGATCGAAAGCCGAAAAGACCGGTGCGTGATCCGAAGGCTTTTCCCAACCGCGCACATGGCGCAGGACTTTGCTGCCACTGGCCGAACTGGAAATATCCGGTGTGGCCCAGATATGATCAAGCCTGCGGCCCTTGTCGGCCGCATCCCAGTCAGCGGCGCGATATGACCACCAACTGTAAAGAAGCCCTTCGGGAATGTCCTGACGGGTCACGTCGACCCACTTGCCTGCATCCTGCGCCGCGCCCAGATGCTCCACCTCGATTGGCGTATGGCTGACAATCTTCAAAAGCTGCTTGTGGCTCCAGACATCATCCTCGCGCGGGGCAATATTGAGATCGCCGACAAGGATGGATCGTTTTGGCGTATCTTGATGGAACCAGTCGCGCATTTCGGTCAGGAAATCGAGCTTCTGGCCGAATTTCTCATTCTCATTCCGGTCGGGAATGTCGCCCCCTGCCGGAACATAGCAATTGTGGATGGTGACACCGTTTTCCAGCCGGGCCGCAACATGGCGCGCATGGCCGAGCTGCACGAAATCGCGATCGCCTGCGTCGGTAATCGGGAGTTTCGACACGATCGCCACACCATTATAACCTTTTTGACCACGCGCCACCATGTGGCGGTAACCAAGGGCGGCAAAGCTTTCGGTCGGGATCTTGTCGACCGGGCTTTTGCATTCCTGAAGGCAAAGGATATCCGGCATTTCTTCCCGCAGCAGCCGTAGAACAAGTTCTTCGCGCAGGCGGACGGAGTTGATGTTCCAGGTAGCGATGGTGAAGGGCATGGGGGTTCCTGTGGTGGGTCTGGCCGCGCGACCTTAACCGCGTGATCGAGGTGCAGCAACACGGCTCGTGGCTGTTTCGGTCGAACGCGTGGGGAACTGACGTTTTCCACGGGTCACATATCTTGATCTTCAACGAAAGTCCGACACGCTTTGGCGCAAACCCTCCTTGCTCAGGATGTAGTCATTCTTGCCAGGTCTGTAGAGTTGCATCAAACAATTGGACGCCCCGCAATTGCCGGCCCCAACGCCCATATAGACACCTATGCAAGATGCCGTCTCATAGCTGAATACGATTTCAGGAAGGGTTTCCCCCGCTATTGACCGTTCGGTAAATGCCTCGTCCGGCACATTTGCACCTATACCGCCGAAGCTGACACACTCCTCAGAAACCCTTTCGCGTACGGTTTTCTTCAACCGCGCCAGCATTGCCTCTGCGGTCGTTTCATCACTGGCCCCCTGCGTGGCCGTGCCGGGTGAGCTACAGCCTGCCAGCGCCTGATCCAGCACCGGGCCCGCACCCGCCAGCGAAAAATCGACGGGCTCGCCCGCAGCACCAAAAAGGATCATTTGTGATCCGTTCTTCATCGCAGCAATAAAATCGGCGGTCGGGGCTGTTACCGCCAAACCCTGCCAGCCTTTCCAGAGCAGTTGAAAGTCCCCGCCGTCGATCCTGGCACCCAGCGTCATTTCCCCTTCGGGACTGGGATATGTGTCCACCTCGGCTGCCATGAAAGGCCTGCCATCGCTGCCGCAGACCAGCATGATCGTAGCGTGTCCTGAATAGCCGGTCGTAACGGCAGTTGGCGCTGTCCAGCGGGCGGTCTGCGAAGCAAACGACCAGACCGAGGGCCGAGGTGCCTGAGCCGGATCACCGCAGGTTTGCACCAGTTGACCGAGCGCCGGGTCGCCCACGGCACCAATCGTCGCCAGCACCACCCGCGCATCACGACGATCCGGCTGGCGCGAGGCCATGATCTGAAGCGGCTTGCCTGCGACCAGTGCCGCCAGAATATCCGCCTGTTGCGCCCAGCTTTGCGACCCCGGAAACTCGGGCCAGCGCAGCGCCATCGCGCCGAAATGGTCGCCGCCAACCTGAGACCAAGGCAGCAGATAATCGAGATCATCGACACGCAGGAAAACCTGATCGATTTGCCCATCGACCCCCCCGTTCTGGCGCATTGAAACATTGACCATCAGGGCAGGTTGTTGCGGAGAACAGGCCAGAGCCACAAAATCGGCCGGGCCCGATGACCAATAGGCAAAGACCCAGCCGGGTTGTGCCGGGTCCGGTTGCGTGACCCATTTTCCGCCGGTCTGGGCCAAACCAACCTTGGTTGTGCAGAGGATGACCATCAACGCAATGCAAATATATCGGATCATGTGCCGCGGCCTCCTACCATTTGAATCAACCCGGAATTCCGAAGAAAAGTGTATTAAATCAGCCCCGACTTGCGCAACTGCGCTTTGATCTCTTCGGGTGTGTCAGGAAACGTGCGCTGATGCGGGAAATCACCTTTGGCGATGTAGTCAGCCTCGCCATCCGTGGTCACCCTGCCCAACACCGCATTGCGATGCGGGTGGCGGCCAAAGCGGTCGATGACGGTTCTGACCAGCATCGCCTGATCTATGGTCATCAGGTACATCAGGCGCAGATGTTCCGGCGCGTCGCCTGCCATTTCCTTGCCCTTCTGAATGGAAAGGTCCATTCGGGCCAGGTGATCCGGTCCTTCGCAATGCGAAATGGCGATCAGGCAAAACTGCTTTTCCCACAAGGTTTCCAGCGCGTCATAGTGCCCGTTTTCAAAAGCCTCCAACACTAGCCGCGTGGCCTTGATATCCTGACCAAAGGCCTCGGGCCGGTCGCGCCAATAGGATCTGGGGAACTGGTCGAGCGCGATGATCAGGGCCAGCCGCCCCCTCGGCGTCATTACCCAGTGATCGAGATGCCCGCGCGCCGCGGCCTCTGTCACTTTGGCAAAGCGTGCATGGATCGCGGTATCCGCCCCTCCGCCCATGCGCCACATCCAGAAATCGCGGTGGGTTTCGAGACTGTTCCAGTGCCCGTCATCGGGGAACCAGAAATCCAAAACCGTCTCAGGTGCCATGTCGCGCATATGCCCTCCGCCAGATTCATTTCCCAGACTACTGATTGTCCGGTTAAAGGCGACAAAAAAAGGCCGGGCACGCGGCCCGGCCAGTCCAACAGGGAGGATGCCGCATCATAACCCCGATGCGACCAGGGGAACTCATGCCACCAGTCTATAACCCCCGGATTCGGTCACAAGAAGGCGAGCATTGGACGGATCTGGTTCTATTTTCTGGCGAAGACGATAAATATGCGTCTCCAAAGTGTGGGTTGTGACGCCTGCATTGTATCCCCAGACCTCGTGCAGCAGCACATCACGGGCCACGACGCCTTCGGTTGCGCGGTACAAGTATTTGAGAATGTTGGTTTCTTTCTCGGTCAACCGGATCTTGCGGTCGCGTTCGTCGATCAGCATCTTCATCGCTGGCTTGAAAGTGTAGTGCCCGAGTTGAAATATGGCATCTTCGGATTGTTCGTGGGTGCGCAACTGTGCCCTGATTCGCGCCAGCAGCACCGGAAATTTGAACGGCTTGGTCACATAGTCATTCGCGCCGGCATCCAGCCCCAGGATCGTGTCGGCATCGCTGTCATTGCCCGTCAGCATCAGGATCGGGCACTTGACGCCCTGCTTGCGCATCTTCTTGCACAGTTCGCGCCCATCCGTATCAGGCAGGCCCACGTCGAGAATAAGCAGATCAAAAATCCCGGCCTTGATCTGTTCGACACCCTCATGGCCGTCGCCGGCCTCGAATACCTCGAAATCTTCGGTTGAGACCAATTGCTCGGCCAGCGCTTCGCGCAGATCTTCGTCATCGTCCACGAGCAGTATCTTTTTCAGGTTGGCCATCACTATACCCTCCGCCTCTTCCTAAATCAGATGCGCCTGCCAGAAGGCCCCGACAAGATATGCAACGAAGTTCTCACGCGGTCGTGTCGCGGGACGAGGATATGTTTCAATTTTCCCCGTGCCGGATTATCTATGTTACAGCCATCATCCCGGACAGCCTATGCCCCTTGGTCCCAGTATCGTCGAATGCCTTAACCGTGCCCGCGCAGATCTGCGCATGGGTGTGCCGGTTGTGCTGACGCATGGCGGAATAGGCGTGATTGTCGTGGCCGCCGAAGAACTGAACAATGACCGGTTCGAACGGATGCGAACCTTGGGGCCCGTGACCTTGGCCATTACCGGGCGTCGCGCCGAAACCCTGAAGGCACGCGCCTATGACGGCGATATTGCGCGTATCGAGGTGCCTTTGGATGCCACGCCGGAATGGGTTCTGGCCGTTGCCGATCCAGCCGATGATCTGCGCGCCCCGATGAAGGGTCCGCTGCGAAGCGTCCGCAACGGAGACGCCACCTTGCACCGCGCCGCCATTGACCTAGCCAAATCCGCCCGACTTTTGCCGGCTGCACTGATTGCTGATATTGCTGATCCAGCAGGCCTTGCCGCCGCCGAAGGTCTGACCCTGATCGACTGGGACAAGGC
>JBATDH010000091.1:0-23960 GCA_049663365.1 Albidovulum sp. | reverse complement strand
CTGGTCGGCTATAGCGCCGGTCGGGTGTTTGGTGCCGGTGGAACGCCTGCCGTTGGGGCACTGCCGGGCGATGCGGCGTTGAGCGCATTGGCAGAGTTCGATCTGGCCGGAATGGCGCAGCTCGGGGACGACATCGTGCACCACTGGCGGCGGCGCTGAAGCTCTGGCCGCCCTACCGCCAGTATTCTGCGTAACTGGCGAAAACCCCCTGAAGCTTTGACAGCAAGCGATTGCCGCGTCCCGGCAGGGGGATCTGATGCTTTGCCAACCGGTCGACGATGACTTCGGGCGGGCAGGGCAGGTTCGAGACGGGATCGAAATAGCGCGGATAGGCGATAAGCGCGGCATGAACCAGCGCCGCCAGTGTCGGGCGGGCGCGGCGGCGTTCGGGTTGGGGAAAAAGGTCGCGCGTCAGCCCCCAGCCCGCATAAAACGGCATTCCAAGGCAGGTGACGGGCTTGCCACGGATCAGCGCCTCGAACCCCAGCAGCGAGGTCATGGTCCAGACCTCGTCCGTTGCCTCGATCAGGGCGATGGCATTGGCATCGCGCACGATCAGGTCGGCATGGGCCTTGGCCTCGGCGTCGGGCACGGCCCCTGCCCGCAGGCGCGCCTCGACATCGGGATGGGGTTTGTAAAGGATCACGGCATCGGGATTTTCCGCCCGCACCCTGGCCAAAAGCCCCAGATTGGTATGTTCGCGGCCCGCGCCCAGACGGATGGATGCGTCGTCTTCGACCTGACCCGGCACTAGAATGCGCCGCCCTTCAGGCAGGACCGGCACCGCACCGGTATCGAGATTGTACTTTGACAGGCCCGCGCGGATCAAACGGCCCATCAGCCGTTCGGCCCGCAATTCCCCGCCGGGGGGCAGATCGGCGGCAAGCAGTCGTTCAAAACCGCTTTCCTGTACCGGATCGTAGTAAATGCCGTATCCGTCGGCGACCAGTGACAGCGGCGGGATCAGTTTTGCCCCAAGCCCGCGCGAGCGCAAGAACCCGTCTTCCAGCCGGATGATGGCAAGGCTTTCGAGGATTTCGTGCGGCACCTCGGGCACTTTGTCGGCCCAGACCAGCAGCCTACGGTTTTCCGCCTTGGCCCGCGCGGCGGCGTGGCCCGCGTCCTTTTCAAAGGCCAGTCGTTTTTCGCGCCCGAAGGCCTTTTGCAAATGCCCGCGTTTCCACAGCCTCATGCCGTAGGCGACATAACCGTCTTTGTCTTCGCGGTAGGCGCGGACCAGCGATTCGAGATGATCCAGCGCATCCTCGAACCTGCATAATCTGTCGCGGCAAGGGTCGTACCAGGTGGGGGCCAGGATCATCGCGCCGGCAAAAAGCTGATTGCGGGTCAGCTTGCGTTCGCGCCGCGCGACCGGGTTTTCATCCTGTGTCAGGCCCCAGCCGGAATAGAAGGGCTGGCCAAACACCCGTGGCCGGTGCCCGGCGAAAATCGCCTCGAACCCCAGTTGCGACGACACGGTGTAAACGCCCACGGCCCCGGCCAGCAGCGCCCAGGGTGAAATGGCATCGTCAACATAGGTGATCAGCCCATGTGTATGTCCGTGATTGAAGTGGCCCGGCCGATGGCCCTGCGCTGCCTCGGGGTGGCCCTTGATGATGATCCTTGTATTGGGATGCTCTTCTTGCGCAAAGACCAGCATTTCGCGAAAGGTGGAGGCTTTGGCCGCGCCGTATTCGATCGACGCATCGCCTGCGGTCTGGTCAATGACCAGTACATAACCGGGTTCGGGGGCGAGCAGGGAAAGGTCAAAATTGTTATATTTTGACAATTGGATCGCTTGCAGGCGTTCCGAACCTTCCTTGGCACGTTGTAGAATGGCCCCATCGTCCAGACCGGCCGTCGTCAGGATATGTTCGATTTCTGAAGGCTGGCTGCTGTCAAAATGTACGCCACGCGGGTCGATCATCAGCCCCAGCGGTGGTTCGCCATCACGGCCCGGCCGAATGGAGCGCAGAAAGGCGTCTTCGACCCGGACAATCTGCGCATCGGTGATTTCCGCAATCGCTTCGCCCCTTGGGGCGGTGGGGCTGTGCCCCCAGACACCGATCAGGTCATCGGCACCGGGTTTGCCGATGCGGATGTCGTAACCGGCCAGCGTCAGGATGCGGCGAATTCTCGGTTGGGTGAGAAACCCGCCATTGAAAACATATAGCGACCGGGGCTTGACTCCGGCCGCCTTAAGGTCATTGGTCTGGCCCATCTGGTGCCCGTCAATTTCCGGCTGTCGTGCTCAGGCTATTGGCAGAGCTGACGGTTCCGGTCAGCGCAGAGAGCACTTTTTTCCATTGCACGAAAGGTGCCTCGGTCACGTAAACCGTATCCTTGTCGCGGATGGCAAAATCGCGGGCATTGAACATGCCGTTGGGTTCAGTGAGGTCAAGCACATAGACAACCCGCTGATTTTCAACCAGATCACTGCGACCCAGAACCGCATTGGCCACCTCCGGGCTTTCGTCGCGGAACACGAAAACGCCCTTGGGGTCGGCGATGCCGGTTGAAAGGCCACCGACCTGGGCAATGGCCTCGATCGCGGAAATGGTCTGGGTTTCAAAGCCGATGCGGCTTTGCCCGCCGGTCGCGCCAAGGGCGGTAAAACTGCGGGTGTCCTTTTCGACCAGAATGACATCGCCGGGGCGCAGGGCGATATCCATGGCGGGGTTGGAATAAAGATCCTTGAGCCAGACTTCGCCGGTCTGGTTGCCCCGCGTGACGGTGATCTGGGCGATTTCCGGTTCAACCGTGACGCCGCCCGCCTTGGCCAGCATGGCCGACAGGGTACGGGTGGGGCGTTCAATCGGGTAAACGCCCTGGCCGCTGATATTGCCCATGACCGAAACCGTGGCCCCGTCACCGGCTTTGCGGACGACGGATACCTGCGGATCGGGGGTTTGAGCGTCGAGTTTGTTGGTGATGATGCGGCGCAATGCTTCGGGCGAATTGCCCGCCGCGCGGATACGGCCGGCATAGGGCACGAATATGAACCCGGCACCGTCGACCTGAATCTCGGAAAGGAGAGTGGTTTTCTGCCCACGACCGGCCAGCAGCCCGTCATCGACGTTTTCCCAGATGGTCAGCCCGAGAACGTCCCCGGCATGGATGTCATCCGACCCGACGGCACCTGCGCGCTGAAACGCGGTCGAAAAACCCAGCACCGGTATCGCCGATGTTGCGCGAACGACCTGATCGTCAACAGGGACGATGAAGGCATCGCCCTGCTTTTGGACCGATCCTGAAAAAATTTCTCTCTTGTTGGGGCCTGACCTTGGCAGACCACAAGAAGACACGCCTATAACAAGCGTCGCGAGGACCAGAAATCTGGCCCAACGAAGGGATATTGCCGTCACTGCTCGGGCTCCTCTTAGCGGGAAACTGCCTCAACTTTTTTTTGTAAGCTACAGGGAAGGCGGATGAATTGCTAGTCGCGGGTTTTTGACGCGGCCAACTGTTGCCGTGGTGCCGCTTTGCCTGCCAGCAGCGCCTCATAGGGATCGTGTTCGGCCAGGATCATATCGACGACCTGCCGCAGCAGATAGCGTCGACCTCTGCTGGAATAGAACCCCCCCGGAATTTGCGAGGTTTCGAGCAGGAAATGCCGGAAATCGCGGTAGGCGCGGGTATCGGGACGGTCGGGTGAGTGAAAGAATTCGGTCAGCGGCTGCGATGAAGTAAACTCGGGTTTGCTGTAGACCGCCCGCCCGAAGGCCTTGAGCGGCAGACCGCGCCACAGCACCTGCTGCCCCGAGGTCGAATTGACCGTCACCGCACTGCGGGCACCGTCAAGGAGCCGCGCCAGTTTGCCTCCGCGAAGGAAATGCACCCGCCGCCTGACGCCAAGCCCCGCGGCTTTTTCGCGGATAGTGGAAGTGACGGCAGATCGTTCATCTTCCAGCGGATG
Source organism: Albidovulum sp. (assembly GCA_049663365.1). Lineage (GTDB taxonomy): Bacteria > Pseudomonadota > Alphaproteobacteria > Rhodobacterales > Rhodobacteraceae > Albidovulum. Next base: position 20,044 of record JBATDH010000091.1, on the reverse strand, counting down.
TGCTTTGAATACCAGATGATGGTGCGGCGGCGCGCCCGCAGCGAAGCCGTCAAGACAGTGGCTGATGAATTCAGTCATCGAGGAGAAATCGGAATGCAGCCGGAAACTGGCATCATGTTCCAGTTGCATCAGCACAAGATGATAGGGAAAGCCGCCAAGACGGATGCGCCAGGTCGCAATTATGCGTTCCAGCCAGTGCCAAGGCATCAGCAACAGGCGGCGCAGGTGCAGCCGGAACTCTGCCACCACCGTGGTGCCGCGATGCGGCACAAAGCCCTGGTAACGCCGGTTCATCGCCATCACCAGAAAATGATAGAGCGCACCGTAAAAAACATGTTCGCGCATATCGCCCCACCTTGCCGGGGCGTCGGGTTGGTCGATCTCGGACCGGGAAATCGAGCCGCGGATCTGGGCGAGGTCCATGGTCATCAGGCGCGAATTCCCGTTCGACCCGCCGCGTTCATAGGTCGACCAGTAGGGGCGGATATAGCCTTCCTCAAACACATGGACGCGAATGCCCCTGGCGCGGGCGCGCTCAATGGCCTGTGCGTGTATGGGCCGGCCGTCGCCATAAAGCAGCAAATCGGTGATCTGGTGCTCGGCGAAAATACGGGTGCAGGCATCGGGCCATTGATCGGATGTCTCGGTAAACGCAATGTAGCCGGGTTGCCGCCAGAAAAATTCGTCACCGCGATTGAAGCCGACGCGCCAGACTTCGGCACCCGCCGCGCGCAGCATTCTGCCCAATTGCCGAAAGAACGGGCCATGCGGCCCTTGAAGCATCAAGAACCGACGGGGTTCGCCTGTTTTGCTGTCCGAGGTCAAAAACGCTCCTGGTCGCGGGCTGCTGTCATTGCCAGACCTGCCGCTGGATCGGGCAGGTCTGGGGCTTCTCGCACAGTTTTTATTCTGTCAGGAGATTAATTGCATGTTAAACCACACGCGCATTGCGAGATCGCGCGGCCATTGTTGCATTGTGGGCGGACACTTGCGGCCCCTGCGCCGCCGGTTTAGGCAATTGTCCAGAGGGAGGTGCGGCATGTTCACAGGAATAGTCACCGATATCGGCGAGGTCATCGAATTGACCCAGGCGGGCGATTTGCGGGTGCGGATTGCCACCGCCTATCCGGTGGCAGGAATTGATATAGGTGCCTCGATCGCCTGCGACGGGTGTTGCCTGACGGTCGTGGCTATCGGCGCGCGACCGCGCGGCTGGTTCGACGTCGATGTGTCTGCCGAAAGCGTCGCCAGGACCAATATCGGGGGCTGGGTTGCGGGCCATCGGATCAATCTTGAACGGGCGCTGAAGGTCGGCGATGAACTGGGCGGGCATATCGTTTCGGGGCATGTCGACGGTGTGGCCGACATCATCGCAATGCAGGATGAGGGTGACAGCACCCGCTTCACCTTCCGTGCGCCGGAGGCGCTGGCCGGGTTCATTGCGCCGAAAGGCTCGGTCGCGCTGAATGGCACATCCCTGACCGTGAACGAGGTCAATGGTGCCGAATTTGGCGTCAACATCATCCCCCATACCAAACAGGTGACGACATGGGGGGCAGCCAAACAGGGTGATTTGGTCAACCTCGAGATCGACACACTGGCGCGCTATGTCGCAAGGTTGCAGGACTGGGCGGGGCGATGAAGCCGGTGGTGGTCTGTTCGGTCAATGACGAGAGCGGACAACGTTGCGTTGATTTCTTGCACCTGTCTGACGGGCAGTACCAGTTCCGCGAATGCCGGCGCGATCCGGAAGACAGCTTTGGATGGCGGCTGCTTTCGGAACCGTCCGACCGACGCTATTGCAGCCCCACCGAGGCCAAACTCGCCGCTGTCAGTTTGGTCGGTTGGCTGACCGAGGATTATTTCGCATGAGCGTCGGGCTGGGGCACAATCTGGGTCCGACTCTGGAGCCGGGGCAAAGCTGGCGGTCGCATTGCTGGGCAAGGGCGCGGGCCGATTTGCTGCCAAAGCTGCCGATTGAGGTGATACGACTGCGCGTCGCGCGCGCCAAGGAAATCGGGCTGGATTACAAGACATATGCCGGGGTCCGCGCGACCACCGGCCATGACATCACCGCGTTCATCTTCTCCACCAACGCGTTGCGGCTTTTGCGCGATCACGACCGGCTGGCGGCGGCGGATGCGGCAAAGCTGATGGCAACGCAAAGACTGGGCAAGATGCTGGTCGTGCAACCGCCGCTGGACGCCGTGCGGGTCATTGAGCACCTGACAGGGCAGGGGGTGGCGTTCGACGCGGCCCTTGCGGCACCGGGTTCGACCGAAAGCTGGACCAAGACCCGCGCGACCTTTGCCGATTTCCTGCGCCAGATGCGCCAGCCCGGCGATCAGGTTTTGCTGATTGGCGACACGGTGACGGAGCGGGACTGGGTGGGCACCGCCCGTTTGGCAGGGTTTTTGCCTGCGGCGGAATATTTCCCCGACTTTGTACAGCGCGCGGCACGCTGATTGATGTCTGCGGGCTGGCCAAAGCCGGGCCATTCCGCTATCGCGCCCTGATGGGATGTTCAGGATCGAGGCTGAGGCGATGACCACCGATTTGAAAAACGCGATTTCGCCCACCGAGGCGATCATCGGTGCCGCGCGCAAGGGCCAGATGTTTATCCTGGTCGATCATGAGGACCGCGAGAATGAAGGCGATCTGGTAATCGCCGCGGAATTCGCCGATGCCAGGGCGATCAATTTCATGGCGACCCACGGGCGCGGGCTGATCTGCCTGCCGATGACGGATGAGCGGATCAGGCAACTGGGCTTGCCGATGATGGCGGTCAACAATTCGTCGCGCCATGAAACCCCGTTTACGGTGTCGATCGAGGCGCGCGAAGGGGTGGAGACGGGGATTTCCGCCAAGGACCGCGCCCAGACGGTTGCCATCGCGATCAACGAACAAAACACCATGGCGCAACTGGCGACGCCGGGGCATATCTTCCCGCTGCGCGCCCGCGACGGCGGTGTGCTGGTGCGCGCCGGACATACCGAGGCCGCGGTTGACATCAGCCGGTTGGCGGGGCTGAAGCCTGCCGGCGTGATCTGCGAAATCATGAATGAAGACGGCACCATGGCCCGCCTGCCTGATCTGGTGGCGTTTGCGCAAAAACACGGGCTGCTGATCGGCACCATTTCCGATCTTATCGCCTATCGCCGCCGCCACGATAACCTTGTCAGCGAAACGCTGACGCAACAGGTGACATCGGCCTATGGCGGTGACTGGACGATGCGGGTCTTTACCGAACGCAGCGAAGGCGTCGAACACGTGGTCCTGACCAAGGGCGATGTGACCACGCCCGAACCGGTTCTGGTGCGCACCCACTCGCTCAAGGTGCTGGAAGATGTGCTGGGCCTTGGGGCCGGTCCGGAAAGCGAACTGGCCCGTGCCATGAAAATCATCGCGCGCGAAGGCCGTGGGGCGGTTTGCCTTTTCCGCGACCCCCGTGCCAAAGTGCTGGTCGAGGAAGACGACGGTCCCCGCACGATCAAGCAGACCGGGCTTGGCGCGCAAATTCTGTCGACCATGGGACTGAAAAAGCTGATCCTGCTGACCGACTCGCCGATGACCCGTTATCTCGGTCTCGACGCCTATGATCTTCACATCACGGGCACCCGCCCGATATCCGAGGGCTAAAGCCATGGCCACGAATGAAACCCATTATTCCCTGCCCTTGCCGAAGTTCGACAAGAAGGTGCGGCTGCTGATTGTGGTGGCCCCCTATTACAAGGACATCGCCGACAATCTTGTCACCGGTGCCCGCGCGGTGGCCGCCGAGGCCGGGGCGGAATGTGATCTGGTCGAGGTGCCGGGGGCGCTTGAGGTGCCGACCGCCATCGGTCTGGCCGCTCGTATGGCCGATTATGACGGATTTGTCGCGCTGGGCTGCATCATCAGAGGTGAAACCACCCATTACGACACGGTCTGCAATGACAGTTCGCGCGCACTTGCCATGATGGGGTTGCAGGGCATTTGTATCGGCAACGGCATCCTGACGGTCGAAAACCGCCAGCAGGCTGTGGTGCGTGCTGACCCTGCAAGTCAGAACAAGGGCGGTGGGGCTGCGGCGGCCGCCTTGCATCTGGTCGCCCTTTCGCGCAAATGGGCACGCCAGACCAAGGGGATGGGGTTCAAGTCGATGGGCGAGGAAATCCGCATCGCCGGTGATGCCAAAGGACCGACCCGCGCATGAACGATGCTGCCCGAAAACCCAATGCCGCCGAAAAGCGCCAGATGAAGTCGGCAGCGCGGCTTTATGCTGTGCAGGCGCTGTTTCAGATGGAGGCGGCGGGGCAGAGCGTTGACAGTGTGGGCCCCGAGTTCGAGACCCACCGTTTTGGCGCGATCTATGAAGATGACGAAATGGCCGAGGGCGACCCAAAGCTTTTTCGCCGGATCATCGAGGATGCAGTGACGCATCAGGTGCCGATTGATCAGATGACCGACCGGGCGCTGGTGGCCAAATGGCCCATCGGGCGCATCGACCCGGTTTTGCGCGCGCTGTTCCGCGCTGCCGGGGCCGAACTGGTGGCCAGCGATACCCCGCCCAAGGTCATCATCAACGAATATGTCGATGTCGCGCGGGCGTTTTTCCCCGACGGGAAAGAGGCGAGTTTTGTCAATGCCGTTCTCGATCACATGGCCCGCGAGGCGCGCCCCGAGGCGTTCTGAACCCGGCCCGCTATTCGATCCTGCGACACTGTGCCCGCTATAATCCGGTCCTTTCCGGCCTATCTTTAAGGGAACAATCAGGAGAAATTGTCATGCCCGCGCTTGCCCGGCTCTATATCCGTCACGTTGCCGTCGGCTTTGCCCTCGGGCTGGCCTTTACGGCGCTGATCTTGTGGCTCAACATCGGCAATCTCTGGCATCTGGTCAGCGTCACCAAGGGCGGTGTCATCGCCGTTCTGATGCTGGTTGTCTTCAATGGCATCGTTTTTTCCGGGGTGCAGTTCGGCTATGCCATCATGCGGATGGGGAAATCCGAAAAACCCGGTGGCGGGCGGCGCGTGCGGGTGGACAGAACCGGGTCCGAGGTCATGCCCATCATGGCAGAAGCCCGGCCAAAGCGCTGATCATTTAGGCCCGTGGGCAAGCAAAGTGGCGGGAACCGCAGCATCCGTGAAGGCGATTTTTTCCCGAGAGCCTGATTGAACAGGTGGGCACCGGATACCAAGACCACGATCCTGACAGAGCCAGCCCCCTCGGAAGAGATTATCGGCCACTGGAAAAGGGCCTTGCACGCAAAGAGCAGAACCCGCCACCGCAAAAGATAGGCGCTCCAACAGTGCCCTGCAAGGGGCTACGAATTGGCGGCGGTCAAATCGGCGCGCTTTTGTGAATCTCCAGAGCCTCTGGACAGATGTTCACGTTATGTTCATAAATAGCCCATGTTCAGCGATCTCATGCCAGGCCAGTTGCTGGCCCGCGGCGTCTGCCGCCACCTGCGCCACCACGGTTTCGTGACGGTAGAGGAACTGGTGCCTTGTGCGGGACTTCGCGTTGATATCATGGCGCTGGGTCCAAAGGGCGAGATATGGATCATCGAATGCAAATCGAGCCGCAATGATTTTGTCACGGACCGCAAATGGCAAAACTATGTGGAATGGTCCGACCGTTTTTTCTGGGCCGTTGACGGCGATTTCCCGACTGATCTTTTGCCCGACGATACCGGCCTGATCGTCGCTGACGCTTATGACGCCGAAATCCTGCGGATGGGGGCGCGAACCCGACTGGCCGGTGCAAGGCGCAAGGTCATGGTGCAGAAATTCGCCCGTCATGCCGCACTGCGACTGCAACGGTTCCGCGACCCCGGTATCACCGCTTGCGGGGTTTGCCTTTAGGTGTGGTCATCGCTCGCGCGGCCTGGGCGGCGGCGAGCAGTTCCTCGGCGATTTCCTCGGCCTCTTCGGGTTCGAAATCCAGCGGCAGATCGACGCCTTCGGCCTCGACGAATATCCGCACCATCCCCAGGGATGTGGGGCCGATCTGCAAATTGGCCGATATGTCGCTTTCGCTGTCGATGCCCATTTCGTGCTCCTGACCTACCGGCAGATGGGTATCGCGAAACCGGTAGACCTGGCAAGGCAGGATGGGGCACCGGTTTGGCCATCGGCCCCTTGCATTAATTTCAGGACGGGGCTAAATCCCCCCCGAGTGCCGACGTAGCTCAGTTGGTTAGAGCACCAGATTGTGGATCTGGGGGTCCCCCGTTCGAGCCGGGGCGTCGGTACCATCGCCCTTTTTCATGCCCCGGTGCGCGTGGTGCGTTAGCGCCCGAAGGGTCAGGCAAACAGGGTATGCCCGATGCCAATCGTGCAGCCACCTCCGGGCTCGTAAAACTTTCCCACGTCAATTCGCGCCGACAGGCTCTGCCGGTATTCTTCCCGAACTTGCCGTCGCAACGGACCCGCACCAGCCGGTTTCAGCTTTCCCGAAGGCCGCATTATTGAAAATGTCATTCTGCTGCCCTATTTCATCTGTATCTGACCCCCAAGGACAGGCCCTTTGCCGATGCGCCGTAACCGCGTCTCTGACGCGGCAACATTCGGATGGGTCGGGTGAAGAAGATATGTGTTTAGCGCGTTTCACCCGGATGTGAGGCGTTTTTGAGGAGGGAAGGGATGATTCACGAACCCATCGTCGTCCAGCCCGAGCTGGCGACCGATCGTTTTGTGCTGCGCCCCTTGCGGCAGCCTGATACCGGGCTGATCGCGTTTTATACCGCTGACAAACGCATTGCCGATGGGACGCGGACAATTCCACACCCCTTGCCCCCCGGTGCGACCGAAGCCTTTGTCGCCCGCATCCTTGCCGATGCCGGGAAAGAGGACATCTGGATCATCGACGGCTCGGGGCTCGGGCATGCCGAAGTGATCGGCCTGGTCAGCCTGGCCCGGATGGAACGCGATCAAAGCGAAGTCAAATACTGGGTGGCCCCGGCCTTCTGGAATACCGGCTACGCCTCCCAAGCGGTCGCCGCCATCGTCGCGGCCAACCCGCAAGGCGCGCGTACGCTCTTTGCCGAGGTCTTCCAGGACAATCCCGGCTCGGCACGGGTGCTGACCAATTGCGGCTTTGACTATCTCGGCGATGCCGAAGCCTATTCGGTCGCGCGCAACGCCACGGTGCCAACCTGGACCTATCTGCGCGCAATGGGGTGATATCCCCGCACGGGCACTGCGACCTGGTTGTCCAGCGTCCACGTGACCAGATGGTGGGGCATTTTACCGGAGAGCCATAGGCCCAGGCCGACGTCACGGTCTTTTTCGCGACCGAAGTGGCTTTGCCCAGCAAACGGTGGCGCGCGGGTCACGAAGGGTTGGCAGCGACGGTGACGAAAGTGACGCTCTTGGTCTTGACCGATCTGACGCCGTGGCGCAGTTGCGCGTCGAAACTCAGGCAATCGCCCGGCTCCATCACAAAGTCGACTCCGCCACAAGAATAGGTGCAGACCCCGCCAATGACCGTGAGAAAGACATAGCCGCGAGCGAAGTAAACCGGATGGGAGCCGTCGTCCACGCGGCTCAGCGTCACTTGGGCGGCGGAGAACTTCAAAAGATTGTCAGCGAATTTCGCCAGTACCCGGTAATCGTGAACGTGATCCGGCGCGAAGCGCTTGGCGACAAGGCCCTCGCCCGCCTTGACGAAATTGATGTCTGCGGTCTGGATCGTATGCTGAAAGAACGAGATCACCGGTACGGCGAGCGCACGCGCCAAGGCATCCAACGTCGAAAGCGACGGCGAGACCTGGGCACTCTCGATCCGCGAGATCATCGCGGAGGAAACACCTGACGCGCGCCCAAGTTCGCGTATGGCAAGCCCCGCTGCAACACGATGATGACGCAAGGCAAGGGCGACGGCACCACCGATGCCAAGAGGATTTTGGAATTCGACAATCCGATCGCCATCGTCTGGGGTGTCGTTCATTGGTTCTCCGCTTCGTCACATGCAACAGGGTCAGCCGTAACACAGCCTGCATCAGTCATGAAGCGGGTTATGATCGCGGCGTTGGTGATGTCTCAGATCACGCCGCATGGCGAGCCATGATCTCCGCCTTGCGTCGCCCCACGTAGTCGCGCAGGGCTTCGTCGACGGCCTCGTCCATCGGCGGGCGTTCATATTCGTCCAGCATCCGCTTCCATATCCTGTTGGCGCGAATTTCGGCGGTTTCCCGGCCTTGTTCGCTCCATGTCTCAAAGGTGCGGATGTCGGTCAGGATCGGGTGGTAAAAGGCTTTTTCGTAACGCGCGAGCGTGTGGGGCGAGCCAAAGAAATGGCCGCCCGGCCCGACTTCACGGATCGCATCGAAGCCGAGCGTATCTTCGTTTACCTCAATCGGCCGGAAACTTTCGGTGATGAGCTGCAACATCTCTGCGTCGAGGATGAGTTTTTCGAAAGATCCCGATAGCCCGCCTTCAAGCCATCCAGCCGCACCGAAAAGGATGTTGGCATGGGCGGTGACAGCGGCCCATAGGCACATTTCGGTTTCATAGGCGGCCTGCGCATCGACCGAGTTTGAACCGGTGTTGAGCGAGGAGCGGAACGGCAGACCATAGCGCCGCGCCAGTTGGCCCGAGGCCCAGGTCGTCTTGGCAAAGACCGGTGTGCCAAAGACCGGGGAACCGGTGCGCATATCGACATTGGTGAGGTAGGAGCCATAGACAACCGGTGCGCCCTTGCGGACCGCCTGCGCCAGAAAGACGCCCGCAAGCGCCTCGGCGTTCTGCACGGAAAGCGCGCCCGCCTCGGTCGCCGGGCTCATGGCGCCGGCCATGGTAAAGGGGGCGATGACAAGCGGTTGGCCAAGGCGTGCCATCTCGACGATACCCTCGGCCATGGCGGTGTCGATCATCAGCGGAGAATTGGTGTTTATCGGTGCGGTGATCACCGGTTTCGCGATCAGATCGGCGTCGGAAAAGCCCATCATGATCTTGGCCATGGCAATGGCATCGCGTGAACGTTCAGCACCGTTTGACCAGGCTTTCCAGGTCTTGTCGGTCAGCGTCGCATGGGCGTAGCCGACATCAAGATGCCGGGTTTCGGGGGGCAGGTCGAGGGGTTCGAACCCGCCGCCACCGGCTTGATGCACGGCATTGATAGAATGCACGACCTTAACGAATTCGCACATCTCGTCGAAGGTGCCGGACCGGCGCCCGCGGTCGAGGTCATTGGCGAAAGGCGGACACATCACCGAAGAAAAGATGATCTCATCCCCCCCGAGTGTCAGGTTATAGGCGGAGTTGCGGGCATGGAGTTCCGATTTGGCTGGCGCATGGGCTATCGTTTCGACGACAAGCTCGGGGTCGAAACAGACAAGCTCTTGCCCCTCATCAACCACACAGCCGGCCGCCGCAAGGATGCTTCGGGACCGGCCGTCAATCACTTTGATGCCAATCTCTGACAGGATGCGCATGGAATTGTCATGGATCGCATCAAGCTGATCCGGTGTCAGTATCTCGATCGGCGGAAAGGGGTTTTTGAAACGCCGCCATGGGGTCTGTTCGATGTTGTGGTGCTGATTTCTTCGAGAACGTGCACCGGCTGGACGGCGTGCCATGGGAGCCTCCTTTCGATTATTTATGGTGCATATAATGCAATATATTGCTTTTTAATCAACTCCAATATCGCGTCTGACCTCTAATTCCGCGATACCTTCTGCCGCTAGAATGGCGCGGACTTCATCGCTGTTGAGGAAAGACAATGCGCCATCGCGCCAGATATCCCTGCCGTCGAAAGATGCGCTCGCGTCAAACAGGGTCCAGGCAATTTCACCGGGGGCATAGTTGCCGCAAGTGTGGAAATGCAGATAGCGCGGATTGGCGAAGGCGACCTTGCCCCAGCGTTCAAGGCCGCTTCTGGCGCGGAGCGGATAGAAGGTGCCTGGGTTCAACCCGGCATGCCAGGAATGGACGGTGAAGGGGTCCATTCCAAATAGCTCTCCGACCCGCCGGTATTGCGCGTGAACAAGCGCAACCAACGGCTCCGGCCCGTCGAAATCCACGATACGGCCATTTTTGATCCGCGCCCGGATCGGTTCTGGCAGCATCAGTTCGTCATCGGGATATTTCCGGTTTCCCGATGCCATAAGCCAATGCGCCAGCACAACGACACCGCTTGCCGTATCGCACGACAGCGGACGCGGCGCGCAGACCGGATAGCGGGTGACGGTGAAGTCTTCGACCTTGCCGGCGGCAACCGCCTCCACGTCCTGGGTCCCCGAAATGTCGGTGCCAAGCGGGCAGGTCACGCGCCAGGTCCGGGCACGATTGACGACCCCGTCATAGGCCGTACGGATCTGTTCCATGACCCGGTGCGGCACGGTGCAGGACGGCCCGCCCAGGACGCCGATATCAAGGGCATAGCTCATGGTTTTCGACGCCCCGCCGGGGATGGCGGAAAAGCGCAAGGTGTCTCCAAGGCGGGAATGGAAGAGGACATGATCGCAATTGGTCAAGGCGTGTTTCACCTTGGGGGGCACTTCATCCAGTCCGGCATGATCGCCCACTGAGATGATATGGGTCTCGATCCCCATTTCGCGGGCAACATCGGCCACACATTGGGGAACAGTGGCGTCGTAAATGCCAAGGCGCGGGTCTTCCGCGACAATGGCGAGTGTATCGCCCTTGCGCGCCTTGATCGCATCCTCGATCAAAGACCGTGCCCCGGCCCTTGGATTAAACTTTGTGATCATTGTCATGGTTCAATTTCCTGCCGCTTCCATCCGCCGTTCCGCCAGAACCTCTTCCAGCCAGCCCACCCGCATTTCGGGCGTGGAAGAGATAAGAAGATGGGTATAGTCATCCCAAGGCGGTGCGAAGATCGCCGGTTTTGGCCCCTGTTCCACGATCCGGCCGTTTTGCATCACCGCCACATCGTCGGCAATGGCGCGGACCATGGCCATGTCATGCGTGATGAAGACATATGAAACACCAATATTCCGTTGCAGCCGCAAAAGCAGTGCGATGATCTCATCGGCGACCAGAGGATCAAGCGCCGAGGTCACCTCATCGCAGATGATCACCTGGGGCTCGGCGGCAAGCGCACGGGCGATGCAGACCCGCTGTTTTTGTCCGCCGGAAAGCTGGTTTGGATAGCGATCAACCAGGTCTGGTTCAAGTTCAACCAAGCTCAACAATTCCCGGGCTCTGGCGCGACTGGTGTCGCGCGACATGCCGCAGAAAAATTCAGCCGGTCGGCCAACGATTTCACCCACCGACTGACGCGGATTTAGGGCTATATCAGGAAGCTGGTAGATGAGCTGAATTTCCTTACGCTCATCCGCGGTGCGGGCAGCAAGCCGGTGGTGGAGCGGTTTTCCCCGAAACTCCATGCGCCCCTTGGTGGGCGGCAACAGGCCCACAAGAACACGGGCAAGCGTTGATTTCCCCGACCCGCTTTCACCGACGATGGCAAGGTTCGAGCCGCGTTTGAGACAGACCGAGACCTCATAAAGCACTTGTTTCATGCCATATGCCGCGTCGATCTTCGACAGTCGCAATACGGTGGTGGCATCACTTTGCTGCCCGTCATTGCCGGTCTTGCGGACATTCAGAAGATCGCGGGTATAGGGGGCGCGTGGATGGCTTATCAAGGCTGCCGTCGGCTGTTCCTCGACCTCTGCGCCATGGCGCATCACCTTGATCCGGTCAGCGATTTGCGCCACGACACCAAGATCGTGGGTTATGTAGATCGCCGCTGTTGCGAATTCACGGATCACTTCCTTGATGATCGTCAGGACCTCGATCTGGGTAGTGACGTCAAGTGCCGTCGTCGGTTCATCAAAGACAATGAGGTCGGGCTGACCAGCCAATGCCATCGCCGTCATCGCGCGCTGCAACTGTCCGCCTGAAACCTCGTGCGGATAGCGGTCGCCAAACTCCTCTGGTGCAGGAAGGCCCATACGGCCGAATAGTTCTACCGCGCGGCGGGCAGCTTCGTCGGTGTCCATGTGGCGGTGAATCCGGGTCACCTCGACGATTTGCGCCAGAAGCCGGTGCGCCGGATTGAAGGCCGCCGCAGCGCTTTGCGCGACATAGGAAACCTTCTGGCCGCGTAATGCATTCAGCGCTGGTACACCCGCTGTCAGAATGTCTGATCCATCAAGTCTGACCTCACCCCGCGAAAACCGCAGGCCGCGACGGACATACCCGAGTGCGGCAAGACCCAGTGTCGATTTTCCGGCCCCGCTTTCACCGATAAGGCCCACGACCTCGCCCCGGTCAACGGTCAAATCCACGCCCTTCAGGATCGGCACTGCCGCATGGTTGCTTCGTGGGTCAGCGGCGGTCTCGATCCAGAGAGCGCTGATATCAAGAAGCGGCCCACTCATCGGTTGGCATCCAGGCTGGCGTTGCGTTTCAACAGCCCGTCAACAATCAAGTTGACCCCGATGGCCAAGACTGAAAGCGCCAGCGCCGGTAAAACCGGTGCCCATTTGCCGAAGGTGATGCCAAGCGCGTTTTCCTTCACCATGCCGCCAAGATCGGCATAGGGCGGCTGGATGCCGAGGCCGAGGAAAGACAGCGAAGAGATCAGGATCGCGGCATAGACAAAGCGCAGGCCGAATTCGGTTAGCAGCGTCGGCATCACGTTTGGCAATATTTCGCGAAAGAGGAACCAGCGCATGCTTTCGCCACGAAGCCGGGCAACCTCGACATAATCCATCGCAGCCACGTCTGCCGCCACTGCGCGCGTCAGCCGGAAGACGATGGTCGAGGACAGGACCGACATCATCGCCAGCAGCGCCGGGATAGACGTGCCGATGGCCGACAGCACGATCAGCGCGAGGATAAGGCCCGGAAACGCCATCAAGGCATCGACCGCGCGGGCCGTTATCAAATCAAACCGCCCGCCGATTACAGCTGCTGCAATGCCTAAAGGCACACCGATCACGAATGCTCCGGTGGTGGCGAAGAAGGCAATCATCACCGTCATCCGCCCGCCCGCCAGGATACGTGCAAGAATGTCGCGCCCGACATTGTCGGTGCCTAGCCAGAATTCACCAGTCGCCGGTCCGAACGGTGCGCCAACGATGTCGGTTTGAGAATAGGGATGGAAGAGAGGGCCTACGAATACCGCAAGGAGGAAAAGCACGACGATCATCACGCCAAGCTGCGCACCTCGATCGAAATCCTTTACGAGGGCGATCATTTCGGTCGCCTCCTGCGCGGATTGGTCAGGATCGACAGGATATCGGCCGTGAGGTTCAAAACTACGTAGACCGAGGCGAAGATCAAGCCGCAGGCCTGGACCAGCGGCATGTCGCGCTTGGAAACCGCGTCGATCATCGTGCGGCCTAGTCCGGAATAGTTGAAGACTGCCTCCACCACCACGACCCCGACAATCAGATAGGCGAGTGTCAGCATCACGATGTTGAGGATCGGCGACAGCGCATTCGGCAGAGCATGGCGCAAGATGATCCGACGGCGGTTCGCGCCCTTTAGTTCGGCCATCTCGATATAGGCCTGGTTCATGACCGAAAGGACGGCCGCGCGCGTCAGACGCATGGTATGAGCCGAGACAACCAGCGCCAGCGTCAGGCAGGGCAGGGCTACGGCGCGCAATTGTTCAAGGAAGTTCATCGACGGGGATATCCGCGACAGCGCCGGAAACCAGCCCAGTTTTACCGCAAAGAAAAGCAAAAGCAGGTAGCCCAGAAGAAAGTCAGGCAGCGATACAAATATCAGAGTTGTGGCGGTTATGCTTTTGTCCGCAAACCGGTCTTCATACAGTGCCGCCAAGAGGCCAAGTCCGACCGAAAGCGGGATGGCGATGACCGCCGCAACGGAAGCCAGGAAAAACGAATTGCCAAGTTGGCGTGCGATCAACTCGCTGACCTCGCGCCCCGATAGCAATGAGCGGCCAAGATCGCCATGCGCGAAATCCCAAAGCCAACTGAGATAGCGCAAGGCCGCCGGACGGTCGAGGCCCAACTCATCGCGGATCGCCTGAACCGCCGCAGGCGTCGCTTGCTGCCCGAGCACGGCCTGTGCGACGTCGCCGGGCAGAATTTCCGTCCCGGCGAAGACCAGGACGGAGACTAAGAAGAGTGTGACCAATCCCGACAATAGTCGGCTCAGGATCAGCCTGGCCAAAGGGCTTGGCATCATGCCTCGGGCCTCAGGCTTCCAGCCAGACCCGCTCGACTGCCCGGAGACCCGACATGTTGAACGACCCGGCAGGGTAGAAGCCCTTCACTTCATCGCGCACACCGTCGATATTGTTGCGAAAGAACGTGATGCAAGCCCCGCCGTCTTCGTGGATCATCAACTGCGCGTCATGGTAAAGCTGCTTGCGCTTGGCAAAGTCGGTTTCACCCCTCGCCTGATCTATGATCTGGTCGAATTCCGGTCGCCGCCACATTGAATCGTTCCACGGAGCAGTGGAGTAATAGGCGCTGGTCAGCATGATGTCAGCTGTTGGTCGTCCGCCCCATGCACCGATCATGAAGCTCTTTTTCAACCAGACCTCGGACCAAAACCCCTCCGACGGTTCACGAATGATGTCGATGTTCAGTCCGGCTTTGCCCGCCGATTGCTGGACTGATGCCGCGAACTCCTCGGATTTGGCCATCGCGACATTGTTGATGGACAGCGGTAATGTGCCATCAAAACCGGATTGCTTGAGGTGGAACGCCGCCTTGTCGGGGTCGTACATACGTTGGGGAATGTCAGCGGCATGGAACGGATCTTGCGGCGGGATCGGATGATCGTTGCCTAGGACGCCGCCCTGTAGAAGCCCAAGCACCTGATCTCTGTCCACTGCGTACTTAACCGCCAGTCGCAGATCGAGGCTGTCAAAGGGTGCCTTGTCGCAATGCATCAGGATGGGGCTGTGCCCGCCCGAGGGATGGCTTTCGATATGCACACCCGGAGTTTGATCGATCAGTTGCATCGCCTGTTCATCAATCTGCTGGGCCATGTGCAATTCGCCGGTAACAAGCCCATTGATCCGCGCCGCGCGATCTTCAACAAACAGAATTTCGACATCGTCGACATGGGCGCGGTCTGGCTTCCAGTAATTCGGATTGCGTGTCGCGATCACGGATTCGCCCGGGTTGAATTCCACAACCTGATAGGGGCCAGTAAAGGCACCGGCGGTGAAATCTTCGGTCCCTTCAGCCACAATCAGCATGTGGAAATCGCCCAAAAGATAGGGCAGGTCGGCATTCGGCTTGGACAGGGTCACGATGATCGCGTTCGGGCCGTCGGCGGTGATGTCGGTAATGTCGCCGGTAAGACCAGCCGCACCGGAGGTCGAGCCTTCGCCGCGGTGCAGGTTCAGCGACCAGATCACATCGGCCGAGGTCATTTCCTTGCCGTTGTGGAAGGTGACACCCTTGCGCAAGTTGAACTTCCAGATCTTCGCGTCATCCGAACTTTCCCAGCTTTCGGCCAGTTCGCCCACAAGCTCAGTGTTCTTCTCGATCTCGGTCAGGCAGTTTCCGATGGTAAAACCGACACAGGCATGACCGCTTGACGAAAACGTGCGCGGATCAAGCGTATCACTTACCGCGCCGCCGGTCATGCCGACGACAAGCCGTCCGCCCTTCACGGCCTGCGCACTTGCGGGCAGGGCACCTAGTCCGGTTGCCACCCAAAGTGCCCCGGTAGTCTTCACAAATCCGCGGCGTGTCAGACCTGTCCTGGACATTTTATTCATCATTGAATCTCCCGTTGTTGTGGCATTGGTCATGATTTTTTGTGTTTATCCTAACGCATTTTCATGCGTGTGGCTAATCAAAATTTGCGGACCGCGGACCATTGACCAAGGGCAATTCGCCGCGAAAAGTATCTTCGTCCATGTCGCGCTTCATCAAAGAATACAAACGGTTCTATCCGACGATGCGTGCGATCTTTGCTTGCAGCCAAGAGTCCGGCAGGTTTGCCAAAAAAAATCCAAGCTAAATTCTCGGGCATTGGCAGAGTCAGTTGATCGAAGGGAGCCACAACACCTTCCGTCCAATCGCGCAGATGCGACACGACCCATTCCAACCATCCATTTTTTGCTATACTCACTTGGACCATCGCAAAGCCAGAGCACCACAGCGCCCATGAAGATCACCTTTCGGCAGGTAGATGCGTTCCGAATAGTTGTCACCACAGGCACGGTGACTGAAGCAGCGGAAATGTTGGGCATTTCCCAGCCAGCCGTCAGTCGTCTGATTTCGGACTTTGAAGCTGAGGTAGGATTCCAGTTGTTCGGCCGATCTGGCCGCGTGCTGGTGCCTACCGATGAAGCGCGGCTATTGGTCAACGAGGTGCGACAGGCAGTCAGCGGGATGGAACACATCAAACGATCGGCGACGGCGATCGCTCGATTTGCTCATGCGCGTCTCAATCTCGTCACAACGCCAGCGCTGTCGACCCAATTTGCGCCCGATCTTGTCGGTCAGTTTGCGGCAAGACGGCCAGAAGCGATGGCGCGGCTGGAGATCGAAGCCAACGATGATACCGTCGAATGGATGGTGTCTCAGAATTTCGATTTCGGCATCACCACCAACATCCCGGTCAACCCATCCTTTGACAGTTTGGTGACGATGAATGATGACACTTATTGCGTTTTGCCAACGGATCACCGTCTAGCGTGTGAAACGGTGATACATGCGCGGGATTTGGACGGTGAGAGCTTCATTTCCTACATGCCTTCGTCCCGCTTCCGTCATGACGTTGACACCTTCTTTGATGCCAAGAAGGTAAGCCGTGGGTTGCAGTACGAAACCCGCACAACCGACGCGATCTGCCGACTGGTTGCACGTGGACTGGGTGTATCAGTTGTGGGTTCAAGCAAGAGCTATCTGGACACGATGCCCGATTGCGTCGCCATACCATTTGCCGCGCCACTTGTTTTCAGGTCCGTGGTGTTCTGGTCAAAGAACAGGCTGATGACAACTGTCGCCGAAGAGTTTCTCGAAATTGCCAGGGCGGCGGCCGTTACCGATTAAGCGCGTCGCTGAACGCCTGCCTGGCGGCGGCGCTATGAATGTAGGCATAATCGCGCGGATAGGGTTGGCCCGGCACAATTTCCATTACGGCCATCTGTGGCCCCGGCAACGCCAGCATGTTCGGAAGTTCTTTGAGAAACAGGTCCAGATTGTCAAAACTGCGCGCACCCGAGTAGCCCGCCGATCGCGCCAGACCTTCAAAATCAACATTCTTGCCATTGGGCAAGGGTTGATCCCCGTTTACCTCATATACCCGGTTGGCGAACAGGAAATGATAGAGGTTTGAGACACGAGCCCCGGCGATCGTGATAAGTGAGCCAAGGTTCATCAAAAGACTTCCATCCCCGTCAAAGACGAACACGCGGCGCTTTGGGTTGGCCAGTGCCAAACCTAAGCCATGCGAAGACGCCTGGCCCATCGCGCCAACCGCCACATAGTTGAGCGGACGCGGGTTCAGAACCATCCAGTCGAAGTTGGTCTGATAAACCGCAACAACAATGTCTTCATCCTTCACATGCGGGATGAGGGTCAGGAGCGCATCGTCACGTTTAATGGTCATGCAGCCTCCGGCGGACGGCCGATCAAGAAAACATGGGGACGTGAAGCGGCATAGGCCCTGTCTATGGCATCGGGAATATGTGCCACGTCGCAAGGTTCTTCGATCAGGGAATGTGTCAATTCCATTGCATCCAGAACCGGTCGAATAATGCGCACACCGTAGGCCGCCGATTGGTCCGGATGCACATGTGGTTCTTTTCCCTGCAATCCCACCATCATGACAATGGGACGTTCATAGTCCACGCCGATGGCACGTATTGCGTTCAGGGAATCCATAAGGCCGGTCTGTTGCATCATCAAAAGAGCGCGGGTTCCGTTATAGGACATCGCCGCGCAAATGCTGACACCTTCGTCCTCCTTGCAAATGCGTGTCAGCCTGAAGGCTGGGTCTCGTGAGATCGGCCACAGTAATCCGTCGCTTGTCACGATGTCGGGCAAAGCCACAATTTCACGTATTCCCGACTTTTTGATCAGGGAAATAATCTCGCGGCCAGAGGGAAAGCGGAGGTTGGCCGCATCATCGCTGACGATGTTATCTGCAACCATCAAGCCTCTCCGCTCAAGAAATCCGCGATGCTGTCGCGTACCGCTTGGAGATCATGTTCATACCCGATTGAAATACGGATATATTCTTCAAAAGCAGGTGACGCAAACCTGCGTACCGCAATGCCGCGTGTTTGCAGATAGTCGTCCGCCGCCTTTGCTGACTTGCGCGGATTCGGGAAATGAACCAGTATAAAGTTCGCCTGACTTGGCACAACCGCCAAGCCCAGTGCCGCAACCTGCGAAGCCAACCAGACCCGGCCTTTAAGGTTGGCTTGATAGACAAAGTCGGTATGTGCCCTGTCTTCCATAGCAGCGATTGTCGCCGCCACCGATGGTGCCGTAACCGGAAAGGTCAAGCCAATCCGGCGCACTGCGTCCACGACATCTTTGGGTCCGTACAGCCATCCGACGCGCGCCCCTGCAAGCCCAAAGATTTTTGAGAATGTCCGGCACATCACCACGTTGGCGGTGTCTTCGACCAGCCTGTGGGCCGGCTCATAGTCGGCGGCGTCGCTATATTCTTCGTAGGCACTGTCGATCACCAAAAGCACGGTGTCGGGCAGGGCGGCATGCAGGCGGCGCACTTCTTTCCCATTCAAATAAGTGCCTGCCGGATTTTCCGGGTTCGCCAGATAGACGATGCGTGTCTGGTCGGTCAGTGCGCTGATCATGTTGTCGACCGACGGGACGAAATTGTCATCGGGCACCGATATTACCGACGCGTCATTGGCGTAGGCATAGTTGGGAACTTTCAGATATCCGTTTGCTGTGCGGATCAGTTCGGTATTAGGCCCCAGATAAGCGCGCGCCAACCGCGCCAGCAGATCATCGGACCCTTGTCCCGTAGTGATCCGATCTGGGTCGAGCGAAAAACGGTTCGCGATGGCGGGTGCAAGTATCTGGTCGGGAAACTCCAGATAGCGTTCAATTGCGCTGATTGCCGCGCGCGCCGCAGCCCGCGCATGGGTGCCGGGCCCAAACACACTTTCATTTGAATTCAGCAAAATCGAGGGCGGCGGGACCGATCGTGTCTGACTTGCGATCATGTGTGGCTTGATTTTTTCAATGCCTGCCTTGGCGCGTGTAACAGCCATGCTTGCCTCCGGTTTCAGGCATGCCATCATATCACATACAGATACGATATTTGCAATTCACTTCCATTAAAATTATGATACACATTTCCGGGAAACCACCCCACAGGTCGTTTTCGGAGACCCCCTATGCCCGACGCCAAGCAAAAAAGCAGGTTGGCCCTCACGTTTGATCTGGACGCATCAGGTCGGAATCAGGGGGATATCATGTTGCGCTGGTCGGACAACGCCATGCCGCTCGGATACTATCCGGTCCCGGTCATCAGCATAAAAAACGGTGAAGGCCCGACGGCACTCATTATCGGTGGAACACATGGCGATGAGTTTGAGGGGCCCGCCGCAATCATGCGTCTTGCCGCGTCTCTGACCCCGAGTGATATTTCCGGCCAATTGATCCTTATCCCCGGCTTGAACGCACCCGCCTTTCGGGACTCTTCCAGAGTTTCACCGCTGGATGGGGCAAATTTGAATCGCGCTTTCCCCGGCGATGCCGATGGCGGCCCAACAGCCATGTTGGCACATTTCCTGGAAACCGAAATCATGCGGCGCTGCGACGCTGTGCTGGACCTGCATTCGGGGGGGAAAGCATCCTTTTTCCAGCCCTGCACGCTCGCGACGCGCACCCGAAACCCCGATCTGTTTGAGGCCAATCTTGCTTTGGCACGTGCATTTGGATTGCCGTTCCTGTGGGTGCTGGGGGCAACAAATGATAATCGCTCGGTCAATTCCGCGGCCGAACGTGTGGGCATCCCGATGATCGCAACCGAATTGGGTGGTGGCGGTGGCGTTGACACGGAAATCACCAATCGGGCAGAGCGGGGCTTGCGGAATTGCCTTGTGCATCTCGGTATGGTGTCGGGGGCGGTCACACCCGTCACGCCGCGCATGATCGAAATTGCAT
>JBATDH010000090.1:0-4903 GCA_049663365.1 Albidovulum sp. | reverse complement strand
GCACGATGGCCCTGATCCTATGCCTGATCACGCGGGCCGTCGCCATCGCCAGTCACCCGGATGCTCCTTTAGCATTGATCGGTCTTGCCGCCGCCAGCCGGGCGGTTCTGCCGCTGGCGCTGGCCCTGATGCCCGCCGCGCGGGCCAATGGCCTGGGACATGCGGCGACCGGCGGCGCGATGCCCCCGGCGCTGTTCGCGGCCGGTTTCGGCCTCGCCTGCCTTTTGCCCTTTGGTCCTGGTATCGCTTTGGTCGCGGCCTTGACGATTGTTTTTGCAGCCACATGTCTTGCCGCTCTCGCGCTGCGCCAGATCGGCGGCCAAACCGGCGATGTCATGGGGGCCATGCAGCAAGTTGCTGAAATTGCCGGCTGGGTCGCTCTCATCGCCTGCCTTTGATCTGATACACTTTCATTTTGGTGAAAATACCTCTGCCGACGGCAGGTCCGAGCCCCTGCGACAGCGCGAGCGAGACAAAAGAAATGGCGCGCAGCGCCTCAATTTCTTAAAGACCCCTTATCCTTTACGCCGTTTGACCTCGATCTGGCCCAACCGCACATGGCGCAATGCCTCGACCATCATCGCGGTCATCAACCCCATGCTCAGCAACCCGTTGGCCGCCGCCATACCCCCCAGAAGCCGCCAGTCCTGCGGTAGCAGAATATCGCCAAACCCGAGCGTTGTGAAAGCCACCAACGAAAAATAGACCGACGCCTCCATGGTGACAAAGATACCCAGCGCCCACAGCGCCAGCGCCCATATCCAGACCCCGGCGGTGACAGTCCCCAGAACCCAGACCACCGTTATGGACAGAACCAGCGCCAGCTTGGGCCGGTGCGGTTCACGCAAGAGCCAGGGCCGCGACCGGGAAAGCAGGACTTCCAGCGTCCAGAAGGCCAGGCCGGACACCAGGATTGACAACAGCATCAGCAAGGTTCCGAGCGCGATCTGTATGAACATGGGGGCCTCTGCTCCATTTCTTTCCCTGCATAAGGTGTCTTTTGCGGATATGCACCCGTTGTGCGGCGATTCTGCATGGCGATTTGCCGCCCTTCTGGACTCCGGCAGGCCCCTCGCCTATCTCAGCCTGATCATGGCCGACAAATCAGACCCCAACTACAAGGTAATCGCCGAAAACCGCCGGGCGCGGTTCGACTATTTCATCGAGAGCGATCTTGAGGTCGGCATCATGCTGACCGGTTCCGAAGTGAAATCTCTTCGTGTCGGTCAATCGAACATTGCCGACAGCTATGCCTCGGTCGAAGGCGGCGAGTTGTGGCTGATCAACAGCTACATCGCCCCCTACAAACAAGCGGGGATATTTGGCCACGAGGAACGAGCGCGGCGCAAATTACTGGTTTCGCGGAAAGAACTGTCCCGTCTGTGGCAGGCCGTCGGGCGCGAGGGGATGACCCTCATCCCGCTGGTGATGTATTTCAACCATCGCGGCCGGGTGAAGCTGAAAATCGGTGTCGGCAAGGGCAAAAAGATTGCCGACAAACGCGCCACCGAGGCCAAACGTGACTGGGGTCGGCAAAAGCAGCGCCTGCTTAAACAGGGCTGATCATCGGGAAACAAAGGCGTTTTTTTCGCCTTATTGTCAGCAATTCGTGATCATGCAACACTCCGTCACACCCGCGGGCAGGGACAGACGCGGGCAGTGTTAATGTTGGTTCGTCCTGACAGGAAGGAATATGAGTAAATGGAACAGCTGATCATCAGCCTTATCTCGGGCGCTTTAGGTGGCAATATTGTAGGTAAACTCCTGAAAAATCTCGACCTTGGGCCATTGGGCAATTCGATCGCCGGCATCGTCGGTGGCGGTTTGGGCAGCCAGATCATCGCGGCCATGGGGGCCGGGGGTGCAGATGCTGCTGCGGGCATGGATATCGGCTCGATCATCTCCAGCGTCGCCTCGGGCGGTGTTGGCGGTGGTGTCGTCATGGCCATTGTCGGCGTTCTCAAGAAGATGATGGCAAAGTAATTGAGTGGCAGGGCGGCGGCCCTCCCGCCGCCCTGACCTGCGGCAATGCCATCTCTGACCTTGCGCCCCCTGCGGTCAGCCGGATAATCAGCTATAACTGATTGGAGGCATCGATGGCACAGGACGACCCCAAAACGCTGGTCTCAACCGAATGGCTGGCTGCACATCTCAAGGATCCGGACCTGCGCATTCTGGATGCGTCGTGGTACATGCCCGACGCAGACCGCGATGCACGGGCAGACTATGCCAGGGCGCATATCCCCGGCGCGCGGTTTTTTGACATCGACGATATATCCGACCATCGCTCGGCTTTGCCGCATATGGCTGCCCCGGTCGAGAAATTCATCAGCCGTCTGCGCGCAATGGGTGTCGGCGATGGCCATCAGGTGGTTGTCTATGACGGTGCCGGTCTTTTTTCGGCTGCCCGTGTCTGGTGGAATTTTCGCCTGATGGGCAAGACCGATATCGCTGTCCTTGACGGCGGGATGCCGAAATGGCTGGCCGAAGGCCGCGCTACCGAGGACATGCCGCCAATGATGCGCGACCGCCACATGACCGTTCAGCGCCAGGCCCATCTGGTCAAGGACGTGACGCAGGTTGCCGCTGCCTCCAAGCTGGGCAACCACGAAATCATCGATGCGCGCAGCGCCGAGCGTTTCACAGGATCGGCCCCGGAACCGCGGGAAGGCTTGCGTTCGGGCCACATTCCGAACTCAAAGAATGTGCCGTTCCACATGGTTCTCAACCCCGACAAAACCATGAAATCGCCTGCCGAGCTTTCCGAGGTTTTTGCCGCTGCCAGCGTCGATCTGACCAAACCGGCCATCACCACCTGTGGTTCGGGGGTGACGGCCGCCATCCTCAGCCTCGCACTCGAACGCATGGGCAAGCGCGATCACGCGCTTTACGACGGGTCATGGTCGGAATGGGGTATGTATGGCGACCTGAAGGTCGCATCAGAATAAAGGAAGCGCTGCCATGTTCACCAACCTGAAGCCGCAACCCGCGGACAAGATCCTGCAACTCGTCGGTATGTACAAGGCTGACCCGCGCAGCGACAAGATCGACCTTGGGGTCGGCGTCTACAAGGACGCAACCGGCCTCACCCCCGTCATGCGGGCCGTCAAGTCCGCCGAAAGGGCATTGTGGGAGGCCGAGACGACCAAGGCCTATACCGGTCTTGCCGGAGAGCCGGGTTTCCACTCGGCCATGGCCGACCTCATTCTCGGTGACACTATCAGCAGCGACCGTATCGCCGCCGCCGCCACGCCGGGCGGCACCGGAGCCATTCGTCAGGCGCTGGAACTGGTGCGCATGGCGACGCCTGGGGCCACGGTCTGGGTATCCGACCCGACATGGCCCAATCATCTGTCCATCCTGAAGTATCTGGGGATCACTACGCAGCTTTATCGCTATTTCGACAGTGAATCGCGCGGGGTGGATTTTGCCGCGATGATGGCTGATCTGGCAGACGTAAAGGCGGGCGATGTGGTCATGCTACACGGCTGCTGCCATAACCCGACCGGTGCCAATCTGACATTGCCCGAATGGGCCGAGGTAGCGGCTCTTCTTGAAAAAGCCGGTGCCGTGCCCTTGATCGACATCGCCTATCAGGGCTTTGGCGACGGACTCGATCCTGATGCGGCTGGCACGCGCCTGATCGCGTCGCGGTTGCCCGAGGTGTTGATCGCCGCCTCCTGCTCCAAAAACTTCGGCATCTACCGCGAACGTACCGGTATACTGATCGGCCTTTCTGACCCGTCCACACGTGCGCTGACCCAAGATACGCTGGCCTTCCTCAACCGGCAGAACTTTTCGTTCCCACCTGATCATGGGGCCCGCCTTGTGACAATGATCCTGACCGACCCGGCGCTGCGCTCCGACTGGCAGACGGAACTGGAGGATGTTCGCCTTGGCATGTTGGCCCTGCGAAAGCAGTTGGCCGACGAACTGCGCCGCGTTTCAGGGTCAGATCGTTTTGGCTTTCTCGCCCAGCATCGCGGCATGTTTTCGCGCCTGGGCGCAACACCGGAGCAGGTCGAAAACCTTCGTACCCGGCACGGCATCTATATGGTGGGCGACAGTCGCATCAACATCGCCGGGCTGAATGCCCAAACGGTCCCGATCCTTGCCCGCGCTATCATCGACACAGGCATCTGAGCCATGAAAGAGGGCGCGGTTTGCGCCGTGCCCGTTCGTACCGGTCAACATCCGCCTTAGCTGTGATAGGCGCTTTCGCCATGCGACGACAGATCAAGCCCTAGGCGCTCTGCGTCGCCCTCGACACGCAACCCGATCACCACATCGACCAGCTTGAACAGTACCGCCGACCCGACACCGCACCAGATTACGGTAATCAGCACGGCCTTGGCCTGAATGATCACCTGCGCCACGATGGAGAAATCATCGGCCCCGATGCCACCCAGTCCGGGGGCGGTGAAAATCCCGGTGCCGATGGCCCCGACTATGCCGCCGATACCGTGGATCCCAAAGACATCCAGACTGTCGTCATAGCCGAACTTGTTCTTCACCACGGCCACGAAGAAATAGCAGATACCGGCAGCGATGGCACCCAGAACGATGGCCCCGACCGGCCCGATTGACCCCGCCGCTGGGGTCACCGCGACCAGGCCAGCGATCATCCCCGAGGCTGCACCCAGCAGCGACGCCTTGCCGCGCAGCTTCGCCTCAAGCCCCGCCCATGCCAGAATTGCCCCTGCCGTCGCGGTGAACGTATTGATCATCGCCAGCGTGGCCCCGCCATTCGCCTCAAGATTGGAACCGGCATTGAACCCGAACCAGCCGACCCACAAGATACCTGCTCCGACCAGCGTCAGGGTCATCGAATGCGGGGCCATCATGTCCCGGCCAAAGCCGACCCTCGGCCCGATCATCAGCGCCCCGATCAAGGCGGCAATAC
>JBATDH010000089.1:0-7388 GCA_049663365.1 Albidovulum sp. | reverse complement strand
GGGCATATGGAACGCAGCGACGGTTTCGACAAGAAGGCCATCTGTCTGCCCGAGATACGGACTGAAATCTGGAATGGCTGGATTTATGTCACGCTGAACCCCGATGCGCGACCGGTCAACGAGGCGCTGGCTGGGCTGCAACCGGTCGTGGCGCGCTATGGCATGGAACATTATGTGCCGGTCGTGAAGGAAGATCACATTTGGCAGACCAACTGGAAACTGCTGAGCGAAAACTTCATGGAAGGCTATCACCTGCCGGTGGCGCACAAGGCCACGGTCGGCGCGTGGTTTCCGGTCAAGGAAACCAGGTTTCCGAACGAGGTGTTTGATAACTTCACCTATCAGACCTTCAAAAAAACCGGCGATGCGACCTATGGCAACGCGCATCCCAAGAATACCGCTCTGGAAGGCGAGTGGCGCAACACCTCGGTCATGCCGACGGTTTTCCCAACCCATATGTATGTGCTGGCCCCTGATCACCTCTGGTATCTGTCGCTGCGCCCCAAGGGTGTCGGCGAGGTGCATGTGCGCTTTGGTGTGGCCATTGCCCCCGAGGTGGACGAAATGCTGGGCCAGACCGATGCGCGCGAAGCCTGGGTGCGCGACCTCGTGACTTTTTTCGATCACGTCAACACCGAAGACCGGGGCGTGGTCGAAGGCATCTATGCGGGATCACGGTCGGGTTTTGCCGCCCCCGGCCCGCTTAGCTGGCTGGAGCGTGAAATCCACGACTTCCAGAAGTACCTGGCGCGCCGTCTGGTGTCTGATACCGTGAAAGGCAAAGCATGACATTTTCCATCGCAGGGCGCTGCGCGCGCACGGGCATGTTCGGAGTGGCGATCACCACATCCTCCATCGCGGTCGGGTCACGCTGTCCGCATGCCCGCGCGGGCGTGGGCGCGGTGGCGACCCAGAACGTCACCGACCCGCATCTGGCGACATTGGTGCTTGATGCGATGGCGGTCGGGATGAATGCGGCGGAGGCCGTGGCGTCGGTTGCCAAGGACCGCCCCCATATTGACTTTCGCCAGTTGACGGCGGTGGATGCCTTGGGCGGTACGGCGCATTTCACTGGCAAACGCATTCTGGGGACCAACGCCGTCAGCGAGGCCGCCGATTGCGTCGCCGCCGGGAACCTCCTGGCCCATCAGGGCATTGCCCGCGCCATGACCGACGGTTTCAACGCCGACCCAACCGCCCATCTGGCCGAACGTCTGTTGCAGGGGTTGGAGGCTGGTCTGGCTTCGGGTGGCGAAGCGGGGCCGGTGCATTCCGCCGCCCTGATCGTGGCCGACAAGATGCCGTTCAAGCTGGTTGATCTGCGCGTGGATTGGGAAGATGACGGCCCCATCAGAAAACTCCGATCCCTTTGGCAGGGCTACGCGCCGCAGATGCAGGATTACCTGAACCGCGCCATCGACCCCGAAGCTGCCCCGAGTTACGGTGTGGCGGGCGATCCCTGAATGACCAGCGCGCTGCGCCATCTTGGTTTCGCTGGCTATGACAGGAAGCCGTGGAAAAACCGGCGCGGGACAACCCATGACATCGCCATGTTTCCGCCCGGTGCCGGGCATGACGATTTTGACCTGCGCCTTGCACTGTCGCCAATTATTGAAGATGGGTTTTTTTCATCTTTCCCCGGCATCGAACGTGTAATCACCCTGATCGAGGGCAAGGGACTGGCGTTGGAGTTCCCGGACCGAGAAGTGTTACTCAAACCCGAAGAGTCATTGCGTTTCGACAGTGGCCTGGCCCCGATGGGCAAGCCAAGAGGCGGGCCGGTCAAGGTGATCAATGTCATGGCGCGACGCCGAAGCTGGCAAATCGATAGATGCGAAATTGTTCAAGGTGCCTCAACCCAAGTCTGTGGTACGGATGAGAAACTGTTCTGGTTCTGCCTTGACGCGGGTTGGCAGTTCGATACCGACGTGAAGACGCTAACCGCCGGGCACTACGACTCGGTTCTGGTCACGGGTCCCGCAAGCGTTGTCACGACACATTCCGGTAAGGCCCGAATACTTTTGACCCGAATGAAAAAAGTTGTGCGGACCGCGTCATAGCCCTGCCTCCAACCGGTCCAGCAAGGTTGCCAGCATCGCATCGCATCGCTCGATCTGTGCCACTTCGACATATTCATCGGGCTTGTGCCCCTGCATCATCGAACCGGGGCCGCAGATGACTGTCGGGATGTCGAGGTCTTGGGAAAAGAGACCGCCTTCGGTGCCAAAAGCCACCTTGCAGGTATTGTTGCCTCCGGTCAGCGACTGAACGAACCGAACCACCTGCGCATCTGTCGCGGTATTGAGACCCGGATATGAGAAGTTTTCGGCAAACTGGATATCGGCCTCTGCGGCAGTCTTGCGCGCCTCGGCCACCAGTGCCGCCGCGCGCGCCCGGATATCCGCCATGATCGTTGCCGGGTCGTCTTCGGCGACGTTGCGAATCTCGAAATCGAGCTCACACAGATTGGCCACGATGTTCAGGGCACCCCCCCCCGTGATACGCGCTGCATGGACTGTCGTATAGGGCACGTCATAGTCGTCATCCTGATACCCGGTGGTTCGCAGCCCTTCCTGCATATCGCGCAACACCCCGATCAGATCGGCTCCAAGATGCAGCGCATTCAACGCCAGCGGTGCCAGCGCCGAATGCCCTTCACGCCCGATGCAGCGCGCCTTCAGCGCCACCTTGCCCTTGTGCCCCGATGCCACGGTCAGCCCGGTCGGTTCGCCAACGATGCACATCGCCGGACGCACCGGTGCCTCTTTCAGGAAGTCGATCATCGAGCGCACCCCCTGACACCCGATTTCCTCGTCATAGGAAAACGCCAGATGCAGCGGTGTTTTCAGGTCGCGCCCGGCAGCCTTCAGCCCTGCCGACAGCGCACAGGCGACAAAGCCTTTCATGTCAGCCGTGCCACGCCCGTAATATCTACCCTCGTGCCGGGTCAGTTTGAACGCCGGGCGGGTCCAGTTCTGGCCGTCAACCGGTACGACATCGGTGTGACCCGACAGCATGACGCCGCCGATATCCGCCGGGCCGATCGTTGCCAGCAAATTCGCCTTGGTGCCGTCGGCATTGGGGATCAGCTTTGCCGATATCCCGGCTTGTTGCAGCCGCCCGGCAACATGGGTCATAAGCGCCATGTTGGAATTGCGGCTGACGGTATCGAATGCAATGAGGTCTGCAAGAATTTCGGCCGAAGACATGATTTCATGCACCCCCATCACGTAGCAGCCCGGTGCTGCCGTCATTGGACCAGACCGTCGCCCAAGGCGGTGACAGCCTGATCTTCACTACCTGTGCCCGTGTGTGTGCACAAGTGAACCGGTCAAGGCGACTATTGGTATCGGGCCGGTTTTACGCTACACAGGCGGACTACAGTCCTGGCGGATCGGATACGTCAAAGAGGGGCGGACAAATGCGAACAGCCATTTCCAGTGCGCGTCCTTCGTCAATGCCGGACCGCGAGATCGGTGAATTGATCGCCTGCCCGGTTTGTGACGCCCTTCATCACATGACCGACGTACCGCAAGGTGGCCGCGCCCGCTGTCGCCGGTGCCATACGGTGCTGGTGACACCGCGCAGCGGGGCGATCACCCGCATCGTGGCTCTGGCGATGACGGCCGCCATCCTGATGGTGGCGGCTATCACCTTTCCCTTCCTCGAACTTCAGGCAGGGGGCCTGCATCGGCAAAGCTCGGTCATCGGCGCGGTATTGGCATTTTCAGAAGGCTGGATGCTGCCCTTGTCGGTTGCCGTCGGCGCATTGATCGTGGTGCTGCCATTGGCGCGGCTTTTTGCCATCCTCTATGCGCTGGCCCCCCTGGCGCTGGGACAGCGCCCGGCACCGCAGGCCGCCCGCGTCTTTGGTCTGGCCGAGGCCATGCGTCCCTGGGCCATGGCCGAAATTTTCATCGTCGGCGTTGCCGTGGCGCTGGTCAAAGTCGCCGGTCTTGCCAAGGTGACACCGGGCCCGGCCTTTTGGGCTTTTGCCGCACTCGTCCTGGTGACGGTGCTGAAAGATTCATTCATGTGCAGATTGACGATATGGAAAACGCTCGAAGAACGCGCGAAGTCCTGACCGCGCGGCGCGCCGGGTTGGTGGCTTGTGTCCGCTGCGGCAGCGTCCACAGGCTGGGCGTCGCCTATTGCCGGCGTTGTGGTGGCAGGCTTTACAGCCGCGACGAAAAAAGCCTTCAGCGGGTGTGGGCCTGGCTCTTTGCGGGAATGATCGCCTACATTCCCGCCAATATCTATCCGATGCTGCGGACATCGACATTCGGACATGTCCGCGAAAACACCATCATCGGCGGGGTGATCGAGTTGGTGAATCACCGCTCATACGGGATCGCCCTGATCATCTTTGTCGCCAGCGTGCTGATCCCGATCGGAAAATTCCTGTCCATCGCCTATCTGGCGGTGTCGGTAAGATCACCGGTGTCGATCCGCGGTCATGGGCGGCAACGGCTTTATGAAGTCGTTGAATTCATTGGCCGCTGGTCGATGATTGATGTCTTCGTCGTGGCAATCCTGTCGGCGCTGGTGCAATTGAACTTTGTCGCCACCGTAAATCCCGGCATCGCCGCCGTCAGTTTCGCGCTTTCGGTTGCATTCACCATGATTTCCGCGCAGAGCTTTGACCCTAGAACGATCTGGGACGCCTATGAGGAAGACGATTCGTGACCGATCCGCGCCCCTCCGGTCTTGATATTTCTGCGGTGAAACCGCCATTCTGGCGCAATCTTTCGTTCATCTGGCTGGTGCCGGTTTTGGCGCTGGCCATATCTCTGGGATTGGCCTGGAAAAGCTTTGCCGACCGCGGCGTGTTGATTGAAATCACCTTTCAAAGCGCCCAAGGCATCAAACCCGGTGAAACCACGCTGCGCTATCGTGACGTCGACATTGGAACCGTGGAACAGGTGACCTTCACCGAAGGCTTGTCCAGCGTTCTTGTGCGGGCGCGGATAGACAAGGACGTGGCCCCGTTCTTGGATGCGGATGCAGATTTCTGGATTGTTCGCCCAAGGGTGAGCGCGAAAGGGATCAGCGGGCTTTCGACTGTGCTTTCCGGCGTCTATATCGAAGGGGCCTGGGATGAGAATGTGGGCACACCCCAAAGGCAATTCGTCGGTTCAGACGGCCCGCCTTTGGTGCAGCCGGGGCGCGCGGGCAAACGCGTCACATTGCTCGCGACCGATGGCAGCCTGATTTCCGAAGGTGCGCCGGTTTTCTTCCACGGGATAGAAGTGGGCCGGCTTGAACGCCCGCGTCTGACGGTTTCTTCAGACGCCATCGTGGTGGACGCCTTTATTGACGCACCCCATGACCGGCGGCTGAATTCCGCGACGCGGTTCTGGGACACGTCCGGGTTCGAAGTGTCGCTCAACGCCTCTGGGCTCAGTGTCGATTTCAAAAGCCTGTCGTCGTTGCTGGCCGGTGGTGTCGAATTCGATTCGATCTATCAAGGCGGCACGCCGGTGAACGCAGGCCACGTCTTCACAGTTTCAGCCGATGAAGCCGAAGCCAGAAAATCCCTGTTTTCCCGATCGACGGCGGATGCCGTCGCCATTGCCGCCGAGTTTGGTGAATCTGTCAGTGGCCTGGAGCCAGGCGCGAATGTCCGCTTTGGCGGTCTCAACGTTGGCGAGGTCACTGCCATATCTGCACAGATCGACGAAACCGACAGCGGGCCACGTGTCCGGCTGATGGCCAATCTGGCGATTGAGCCCAGCAAACTGGGTCTTCCCCGCGGTGCGGGCCAAACCGAGACGCTCGATTTCTTCGAAGCGGCGGTTGCCAATGGGCTTCGCGCACGGCTTGCCACAACCAGCCTGTTCAGCTCGGCACTTCTGGTTGAACTGGTCGAACTTCCCGATCTCGGACCTGCCGTATTTCAGCGTGATGCGGAGCCCTTGCCGGTCTTGCCGAGCGCGAAGTCCAATCTGCCCGATTTCACTGCGACGGCGGAAGGTGTGTTTGAACGCATCAACGCCCTGCCGATAGAGGAGCTGATCAATCAGGCCATCACCCTGATGGCCAGCATCGAGGCCGTCGCGCGCGCTGACTCCACCCTGGCGGCACCGGATGCCATCGTCGGGTTGCTCGACGACACAAGGGCGTTGATCAATGACGAGGCGACAAAGGCCCTGCCCGGCGATATTCGCGCCGCTATCGCCGATTTGCGGGCCGTTATTACCGAGTTGAAAGATGGCGGCACTTTGAAAAACCTGGCCTCCGCACTGGAACGCGCCAATACGATCACAGAAAATCTTGCCACGGCGTCTGACGACTTCCCCGCCCTTGTCGCCGATCTGCGGGAGGTGGCGAAAAAGGCCAATTCACTTCAGGCTGAAGAACTGCTGGCGGCAGCCACCCGTGTGCTCGAAAGTGCCGACAAGGTCATCGGCACTGATGCCGCGCGTGAACTTCCCCCATCGCTGAATGCCGCATTGGAGCAGGTCCGCGCCATGCTGTCGGAACTGCGCGCAGGCGGGGCCGTCGAGAATGTGAATGCCACGATGCAATCCGCCCGCAACGCAGCGGATTCGGTGGCCGAAGCGACGGCAAGCCTGCCGGAACTTTCCGCAAGGCTGGAAAAACTGGTATCACAGACCGAAAGCCTAATTTCCGCTTACGGCAAGAAATCGGACTTCAACGACGAAACCTTGGCCGCATTGCGCGAGGTTCGCAGTGCAGCGCGTTCGATAAGCCAACTCGCAAGAACCATTGAGCGCAACCCGAATTCGCTGCTGATTGGACGCTGACATGATACGCCATTTTGCCCTTTGTTGCCTTTGCATGGCCGTCACCGGCTGCGCCGACAACTCCGCTCGGTATCTTATTGAAATGCCTGCCGCGTCGTCCAAGACGAAGGTCCGGGTGGCAACGCTGGAAGTGCGCGATGTGTCACTGCCGGCCTATGCCGCAGCGCTTGAGATTGCCCTGCAAGAGGAAGGCGGCGCATTGCATAATCTGGCCGATACACTCTGGGCCGACGAACCGGTCCGCGGCGTAACGGGTGCTATCGCCCGCAACCTCGATATTGCCACGACCGCGACCGTTGCCGCATCGCCGTGGCCGCTAGAAGAACCGCCGCAAGCGCAGCTTGATATCCGCATCGAACGCATGCTGGCCCGCGATGACGCGACCTTTGAGCTTTCCGGTCAATATGCCATCGCTTCGCCCGAAGGTGTGATCCGCGAAAGGCTGGAGCGTTTCGATATCCGCATCCCTCTGGTGTCAACGGAACCGGCAGGGATTGTCGCCGCTACCGGTCAGGCAATTGCCGAACTTGGCAAGCAGGTTTCGCGGACACTCGCCCGGTAGCGGCAAGCTTGGGTCAATTTTGGCGATTTGCTTTTGATCTCGATCACAAGATCAAAAGC
>JBATDH010000088.1:0-3364 GCA_049663365.1 Albidovulum sp. | reverse complement strand
GGTCAATGGTGACCGGGCCACCGAAACGCCCCGGTTGTTTGAGATGGAAGGTTGAATGAACAAGGTCGTGGAGACCAGTGCAGACGAAACAGGCAACGTCGGTTTCTACATGGATTTCTTCGGATTCCGCGAACGGCCATTCACGCTCGTTCCCGACCCGGATTTCCTATTTTGGTCGGCGCAGCATCGTCGCGCTTATTCGGTTCTGGAGTTCGGGATTCTGTCGCGGGCGCCGATCACGCTTGTGACCGGCGGTGTCGGTTGCGGCAAGACGACGCTATTGCGTGAATTGCTGCGCCAGTTCGGATCGAAAATCACTGTCGGACTGATTTCCAATGCGCAAGGTGGGCGTGGAGAGTTGATTCA
Source organism: Albidovulum sp. (assembly GCA_049663365.1). Classification (GTDB taxonomy): domain Bacteria; phylum Pseudomonadota; class Alphaproteobacteria; order Rhodobacterales; family Rhodobacteraceae; genus Albidovulum. The sequence continues at coordinate 2,998 of JBATDH010000088.1, read as the reverse complement.
ATGGGTGCTCAATTCGCTGGGCGTCCCGTTTCAGGTGACGACCAGTTATGTCCAGCTTTTCCAAATGTTACAGGATTATCTGATCGAGGAATACGCGGCGGGCCGCCGGGTTGTTCTGATCTTCGATGAGGCACAGAACCTGTCTTCGGAGAGCCTGGAAGAGCTGCGGATGTTGACCAACATCAATTCCGGCAAGGATGAGGTGATTCAACTCGTGCTGGTGGGGCAGCCTGAACTGCGCGATATGATCCTCGACCCGGCCCTGCGGCAGCTTGCCCAACGGATTGCCGCCAGCTTCCATTTGCGGCCACTTGATGAATCCGGTGTGCTTGAATTGATCGCCCACCGGCTGAAAGCGGCGGGCGGCAGCGGTGAAGAGATCACGGAATCCGCGGCCAAAATGGTCTATCGCGTCACCCATGGCGTGCCGCGGCTTGTCAATCAACTCTGCGACATGGCATTGCTCTATGCTTGGAGCATGGATCATCATCACGTAGATCAACATGTTGTACAATCGGTTCTGGATGACGGCGTATTCTTCGCAGCCCAGATCGCGGCAGAGGAAGCTAAGGTTAAATGAACGTCGACTTTTCCTTTTATTTCGCGGTCTTCCTGCGACGGCTGCACTATTTCATTATTATTTTCGCACTGGTAACGGCCGCAGCAATTGCGGCGGCCTACCTATTGCCCGCAGTGTATCAGACCCGCGCGGTGCTATTGGTTGAATCGTCACAAATACCCGGAGTGAACACGATTCAGTCGCAGGCGCTCGAAAAGCTCCAGACCATCGAAAACCGGCTGATGACGCGGGCCAACCTGCTTGAAATCGCCCAAAAGCTCAATGCGTTCAAAGATATAAAGAAAATGACGCCCGATGACATTGTGGCCGCGATGCGCGACAACACCAGGATCAACAAAAGCGCCGGCCGTGGTCAGGCAACGATCATGACCATCACCTTCAACGGTGAAAGCGGTCCGATCGTGGCGGGTGTCGTGAATGAATATGTGACGCTGATCCTGTCCGAAGACGTCAAACTGCGCACCACCGGTGCCGAAAACACGCTGGACTTCTTCGAACAGCAGGTCAAGGCGCTCAGCGCCGAACTGGATCAGGTATCGGCCAAAATCCTCGATTTCCAGAACCAGAATGCCGATGCATTGCCCAGCACGCTGAACTTCCGGCTGGGCCAACAGACCCAGCTTAGCAATCAGTTGGCGGCGGCCGAACAAAACATCGCTTTGCTGACCGATCAAAAAGAGAGCATGATCGCGTTGTTCAATTCGACCGGACAGGTCAGCGCCACGACGGCAAACATGACGCCCGAGGCCAAGCAACTGGATCAGATGCGCACGCAATTGAATTCGCTGCTGGCGGTCTTGTCGCCCACCAACCCCAAGATTGCGCTTCTCAAAGCGCAGATCGCCCAGATGGAGGCGGTGGTGGCGGCCCAATCCGCAGTGGACCCTGCGGCGGACGCACAAGCGAACCCGGCCAAGACGGTGCTGGATTCGCAGGTGGCGGCGCTCGACACACGCATCGCCCAGTCGGAACTTCAGCGCAAGACGCTGACAGAGCAGTTGGCGGTGCTGAACGACACGATTGACCGCACGCCGGCCAATCAGGTGGCGTTGAATGCGCTTAACCGGGACTATACCAATATACAGCAACAATATAATAACGCTGTCGCGCGTCAGGCGGCGGCTGCAACGACCGAAAAGGTCGAAACCCTGTCCAAGGGCGAACGGATCACCGTGGTTGATGCCGCGACCATTCCAAACGCCCCTATCAGCCCCAAGCGGTTGCTGATTGCCGGTGGCGGCACGGCGGCCGGTGCCGGGCTTGGCCTGGCCTTCATTATGTTGCTGGAGCTTTTGAACCGGGCGGTGCGGCGGCCCACCGATCTGATCAAGTCGTTCGGGATCACGCCGATAGCGACCATTCCCTATATGCGCACGCCTTCAGAGGTTCTGACCCGGCGGGTGGTGTTTGCGGCGCTTTTGCTGCTAGCTGTGGTCGGGATTCCGGGCCTCATTTACGCCGTACATGTTTATTATCTGCCGCTCGATATCATCGTGGCGCGCGTTGCAGCCAAATTGGGCATCCGCCTATGATGCGGGTTGCGTTCCACAAAGTGTTTCAGAGGTAGTTGGCCCCATGGAAAAGCTAGAAGCCGCGTTGGCCAAAGCCCGCGAACTGCGCAAGACCGCGATGAGCGGTGCGCCGGATGCGCCGCGCGATAAACGCGTCGGGCAAAATACGGCCCCTGTCGGCTGGCTGTCGTTGCCTGAACATGAGATCGCGCCAGAACGGGCACGTCGCAACCGCATCACCGCGCTGCTTGGGGGGAAGGATGCGGCACCCTATGATATGCTTCGGTCGCGGACCATTCGGCAAATGAAGGAAAAAGGCTGGCATCGGCTGGCGATTACCTCGCCCGGTGCTGCCTGTGGCAAAACCACGATCTCGCTCAATCTGGCGCTTAGCCTGTCGCGTCAGAAAGACCTGAAAGTGATGCTCATCGACCTCGATGTCCGGCGGCCCACTGTCCACAAACAACTGAACCTCCAGCCGAGGCATTCGTTTCACGAGGTTCTTGAAGGCAAGATCGGGTTCGAGGATCAGGCAGTGCGGATAGGTGACAACCTGATTGTCGCGACCAATAATTCACCGTCACGCCATCCATCCGAACTTCTGCAAGCAGCAGCCACGCGTGAGGCATTGAATCGGATCGAGGCCGAGTGGCAACCGGACATCATGATCTTTGACATGTCACCCATGCTGGCGAGCGATGACAATGTCGGGTTTCTGGGCAATGTCGATTGTGCGCTTTTGATCGCCGCCGCCGAAAGTACGACCCTGCCGAACATTGATATCTGTGAAAAAGAGCTGGCCGGGCTAACCAATGTGCTTGGCATTGTCCTCAACAAATGCCGCTATTCTGACAATTTGGCGGGCTATGACTATGCCTATGGGACGTATGGCTAAAGCGGTGTGTCT
>JBATDH010000087.1:0-2040 GCA_049663365.1 Albidovulum sp. | reverse complement strand
TGATCGAGAGCCTGCTGACGCTGAACCTGGTGGGGGAGATCACCGGCCAGCGCGGCGGGGCCAGTCAGGAATGCGTGGCCCAGGGCGTGGCCAATACCGTCACGGGCGTATTCGGCGGCATGGGCGGTTGCGCCATGATCGGCCAGTCGATGATCAACGTCACCTCGGGCGGGCGCACCCGGATGGCGGCGGCGTTGTTCTTGCTGTCGTTCATCTTGGTCGGGGCGCCGCTGATCGAGCAGATCCCGCTGGCCGCCCTGGTGGGGGTGATGTTCATGGTGGTGATCGGCACATTCGCCTGGAACTCATTCCGGGTGCTGCGGGTGGTTCCGGCCACCGATGCGGTGGTGATCGTGCTGGTGACGGCGATCACGGTGGCGACCGATCTGGCCACCGCCGTGGTGGCGGGGGTGATCGTGTCAGCACTTGCCTATGCCTGGCAGAATGCCAAGCGCATCCACGCGACCGTGACGCTCAGCCCCGAGGGGGCCAAGGTCTATGCCATCGAGGGGCCTTTGTTCTTTGGCTCGGCCAGCGGCTTTGGCGAGTTGTTCACCCCCGAGACCGACCCCGATCTGGTGATCGTCGATTTCAACGCCAGCAGGGTTGCCGACCAATCCGCTTTGGCGGCGATCGAGGCGCTGGCGGCGCGCTATGAGGCCTTGGGCAAGGTTCTGTCGCTGCGGCATCTGTCGCGCGATTGCCACCGGTTGCTGAACCGGGCGGGGCAGTTGATGGTCGATAGCGACGATGACCCGGATTACGGCATCGCGGTGGATTATGAGGCCAAGACCGGGGCGCTGGGCGGGGCGCATTGAGGGCGGGGGTGCGGTTCGTGGGAAGTGTGTCGGGGCGCGATACCTGCCCGGAACAAGGCGCGTCAGCACCGCCGGGCAGCGGCTGACCGTCCCGTCGGGCAGCCGCTTTGGTGGCCTAAGCGCGACGATTGAGGTTGGGGGTGTCCGACCATAAAGCGGCGATCACGGGCGTCGCGGCGGCAGCCCACGGTCAGCCACTGCCCTTTGTTGTGCTGGTCGCGAATGTCTTGCAAAGACGCCGCTCGCTCCCAACCAGCACACCTGCCACCTATTCCTGCCCTGGACGCCGCATTTCGAACACCTCGCTCACCACCGAATAGTCGCGGTAGCCGCCTCGGGCGAGGGTGTGGAAACGGGTGACGTCAAAACGGCCTTCAACCAGGCAGTCGTCGCGCAGATGGATGCCGGTGACCTCGCCGAGGATCAGGTGATTGTCGTCGCCCAGAAGGCGGATGATCTGGCTGACGCGGCATTCGAGCACCGCCGGGGCATCGGCGACGCGGGGGCAGTCGATGGTGTCGCATTGGCTGCGTTCCACCCCGGCGAGGGTGAATTCGTCGGTGCCGGGCGGATAGCTGCCCGAGGTCAGGTTCATCGCCGCGCGCGCGCCGTATTCGACGATATTGACCGCGAAAACCCCGGTTTCCTCGATATTGCGCAGGCTGTCCTTGCGGGTGGTCGAGGCGAACATCACCTGTGGCGGGGTATAGGCGATGGCATTGAAGAACGAATAGGGCGCGAGGTTGTCGCCCTTTGACCCCCGCGTCGAAATCCAGCCGATGGGGCGCGGGGAGACGATGGCGTTGAAGGGGTTATGGGGCAGGCCGTGGCCTTCCTCGGGGCGATAGAACATGGTGAACCTCTTTGATATTTGCCCTGATCCTGCCCGCGTGTTACCCGCGTTTCCAGCAGATTCGGTGGGTTTGGGGCAGGCGTGTACAGGGTCGAAGTCGAAACAGAGGCCGATTGGTGGGAAGTGGAGGCGCTTTATGACTTGTGCTTTGCGCCGGGGCGCACGGCCTTGTCGTCCTACCGGCTGCGCGACGGTGTGGCGAAGGTGGCCGCGCTGTGCCTGACGCTGCGCGATAACGCGGGTATTCTGGCGGCGGTGATCCGCTATTGGCCGGTCAGGGTCGGGGATGCGCCGGTGTTGCTGCTGGGGCCGGTGGCGGTGCATCCGACGCGGCAGGGCGAAGGCTTGGGGGGCCTCTTGATCCATGAC
>JBATDH010000086.1:0-4604 GCA_049663365.1 Albidovulum sp. | reverse complement strand
CGATCGAGATGTGGCTGGCCAAGGGCCTTGCCCGCGTGATCCTCGGCACCGTCGCCGTCGAAAACCCCGCCCTCGTGCGCGAGGCCGCCCGCGCCTTTCCCGGTCAGGTGGCGGTGGGCATTGATGCGCGGGGCGGCCGCGTCGCCACCAAGGGCTGGGCCGAGGAAACCGATATCATGGTCACGGACCTCGCCCGCAGCTTCGAGGATGCGGGCGTCGCGGCGCTCATCTATACCGACATCCTGCGCGACGGCGCCATGAAGGGCCCCAACATCGCCGCGACCGAAACGCTCGCCCGCGCCGTCACCCTCCCCGTCATCGCCTCGGGCGGCGTCGCCTCGCTGGCCGACCTCAAAGCACTCCGCGACACCGGCGTCATTGCCGGGGCGATCTCGGGGCGCGCACTCTATGACGGGGCGATCGATCTGCGCCGCGCTCTGGCAGACCTCAAGCCCTGATCCTTTCATTTTGGTGCAAATACCTCGGAGGGGTCCGGGGAGGCAGCGCCTCCACAGCGGATGGCCCCAACCCCAGCGGTCGGGCGTCGATTTTCCGCTTCAACGCACCGCCGAACCCCTTTATGACATCGCCCATGCTCAAGACCCGCATTATCCCCTGCCTCGACGTCGCCGATGGGCGCGTGGTCAAGGGCGTCAACTTTGTCGATCTCATCGACGCCGGCGATCCGGTCGCGGCGGCCAGGGCCTATGACGCGGCGGGCGCGGACGAGCTCTGCTTTCTCGACATCCACGCCACCCATGAAAACCGCGGCACCATGTTCGATCTGGTCACCCGCACCGCCGAACAATGCTACATCCCGCTGACCGTCGGCGGCGGGGTGCGCAGCCATGAAGATGTCCGCGCCCTGCTGCTGGCCGGGGCCGACAAGGTCAGCTTCAATTCCGCCGCCGTCGCCAATCCCGATGTCGTGGCCGAGGCAGCGGACCGTTTCGGCGGCCAGTGCATTGTCGTGGCGATTGATGCGAAAACCACCCGCCCCGGCACATGGGAGATTTTCACCCATGGCGGGCGCAAGGCCACAGGCATCGACGCCGTGGCATTCGCCCGCACGGTCGCCGCCAAAGGCGCGGGCGAGATTCTGCTCACCTCGATGGACCGCGACGGCACCCGCGCCGGTTTCAACCTGCCGCTGACCCGCGCCATCGCCGATGCCGTAAATATCCCGGTCATCGCCTCGGGCGGCGTCGGCACCCTTGATCATCTGGTCGAAGGCGTCACCATCGGCGGGGCCAGCGCCGTTCTGGCCGCCTCGATCTTTCATTTCGGCGATTTCACCATCGGCCAGGCCAAGGCCCACATGGCCGCCGCCGGTATCCCCATGAGGTTTTCATGAACACGATTGACCGGCTCGCCGCCACCATCGCCGCCCGCAAGGGCGCCGATCCCGACAGTTCCTGGACCGCGAAGCTGCTGGCGCGCGGCCCGGAAAAATGCGCCGAGAAATTCGGCGAAGAGGCGATAGAGGCCATCATCGAGGCGGTGAAAGGTGACAAGGCAAGGCTCACCAGCGAAGCCGCCGATGTGCTTTATCATCTTCTGGTCATGCTGGCCGCTTGCGAGGTTCCGCTGGCCGACGTCCTCACCGAACTCGACAGCCGCGAAGACCGGTCCGGGCTGGCCGAAAAGGCCGCACGCAAATAGCCACCGGCGCGGAAAAAGGCGTCCGAACCAGAAGCTCGGACGCCAGTCTTGGAACGAGGGACAGTGGACAGAAGCGTGGCTGTTCCGTGCGACGCTTCCTTTTGAAAACTGGGCACTAACATCTCTTTTTAAAGGCCGCTCGCGCAGTTGTGATCGCTCACCGGTCCAGGGCTGCCGGCCAATTGCCATCCGCAAGCGACACATTGCCGGGAATGTCCTCACTCCAGATCGAGCGAACGGCCGTACTGAAATTGAGATAAAGACGGTCCTTGTTGATGGTGAAGGCCTCGGGAACCGTGGTGGCCACGGCCCCTTTCGCCATCGCATAGGCGCAATAGCCACCATATTGCGGGGCATAGGCCGAGGGATTCATCTCGAAAGCATCCATCGCCGCATCGCTGGCAAACTGCCAGGTGGCACCCCGCCACTTCAACGCATGGGCGGGGCTTCCCTCGACCGGTCGACCTTCGGTGAAATAGGCCACCGCATCATAGCCGGAAATCGCCACGCCAGCGGTGGCAAATACCTCCGGCTCACGCGCCAAAGCGGGCCGCAGGATGGTCCCGCCGACGGGAATGGCCAGGCCAAAGGCAAGAACGGCGCGTCGGGTCACGGTCATGGCGGTCTCCCGGAAACTGGGCTGTCACATATGCTTGCCTGATTACATGTCACGGAGTTGGTTTTTTTGAAAGCCCGCTCCCGCAACTGTGATCAGTTGTAAAGCCGAATTTACGGGGCCAGAGTCACCGCGACGTGGCCGCATAAAGTGCCACGGCGGCGGCGTTCGAGACGTTCAGTGAGCCAAAGCCACCGGGATAAGGTATTTTGACCAGATGATCGCAGGTTTCGCGGGTCTTTTCCCGCAATCCCGGCCCCTCCGCCCCCAGAACCAGCCCCACCGGGCGACTGCCAAGGCCGTCCAGGGCACCGACCAGCGTCTCTTCGGCCTCACCGTCCAGCCCCAAAAGCACATAGCCCATCGTCTTCAACATTCCCATCGTATCGGCAAGATTGGTGACGCGCAGATAGGGCTGACGTTCCAGCGCCCCGCTTGCGGTCTTGGCCAGCGCGCCAGTTTCCGGGGCCGAATGGCGCAGGGTCGCAATCACCGCGCGGGCGCCAAAAACCTCGGCCGACCGCAGCACCGCGCCGACATTATGCGGGTCCGTCACCCGATCGAGAAGCACCACCAGCGGTGCCCCCGCGCCCGACACACAGATATCCTCCAAAGATCCCCAGTGCAGCGGCTTGGCCTCAAGCGCGGCACCCTGATGCACATTGTCGCGTTCCAGTTTGACATGTGCGTCGAATTTCCGCGGATCAACGATTTCGGGCGCAAGACCACTGGCATGGACCGCCTCGCCCAGCCTGTCGGCGGCATTCTTGGTCAGCACCAGCCGCAGCTTCTGGCGTGCCGGATTGAGCAAGGCATCGCGTACGGCATGAAGCCCGAACAACCACACCGTCTCGTTCGACGCCGCCCGTTTGGCGCGTTCCTTGTCGATGACCCAGCTTGGTTTTTGCATTGCGCCCATCCCGATGCGAACAGTCCCTCACCTTGCGCCAGAGCCGATGCGGAAGGCAAGCCTGCGCGCCCCGGCCCGTCGGGAAATTCTTCCTTGACGCTTCGCCTACCCGCGAGTAATCAGCCCCCCTAGTGGGCGACGTGCTGCAAGGTGCGGCAGCGGACTGTAACTCCGCCGAGGCGACTCGTGCCTGGTTCGATTCCAGGGTCGCCCACCATACACCTTCCTCCACACTACCGGATATTGCCGCGTGCGGCATTGTGCCGTTCTTTGCGGGGCTTAGGGGGAGTGAGCGCGAGGCATTGGCCGCATTTGGTCTCTGTACCGGGGCTGAACTGAGCGTTTCGGCCAAACGTCTCTGCGGGCGGATTTGGCGTGATATCTCTCGAGGGCCGGGATGCGATTCAGGTGGGTGGAAAGCCGAGGACGCGGCGCTGGTCTGACCAGTCGAGCGGAAGTTCCGGAAGATCGCGCAAGATCTTTGCCGTAAGATCGGCTGGCTGGCGGCCCTCAATGATCGCGTGCGCGATGTCTGGTGCAAGCCAGGCCAGCGGCAGGATGCGGCTGACCATACCCGGGCGGCGCTTCTCGCGCGCGGTGATCTCGGCAACCGATCCTGCCCTGCCCTCAACGAGGTCCTGCATCCAGCGTCGCGCGTCAGCGACAACTGCGATGAGGTCCGGATCGCGCCGGGGGCTTCCGCTCTCCGCGCGCAGAACGATCGGACGGTTCCTCCCGTTGCGCTGCAGGGAGATCGGCACCTCGATGGGAGGGGCGAGAACCTCGGACACCTGAAGATCGTCAAGGAGCGGCGCGAGGTTGATCCGAAGGCTGATCAGCCCTTCGCGCAGATCTGCCCGATGAAGAAGGGAAGACAGGCGTTCCGCGTTGCACGTATCGGAGAGCCCGGATGCTTCCTTCGCCGACCGCTCCAGCGCATTGACGATCGCTTCGAGACTGGCTGTGGCGGCCGCCAGAACCGATGCCAGCCAGGCATGATCGTTCACGTAGCGCAGGATGGTCTCACATACGACACTCTCGAGGGGAACCGCCGGAAGGCGATCAACCTTCCGCCTGTCGTCAGCGTGGTCCGGTTTCGAGACGTAGTACCAGTAGCGTTTGGACAGCCGCACCGATCCGGATCGCACGGTGCGCATCGCGTAGCGCGTCCGCATCGGCCGTCCGTGCCGGTCAAGGAGGCGGCCATCGAGCCAGCGGCGCGCTGGCTTGCGGCGACGGGATATCGTGCCGCCACCGTTGCCATCCAGAAGCTCCTGCACACGTTGCCAGTGAGAACGGCAGTGCAAAAGTTGGCCACGGAAGTGGCGTGATAATCTCGCTGCGGGCAGCGTAAAATGTTGCCACTTTGGCCCTTGCTGTTTGCAGGGAGGGCGGGAGATTTTAGTCGTGGATTTA
>JBATDH010000085.1:0-18393 GCA_049663365.1 Albidovulum sp. | reverse complement strand
GGATTCGTTCAAGTCTTCGGCCGTTCTCGGCGAGAAGATGACCAAAGTTGCTTTGGAAGCCGCTGAAAAGTCGAACGAGATTTCTTCGAAATGGACCAAAGACACCATCGCCAAATTTGGCGTGATGTCCAAAGTAAAGGCCGAGCCGGCCGATTATTCCAAAGCTATCAGCGATTTCGCTTCGGCGTCGGCCGAAATGGCCGCTGAAAATCTGGCCGCTTTCGCTGAAGTTGCGAAAAAAGTTCAGATGGAAACCGTTGAACTGATGCTGGCCGCTGGCAAGGATTTTTCCGAAGATGCGACCGCCGCTGTCAAGAAGGCCACCAATGACGTGACCGCAGCCGCGAAAAAAGCCACCGCTTCGGCGAAGTAAAGTTAACGCCTGACTGTTTCCTCCCTGTCAGTCAGACGCATTTGGCGGGCCCTTCGTGGCCCGCCCTTTTCTTTTGGTTGTTTTTTCTGCCGTGCGGCTTAATCTTGCTGCAACGCAATAAACCGCCCCAGGGAGATGTGCATGGCCGACGAAGCCAAATCATTGCTGATCAAGCGCTATGCGAGCCGACGGCTTTATAACACCGAGACCAGCGATTATGTGACGCTTGAGGATATTGCCGCCTTTATCCGCGACGGGCGCGAGGTACAGATCGTCGACCTGAAATCGGGCGATGACCTGACCCGGCAATATCTGTTGCAGATCATCGCCGAACATGAAAGCCGCGGCGAAAGCGTGTTGCCGGTCGATGTGCTGACCGATCTGGTGCGCAGCTACACCACCCAGGCGCAAAGCGTGGTGCCGCAGTTTCTGGCTGCTTCCTTCGAAATGCTGCGCGAGGGGCAATCAAAGCTGATGGAGAACCTCACTACCTTGCCAAGCCCGCTGAACTCGATGCCGGGCTTTGACGCGATGCAGCGTCAGCAGCAGGCTTTCTTGAAATCCATCATGGGCGGGATGGGGACAACAACTGAACCCGAAGCCGAAAAACCGGACCCAAAGGCCAAGGCCAAGGAACAGGATCTGGAGGCGATCAAAAAGCAACTGGCCGACTTGCAAAGCAAGCTGTCCAAACTTTGACGCTCATGCGCCTTGCTTGATGTCCAGGGTTTCGGCGGCGGCACCCAGCAAAGCCATAGTGATGTGGTCAAGGTCCGCGCGGGTCAGGCGCGTGGGCAACCGCAGGTCACAGGCCCGCATCAGCATGGCGCGCGTCAGCGGCAGATCGGGGGTCTCCCCCAGAAACTGCCAGTTCCAGAAGGCGCGCGCATTGTCCGGGGCAAGGCCGAAAATCTGCAATGCGATACCGCGCGCACCGACAGCGGCCTGAAAAGCAAGCGCCTGATCATCCCGTTCGACGCCGCGCAGATTGAATTGCAGCGAATCCGGTGCGCGCCTCTCTGACGGCAGGGCAGGGGGCACATCGAACCAGAATGATTGGTTGAGCCTTTCGGCCACATAGTCGTGATTGGACCGTCCTGCGGCAACCCGTGCGTCGATTTCGGGTATCTGCGGGCGGATAACGGCGGCGGATAGGTTCTGCATCCGCATATTGTAGAGGGGCAACTGGTTTTGCCAGCGCGCATAGCTGTTTTGCAACCCGCTGTGTTTTTTCCAGTTATGCTCATAGGCACCCGACATGATCACGGCCCTGGCGGCGATTTCGGGGTCATCAGTGATCAGCATCCCGCCTTCGCCACCATTGACCATCTTGTAGGATTGGAAGGAAAAACACCCCACCTTGCCCAGTGTACCGATCTTTCGGCCGGCCCAGAGGGTTCCCAGCGAATGGGCTGCATCCTCGACCACGGGAATGCCACGCGCATCGCACGCGGCCATGATCGCATCCATATCCGAGGTATGGCCGCGCATATGGCTGATGAGGACAGCGGCGATGCTGTCGTCGAGTTTGGCGTGGAAATCATCAAGATCAATGCGCAGGGTTTGGCCGACCTCGAGCAGAACCGGCACACAACCGGCATGGAGGACAGCCGAGGGAACAGCCGCAAAAGTGAAGGCTGGGATCAGCACTCTGGCACCCGCTGGCAGATCAAGCGCCCTGAGCGACAGGAAAAGCGCGGCCGAACAGGATGACACTGCCAAAGCGTATCTGGCACCAATGTAGGCGGCGAATTCCGTCTCCAGTAGGGCGACGGGTGCGCCTTCGGGGGCGGTGTAGCGAAACAGATCGCCCGAGCTCAGCAACCGGTCAATTTCTTCCCGCGCCGATTGCGGGATCGGCTCTGCGGCGTAGGCATCAACTGTGCCTGCGTCGGGCGATTCCTCGACCAATCCATGCTGTGTCATGTTCCACCCTCGGTCAGAGCCATTTCCGAAACAGACCTATGGCAGGGCTGCACTGATTGCCACCCTTCAGGTGCCTGAAAGCGCCATCGGCGGAAAGAATCCGCCAATCGCAAATCGTCAGACGTTGAGCAACAGGTGTTCGCGTTCCCACGGGCTGATGACCTGCTGGAATTCGTGAAATTCGTTGCGTTTCACTGCCTCGTAGATCGAACAGAATTCAGGGGTCAACGCGTCACGGATCGGCGCACATTCAGAGAAAAGGTCAAGCGCGTCGCTCAGACTGGTCGGCAATTCCTCGGCATTGATATAGGCGTTGCCCTTGGCTTCGGGGCGCGGCATCTTCTTTTCCATCAATCCGATATAGCCACAAACCATGGTCGCCGCGATGCCGAGATAGGGGTTGCAATCCATTCCCGGCAGGCGATTTTCCAATCGCCGCGCATTGGGTTCGGAAATCGGAATGCGCAGGCCGGTGGTACGATTGTCACGGCCCCATTCAAGATTTATGGGGGCGGCGAAATCCGGCACATAACGGCGGTAGCTGTTCACGTAAGGCGCCATCAACGCCACGGCGGCAGGCAGGTAATTCTGCATCCCGGCAATGAAATGCATGAACTGATCGGTTTCAACACCCTTGGGGCCGGAAAAGATGTTCTTGCCGGTTTTGATATCGACCACCGATTGGTGGATATGCATGGCTGAACCCGGCTCGCCTTCGATCGGTTTGGCCATGAAGGTGCCGAAACAGTCGTGGCGCAGGGCAGCTTCGCGGATCAGGCGTTTGAAATAGAACACCTCATCGGCAAGGCTGACCGGGTCGCCGTGATTGAGGTTGATCTCAACCTGGCCTGCACCACCTTCCTGAACGATGCCGTCGATTTCAAAGCCCTGTGCTTCGGCAAAATCATAGATATCGTCGATGACCTTGCCATATTCATCGACCGCCGACATCGAATAGGCCTGATTGGCCATCACCCGGCGGCCCGAACGGCCCATGGGCGGGATGATCGGCTGGTTTGGGTCGACGTTGCGCGCGACCAGAAAAAACTCCATTTCCGGTGCCACGATCGCTTTCCAGCCCTGGTCTTCGTAAAGCTGTTTGACGCGTTTGAGCACATTGCGCGGTGCCATGGCCACGGGGTTGCCCTGTTGGTCGAAGGCATCGTGGATCACCTGAAGCGTTATGTCAGCGGTCCATGGCACTGCGGTCGCTGTGGTGAAATCCGGCTTCAAAATCATGTCGGGTTCGGTGAAATCGTCACCCCCCTCCATATCGGCATAGTCGCCGGTGATGGTCTGGGCATAGATTGAATTGGGCAGGTGAAAGAATTTCTGCTTGCCGAATTTCGACGCGGGCATGGCCTTGCCCTTGGCCACGCCGGCAAGATCGGAGACAAGGCATTCCACCTCGTCCAACCGGCGGTTGGCGATATAATCCTGGGCAGCTTGCGGTAGCTTTTCGGTCCAGTCGGACATGGGGCACACTATTTTTTGTTGCGGGGTTTTTTGAAGAAATCGGCGATCTGGTTGGCGACACCGGCAGAGGAACTGGGTTCGCCAAACCGTTCGCGCGCCTCGGACATCAGGCGGTCGGGTACAACACCCTTGCCGCGGGTGGTCATCAGACCGTCGATGAAACCGCTACTATATTCGGGATGAGCCTGGATGGTCAGCACGCGGTCATCGTAAAGCAGTGCGGCGTTCTCACAAAAAGCGTTGCTGGCAATAACCTCGGCTTGGGCGGGTTTTTCCGTCACCTGATCCTGATGCCAGGCATTCAATCGTACATTCTTGCCGCCAAAATCATAGTCTTGCGGCCCAATCGCCCAGCCCTTGCTGAATTTTTCGACCTTGCCGCCCATCGCCTGCGCGATGATCTGATGGCCAAAACATATGCCGACCATGGGAACTTTCTCGGCATAGGAATTGCGGATGAAATCCTCCAGTGGTGGAATGAACGCATGATCTTCATACGCGCCATGGCGTGATCCGGTAATCAGCCAGCCATCGCAATCGTGGACATCCTCGGGAAATTGCATCCCCTCGACGTGAAAGGTTTTGAATTCGAGCCCGCGTTCGGAAAGAAGCCGGGCAAACATATCCGGGTAATCGCCGAATTCATCGCGAAGCGGTTCCGGTGATACGCCGGTTTGCAGGATGCCGATTAACATGCTTGGCTCTTTTGCTGTTTCCGTCGAGAGTAGACCTGCCCCTGCCATTGGCGCAAGGGGGCAGGAAAGGCCGGGTCATACCGTATCAAGGTAGATCGTGGTTTGCTCTTCGGCCGAAAGTTCAGCCATGTACAAAAGCTCTTGCCGTTTGATCATGACCAGATTGCGGATAAGCTCTTTGGGGAATATCTGCGCCATGATGGCGCTTTTCTCAAAGGCGGTGATTGCCGATTCCCAGGTATCAGGGATAAGCGGCAGGTCAAGGGCATAGGCATTGCCTGTAATAGGTGGCGGCGGGGTCATTTCTTTCTCAATACCGATCAGCGCGGCACCCAGTATCCCGGCCAACATCAGATAGGGATTGACGTCGCCCCCTGCGACACGATGTTCGATCCGGCGGGCCGAGGCGCTGCCGGAAGGGATGCGGATCGCAGAGGTGCGGTTTTCATAGGCCCAACAAACGGCGTTGGGGGCATGGGCGTCGGGCACCAGCCGGTCATAGCTGTTGGCATGGGGGGCGAAAAGCAGCGTTGAATCCGGCATCGCATGAAGACAACCGGCCACGGCGTTTTTCAACATTTCGGACCCTTCAGGCCCGCCATTCGACAAGACGTTATTGCCGTCCTTGTCGATTATCGAAAAATGCGTATGCAACCCGTTGCCGGAATATTCCGGATAGGGTTTGGCCATGAAACTGGCCGCAAATCCGTGCCGCCGCGCCAATCCCTTGACCAGCATCTTGAACAGCCATGCATCATCGGCGGCGCGCAAGGCGTCATCGCAATGCATCAGGTTGATCTCAAACTGACCGAGGCCGGATTCAGAGATCGCCGTGTCGGCGGGGATATCCATCGCTTCGCAAGCATCATAAAGATCGGTAAAGAAGGTGTCGAAGGCGTCCAGGGCGCGGATCGACATGATTTCAGCGGCCTTGCGCCGTTTGCCGGAACGTGGAGAGATGGGCGCTTGCAGGTTCTTGCCGGAATCGTCGATGAGGAAGAATTCCAGTTCCATCGCGCAGACCGGCGTCAGCCCGCGTTTCTGATAGCGATTGACGATACTGGACAGCGCGTGGCGGGGATCACCCTCATAGGGTGCCCCATTTTCGCGAAACATCCAGATCGGCAAAAGTGCTGTCGGCGCTTCGAGCCAGGGCATGGGCATGAACCCGCGTTCGGTGGGCTTTAGAACCCCATCGGCATCACCGGAATCAAACACCAGCGGGCTGTCTTCGACATCCTCGCCCCAGATGTCGAGGCTCAGGACGGAGACGGGAAAGCGGGTGCCTTCCTCGGTCATTTTATCGGCGAACCGCGTCGGAATTCGCTTGCCTCGCGGCTGACCGTTCAGGTCTGCCGCGGCCACTCGGATCGTGCGCACCTCGGGGTGCTTTCTTAGCCAGTTCTTCATCGTCTCACCTGAAATCTGCGGCGCAAACGTGGTCCTGCGCGTCGGGCTTGCGCGGGCCATCCAGGATAAATGCCCCGGTCAGTCGCCGCTTGTGTTTTCTGATCAAATTATGCCGCCCATGTTCGTAGACTGCACACTAGCCTTGAAAAACCTCGGCCAAACAGACAGAACAATTTGATCAAATACTGGATACTACCGGATTGGATTTTGACGCAAGCAAATTCTGACAGTATCGGTTTTGGCTTGCAAGACGGCTCAGTGCCCTGACGGCCCAGGCGGCAAAGGGGGCGGTGTCGGAATGGCCAGATAGGTATCAGCGGAAATCTGCGCCAACGCAATCAACCCCAATGCGCTACGGTCTGCCGGGGTCAGGGCGGCGATGGCAGCGGATACCGCGCGTACGATTGCGGCGCGGTCAAACTTTGGTGCGGTGATCAATGGCAATCCGGGC
Organism: Albidovulum sp.; assembly: GCA_049663365.1. Taxonomy (GTDB): domain Bacteria; phylum Pseudomonadota; class Alphaproteobacteria; order Rhodobacterales; family Rhodobacteraceae; genus Albidovulum. Next base: position 12,062 of record JBATDH010000085.1, on the reverse strand, counting down.
GTCGCCGGTGTGCGGCCCAAAACGCGCAGCTGCCTGGCCAGATCGGGCTGGTGGGTCTGGATCAAACGCCATGAAACCGCGTCAATTGCAGCAATGTCTGCGTGCCCTTCAGCGACAGCTTTGGCACTGTCGCGATGGGCGCCGGTTATCACCACATCGCCAAATGAACGCCCAAGGCTTGCGGCAAGGTTCTGTGGTGCTGCCCAACCGGACTGGCTGTCAAAACCGTTGATCGCCAGTTTTCGGTCGATAAAATCCGAAAACGCTCCGGTCCCATCAGCGCGCACTATCACTTCGGAATAGTAGTATCCCGCGGGTGTATGGGGCAGTCCAAAATCTGGCGTCCCGACAAGTTGTACCTGACCATGCAGCCGGGTCCGATAGGGCATTCCGCAGGTCTGCCCCAAGATCAGATCGGGACTTTGCCACATCGCCCAGGGGTCTATGTCACGGGTAAGTGACGGGGGTGCAAAAATGTTCTTGGCGGCCAACGCATCGCGGATCAAAGACCAAAGCCGGTCGGTTTCCGCGCGAACCTGCGGCCAGTCATACATCGGCAGGCAAGCGATCATTGCCTGTTTTCGACACTCTGGCGGGCCAGCGCGCTTTCCTGATCGCTGACCCCCAGCAGTTCGGCAACCAGCCGGATCAGCATGTCTTCGTCGGCATCGCGTTTGCCGTCGGCAAGCGCCACGGACCATATCGCCCGCATCAGACTCTTGCGGTCTTCATGGGGAACGGCGTCCTTGATGGCGCGGGTAAAGCGGACGGTATCCGGTGCTTCGGTCTCCAGCACCTCGGCCCTGGTGCGCAATGCGGTCGCCTCAAAGGGGGACAGGCCATAGCGCGCCATCAGAACCTGGTCGATGCGGTTGATTTCGGTCGGAAGATAGCTGTCATCCGCGCGCGCCAGCCTGACCATAAGTGCGGCCAGCGCGAGGCTCGCGTCAGGTTGAGGCAAAGGCTCTGACTGTGGGCCCATAAGAGCCGAGAGGAAGCTAGCGAACATGCCGACAGATATAGGCGGTGTTCGACGGCGTGCAAAGTGCCTGCAACAGGGTAAACGCCGGTATTTCAGGAATAATGAGTGCGGGGCGTCAACCGTAGCCTGCCAAACGGCAGCGTTTTACGCGGTGGCAAGGCTGTCGGGGGCGTTGTCCGCATCAGGGCGAAGCGCCATGACCAAAAGCGGCGCCAGGGTAACAGCCGTTCCTGCGAGCCACCAGACGAACAACCCCAGCCAGAGTGAGGCCCCAAGATAGAACACGGTAACACCACCGGCAGCGATACCTGCGATTGTGCCTGCGATGAGTGCTCCCAAAACCATGATCTTCCTTTCGGTCGATATTCCGCTTTGATCCATTACCTGCCCGCAATGTGTCGGCAATGGGGCTGCGCCAAGGTAACAGTGAGAAGATTTTTTCGATAAACCGGACAATTGTCGCCGTCTTCATTGTCATTGGCCGTGATCGCATATTAGCTTTGATAGGGGTGAGAATTTTCAGGGACGGTAGCGGATGACCGGAAAAATCTTCTTTCTGGTCGATGGCCGAAAGGTTGAAGCGCAATCAATCTATCTGGCGGCCAGCCTTGCCAGATTTCTGTCGGCCGGCTGGACCGCGACGGCGATGATCCGGTCCGACTATCTGCCGAAGGTCAGCCCGCTGACACTTGAAATCCTCGGGGCCTGCAATATCGCGGTGACCGAATTGGTCTGCGACATGACGGGATGCCAGCCGTGGGGCCAAGCCTATCCGATCGGCAACAAAATCATGGCTGCCGCCCAGATGCCCGCAGAAGGTCGGTTTCTGTTTCTGGATACGGACATGGTGGCGCTGAAGCAGCTGGACTTTTCCGCCCTGTCGGATCCGGACGCGATTTATGCCAGCAGGTCCGATTACATTTGCAGTATCGACGCTCCGGTGGATGGCCATGAAGCCTACTGGCGGCGTTATTACAACATTCTCGGGGCGGTGCTGCCCGATGAAAGGATACGTCTGCGCGGTGCGCGAAGGCGACTCTACTTACCCTATCTCAATGCAGGATTCCTGCTGTTTCACAACCAGCCGCAATCGAAGGGAGGGCATTTCGGCAAAGCCTGGCTGGAAGATGCCGTCCGGTTCGAGACCGGTTGCGATGTGCCCTTTCCCAGGGTCAATATTGATCAGATCACCTTGCCGATCACCGCCCAAAAAACGCATCGAGCCATTATTGAGGTGGAAGACGGGTTTAACCTCAACATCGCCCGCAAGGCACATTCAGAGGGGGGCGAAAGTATCATTCATTATCACGACCTGCTCAATCTCTACAGCTATTCGCGGATCGAAGAGATCATGGAGACCACGATTGAAGTGATGGGAAAGCCCAATTTTGCTGCTTTCCTGCGGCAGTTCCCCCGCGAAACCAAAATCCGCCAGATCAAACGGTTTTTCAAGTAGCAGCTTGTTTGCTGGTAGCCTGCGCCGGGAATACAGGTCTACAGCAGCTTGCCCATCGCCACAGCCACATCGGCCATGCGGTTGGAAAAGCCCCATTCATTGTCATACCAGCTTAGCGTCCGGCACATCCGCCCTTCCAGCACCTTGGTCTGATCCATGTGAAGGATTGACGAATGGGGGTCGTGGTTGAAATCGGACGAGACATTGGCATAGTCAGTCGTGCCCAAAATACCTTTCAGACTGCCTTTGGCAGCGGTGCGGATCGCGGCATTGATTTCTTCGACACTGGTGTCTCGCGCTGCTTCAAAGACGAAATCCACCGCCGAGACGTTCGGCGTCGGCACCCGGATGGCCACGCCGTCAAGTTTGCCCGTCAGTTCCGGCAAGACCAGCCCCACGGCCTTGGCCGCCCCGGTCGATGTCGGGATCATGCTCAGCGCTGCCGCCCGCCCGCGATAGAGATCGCGGTGCATGGTATCGAGCGTCGGCTGATCACCGGTATAGCTGTGGATCGTGGTCATGAAGCCTTTGGCAATGCCGATCGCGTCGTGCAGAACCTTGGCCACCGGGGCCAGACAATTGGTGGTGCAGGATGCGCAGGAAACGACCCTGTCATCCTTGGTCAGAACGTCGTGATTGACGCCGTAAACGATGGTCTTGTCGGCCCCCTTTGACGGGGCCGACACCAGCACCCGGCTGGCACCGTTTTGCAGGTGTACGCCGGCCTTGTCCTTGTCGGTAAAAACGCCGGTGCATTCCAGAACGATATCGACATGCGCCCAGGGCAGATCCGCCGGATCGCGGATCGCGGTGACGGCAATCGGCCCGCGCCCCACGTCAATTGTGGTATGGGTTGTCACAACGTCCCCGCCAAACCGGCCATGCACGGAGTCAAACCGGAACAGATGAGCGTTGGTTTCCACCGGCCCCAGATCGTTGATTGCGACGACCTCGATATCCTTGCGGCCCGCTTCAATGATCGCACGCAGCACATTGCGCCCGATCCGCCCGAATCCATTGATCGCAACTTTGACCGCCATGTGACCTCTCCTTCGCGATGACTCTAGCAGCCATATATCAGATTGATGTTACCGCTAACATCAAAAAAATATCGGAAAGTCAACTGGCAAATGGTCACATTACCGCCAGAAGGCTACCCAATCGATAAGGTCAAGGATTTTGCGGGCCATATTCAGACCGGCATCAAGATGCAGCCAAAAATGATCGGCCACAAAGAATAGCGCGATGAAAAGCGCCAGAGCGATTGCAATGCGATTGGTCATGGGGCAGGGCGCAAGACCCAAGGCTCCTTATTGCAGGAGCCGCCCCATCACCCCGGCCACATCGGCCATCCGGCAGGAGAAACCCCATTCATTGTCGTACCAGGCCAGCACCCGCACAGTGCGCCCGCCAATGACCTTAGTCTGATCCGGTGCAAAAATGGTTGAAAAAGGTGTGTGATTGAAGTCGATCGACACCTTGGGTTCCGGATCATAGGACATGACCATACCCATATAGCCCGCCGCCGCTTCGCGTACGAGGTCATTGACCTCGGCCACGGTCACGTCACGCGCCGCCTGAAAGGTCAGGTCAACCGCCGACACATTGGGCGTCGGCACCCGAATGGCCGAGCCGTCCAGCTTGCCCGCCAGTTCGGGCAGAACCTCGCCCAGTGCCTTGGCCGCCCCTGTCGATGTCGGGATCATCGCCATCGCGGCGGCCCGCGCGCGGTAAAGATCGCTGTGGCGGCGGTCAAGCGTCGGCTGATCGCCGGTATAGCTGTGGATCGTGGTCATGATCCCGGTTTCAATGCCGATCGCGTCATTCAGCACCTTGGCCAGTGGTGCGAGACAGTTGGTGGTGCATGATCCGTTTGAAACGATGTGATGGTCACCCGTCAACGCGCGATGATTGACGCCGTAGACCACCGTCTTGTCGACATTCTTGGCGGGGGCTGAAATCAGCACCCGTTTTGCGCCGCGTTCCAGATGGATCGCCGATTGCTTGCCATCATTGAATTTGCCTGTGCATTCCAGCACGACATCGACCCCGTCCCAGTCAAGCTCCGACGGCTCGTAGGTCGACATCACGTCTATCGGCCCCTGGCCCAGATCGAGGGTCTTGCCCTTCACCCGAACCTCGCCACCAAAGCGGCCATGAACGGAGTCGTATTTCAAAAGATGCGCGTTGGTTTCAATCGGGCCGGTGGCGTTTATCCTGACCACCTGCACATCGTTGCGGGCGGCTTCGGCGATATGGGCAAGTGTACAGCGACCGATGCGACCAAATCCGTTGATACCAATCGTGACCGTCATACTGAAACCTCCTGCCCATACGCGCCTGGAATTTCCCGCGTACACCTATTTCACATAGCAAATGCGGATAGCCGGGAAAACCCGAACTTTCAACATGTTAGCGGAAACACCTGGATGTTAGCGAAAACAGACTCCACAATTGCAGCGGGGCTTGGGAACTGTTGCGGCGCGTTCATCTGTTGTGATCAGTGAAACGACGACCGCGCAACCTTTCGGTTTGGTTTGAATTCTGTTCGCTAAGTTCCTATGAACCTTAGAACCATCGGAGAGTGCATATCCAATCGGGGCAGGCTGAACGCGTATGAGTGGACTACTGGCATTGCTGGATGATGTGGCCACCATTGCCAAGGTGGCGGCAACCTCGCTTGATGATGTCGCGGCACAGGCCACCAAATCGGGTGTCAAGGCGGCGGGCGCGGTGATTGACGACGCCGCCGTCACCCCCAAATACATCCATGGGTTCGAGCCGGACCGCGAACTTCCCATTATCTGGAAGATCACCAAGGGCTCGATCTTCAACAAGCTGGTGATCTTGCTGCCCGCGGCACTGATCCTGTCGGCATTCGCGCCCTGGGCGATCAATCCCCTGCTGATGATCGGCGGGGCCTATTTGTGTTTTGAGGGGGCCGAAAAGGTCTGGCACCTGATCTGGCATCCCGCCAGCCCCGAGGTTCCGCTCGACGAAGAAATCCGTGGCGCGGCGCATCTGGAGCAGGAAAAGGTCGCAGGCGCGATCAAGACCGATTTCGTCTTGTCTGCGGAAATCATGACCATCATTCTCGCGGCCACGCCCGACAGTTCGATCTGGTTCGAGGCGGCGACGCTCGCCGGTGCCGGGATCGGTATCACGGCGGTGGTCTATGGCGGTGTGGCGCTGATCGTGAAGGCCGACGATTTCGGACTGTTCCTGTCAGCCAAGGGCCGCCTTGGCGTCACGCGGGCGCTGGGGCGCGCCATCGTGCGCGGGATGCCGGGGTTCCTGAAGGCGCTGACGGCGGTGGGGACGGCGGCGATGATCTGGGTTGGCGGGTCGATCATCGTGCACGGGCTGGCCGGGTTTGGCGTTGATGGCCCCGAACATGTCATCGCCCATTGGGCTGATCTGGTGGCCCATACGGTTCCCGCCTGGGCTGCAAGCTTCACCGACTGGGCGGTGACGGCGGCTATGGACGGGGTTTTGGGGCTGGCCTTGGGAGTGTCGTTGATCCCGGTCGTGGCCAAGGTTTTTGTGCCGCTGCTGGGAATGTTCCGGGGCGCAGGTTCGGGGGACTGAAAACGGGGCGAGAGATCGGGTTTGCGATGCCGGCCCTTTTCGCTGTCAACCGCACTTAGCAATCGAAACCGGGGTGTCGCACCCTGCGCGAAAGCAGGGCGCGGTTGCACGCCTACGGCGTTTTGCCTTTGATCTGGTTCACCAAATTGAAGGCAAACCGCTTTAACTTTGACCCGGCTTTCTACGCCGCTGAGACCAGCCCCAGCAAAGCCTTTACTTTGGCCGCTACCGCCTCGGCTGTGATGCCGAATTCCTGATAGAGCCGTTCCGCCGGGGCCGAGGCGCCGAAATCGTCCATGCCGACGAACCCGGCCTTGGCCTCGCGTCCGCGCTCGCCCAACAGGAACCGGTCCCAGGGCTGGCGTACGCCCGCCTCGACCGCCACACGAACTGCGCCACCGGGCAGAACCCGTTTGCGGTAAGCGTCGGGCTGGGCCGCGAACAGCTCCATGCAGGGCATCGAGACCACGCGGGTGCCAATGCCGTCGGCCTCCAGCAATTCGCGGGCTTGCAGGGCGATTTCCACTTCGGACCCGCTGGCCATCAGGATCGCCTGGCGTTTGTCGGCGGCGTCTTGCAGCACATAGCCCCCTTGGGCTGTCAGGTTGCGGGATGTGTTGTTCTTGCGCACCGTCGGCAGGTTCTGCCGGCTGAGCGCCAGAACCGAGGGCGTGGTCTTGCTGGTCAGCGCCAGTTCCCAGGCTTCGGCGGTTTCCACCAGATCGGCGGGGCGGAACACATGGGTGTTGGGCGTGGCCCGGCTGATCGCCAGATGTTCGACCGGCTGGTGGGTGGGGCCGTCTTCGCCCAGACCGATACTGTCATGGGTCATCACATAGACGACCGGTATCCCCATCAGTGCCGAAAGCCGCATCGCCGGGCGGGCATAATCGGTGAAACACATGAAGGTTCCGCCATAAGGGCGCACCCCGCCATGCAGCGCCATGCCGTTCATCGCCGCCGCCATGCCATGTTCGCGAATGCCGTAATAGACATAGCGGCCCTTGCGGTTATCCGGCCCGAATGTGCCCAGATCGCCAGTCCTGGTATTGTTCGATCCGGTCAGGTCGGCCGACCCGCCCAGCGTTTCAGTCATGACCGGGTTGATCACTTCCAGCACCATTTCGCTGGCCTTGCGCGTGGCGACGTTGGGGGCGGAATCGCTTGCCTGTTTTTTCAACGCGCGGATCAGCGCGGGCAGTTTCCTGGGGGCGTCACCCGCGAATTGCCGGGCAAATTCTGCCTGTTTGGCCGCCGACAGGGCCACCACCCGTTCATTCCACGCCTTGCGGCGGTCGGCACCGCGCGTACCGGTCGCCTCCCATGCCGATTTGATCGGGGCGGGGATTTCAAACGCCGGGCTGGTCCAGCCATAGGCGGCCTTGGTGTCGGCGATCAGTTTTGCATCGGTCAGCGCGCCGTGGCCTTTCGAGGTATCCTGCGCCGAAGACCCCAGCGCGATATGGGTTGTGCAATCAATCAGTGCAGGCCCGCTGGAGGCCTTGGCGGCGGTGATCGCCCGGTCGATATCGTCGGGATCGTGACCGTCACAGGAAAACACATCCCATCCCGAGGCGGCAAACCGCGCCTTCTGGTCGGTCACGTCGGAAATGGAAACCTTGCCGTCGATGGTGATGCCGTTATTGTCCCACATCACGATCAGCCGCGACAATTGCTGTTTGCCGGCCAGACCGATCGCTTCCTGGCTTATGCCCTCCATCAGGCAGCCGTCACCGGCCATGACATAGGTGTGATGGTCGATGATCTTGGCCCCCCAGCGGGCGCGCAGGTTTTCCTCGGCGATGGCGAAACCGACGGCATTGGCGATACCTTGGCCCAAGGGCCCGGTGGTGGTTTCCACGCCCTTGGCGTGGCCATATTCGGGGTGTCCCGCCGTGATCGCGCCCCATTGGCGGAAACTCTTGATCTGCTCCAGCGTCATATCTTCATATCCGGTCAGATAAAGCAGCGCATAGATCAGCATCGACCCGTGCCCCGCCGACAGGATGAACCGATCGCGATTGGGCCAGTCGGGGGCCGAGGCGTCGAAATTGAGATGCTTCTCGAACAGCACCGTGGCCACATCGGCCATCCCCATCGGCATTCCGGAATGCCCCGAATTGGCCGCCGCCACCGCATCGAGTGTCAAGGTGCGAATGGCGCAGGCGCGCGCCCAGTGATCGGGATGGTTCTTGCGCAAGCTGGCGATGTCCAAGGGATCGGTCCTTCCGTCAGGGGATATGGCAGGTTTCGCGCTTGATAGCAGGCTCGGGGGCAAGATCAAGCGTATCCCCCTCCCTTCAGGCACAAAAGGGGGGAGAATTGGGTGCCGCCTTTGGTCTAAACTCTGGCGGTGACACGCGCTGTCTGATTCGTTCCGGGCGGCCGAGCACAAGTCGGGTTGTTGAAATTTTCTATGCTTTGGGCAGGGGGCCAGATCAGATGAACGATATCGCCGAATTGGAACGACGCATTTCTGCGGCGCTTGAAAGGATCGGCCAGGGCATTGACGCATGGCAAGATGCGCCTGCCGCGCCGCCACCCCCGGCGGTCGACGACAAGGCTCAGGCTGAATTGAAAGAGGCTCTGGAAGAGGAACGCGCGACCAATGCGCAATTGACCGAACGGGTACGCGCGATCAAGGAAAGACAGGAAACCATGGTGGGGGCGCTGGAAAAGAAAGTGGCCAGCCTGACCCAGAACCTTGAAGCGGCAACGCAGGATCTGCAAAAGCAAAGGCGGCTCAATGCCGATCTGACGGCGGCAAATCAAGCGCTCTCCGATGCGGCCCAAACCGGCGTGACGGAGCCGCATCTGATCAACAAATCCATGCTGACAGAGCTGGAAGCCCTTCGCGCCGCCCGTGTCGCAGAGGTGGCCGAGATGGAAGAAATTCTGGCGGAACTGAAACCCCTGATCGGCGAGGTGGCCTGATGCCCGAAATGCGGATTGAAATCGGCGGTCGTGAATTCGAAGTGGCCTGTCAGGATGGCGAAGAACATTTCTTGCGCGCGGCCGCCAAGATGCTCGACACCGAAGCAACCGTTCTGGTGAGCCAGATTGGCCGGATGCCCGAGGCGCGGATGCTACTGATGGCCGGGCTGATGCTGGCCGACCGGACCGCCGGATTGGAGGATCAGTTGCGCGCCGCCGAAGACCGCGCAGCCGTGGCCGAACGGGTGGCCGCCAATGCGCGGGCCAATCCCGAACGCATCGAAGTGCCGGTCATTCCTGATATCGTCACCGACACATTGTCAGAAATAGCCGCCCAGGCCGAAGCACTGGCCGACCGGCTGGACGAACGCCGCGCCAGTTGATTGTTACGCAGATGGGGACAGTTGGCCCCTAGGCCGAGCGTTGTTCAAGGTTTATGAACAGATGCCCCCGGCAGAGGTATTTTGACCAAAATGAATTCAATCCGGCATCGACACCGGAACCGGCTTCAACCGTTCGCCGCCCGAATCTTGTCGGCGGCATCCTTGTTGAAGGTAATGCCTTTGTCGGCGAAAAGCGTATCGAGTTCACCCGAAAGGGTCATTTCGGTCACAATATCGCACCCGCCGATAAATTCGCCCTTGACGTAAAGCTGCGGGACCGTCGGCCAGTCGGAAAAATCCTTGATCCCCTGGCGGATATCGGCGTCGGCCAGCACATCCACGTCAGCGTAATCAACGCCCATGAAGTTCAACACGCCGGCTACCCGGCTGGAAAAGCCACATTGCGGCATCGTCTTGGAGCCTTTCATGAAAAGCACCACGTCATTTTTGGTCACGGTGTCTTTGATCTGCTCTTGCGCGGTGGCGGTGGTCATATTGGTCACTCCGGTGCTTTCGTGGTCAGGGCAAGCGCATGAAGTTCCCCATGTGCGCCGTCCATTTTACCTTTGAGCGCGGCATAGACCGCGCGTTGCTGCTGGACACGGTTCATGCCCTTGAAACTCTCATCAATGACTTCGGCGGCATAATGATTGCCATCCCCGGCAAGGTCGGTGATCGTGATCGCCGCCTTTGGAAAGCTTGTGCGGATCAGTTTCTCGATGTCTTCGGCTTCCATGGCCATTGCCGGGTATCATCCTTTGATCGTTCAGCAGGAATGTAAGGTCAGCCGACCGGGACCGCAAGACGGGTATTGCCAGATGATATGGGTTCGAGCGTTGATCATGTTCCGCCGATTTTGGGGGTGCCAGAACGACGGAACAACACGTCACCAACATATCCGGGCCGGTTTTCTTGATGTTCACGCCTTTGGCGGCGGGACGCGCCGGTCGTCTCAGCTTGCCCGCCCGTAAAACCCGATCCGCTCTTCATTGCTGAAGCTGACACTTTGTCGCTCAAAGAAGGAAAAGACCGCGATGACCCTTGTACGTCTACCCTTGACCGGGGCGACCTTGTGCGGCGTGTTCTTGCCGCGAAAGACGTTGAGCGTACCGGGTTTCAGCGTCAGGCTGCGCAGGTCAGGATCGTCGCCGCGCAGCAACCTTGCCACCCCGTCGTAATTGGGATCATCAGCGCTGCGCAGATCGGTGCGGTAGAGAAATTCACCGCCCTCATCGGGGGCGCGAAGCAGCAAGGTCGTGGTGAATTCCGACCGGTCGAAATGCCAGTTCAAAAGCTGACCCTCGCGATAGGACATCACGTTCAGGCCGGCCAGCGGGTCGGTCATGGTGAAAAGCGCCGGTTTGTCCATCGCTGCCGCCAGAAAGGCGGCGAAGGGTTGCCACCGGTAAAGCTGGTCCATTGGCGAGCCCAGAACCTGATCATTGCACAAAGTGTCATTTGAGGTCTTGAACCGGATCAGCGCCGGATGATCCGCAGGCAGTTCCGGGATCAATTGGGAAAAATAGATATTATGCTCGCGTGCATGGTTGAAGCTTTCTGCCGCGAATTTGGCCGCAAGATCGGATGCGGCCTGTTCGGCCACTGTCGGGTTCATCAACTGGTCGAGGTTGAACATGCCGTTGCGCGCCAGATCAGAGCGGCACCTGGCCACAAGGTCGTTCCATTCCACGCTACCGGGCCGGTCGAGAGGGTATCGGTCAAGATCCAGAAACTGCCGCATCGAAGTCTCCCATGGTGGCGTGACTGCTGACCGTAAATTCGCCATCTGGACTGAGTTTTGCAACTGGTATAACTCTTGGTGAGCATAAGAAAAATTTATTATAAAAATGCCAGATCACCTTCCCTTGAACGCCATGCGCGCTTTTGAAGTCGCGGCCCGCCGGGGAAGCTTTGTCGCCGCCGGTGAAGAATTGGGCGTCAGTTCGGCGGCGGTAAGCCAGCAGGTCAAATCGCTGGAAAGCACGCTTAACAAGACGTTGTTCCTGCGGCAGGGCAATCGGATCACCCTTACCGATGCCGGGCGCGCCCTGTATCCCCGGCTGGAAACCGTATTCGCCGATCTTGTGTCGCTGACCCGTGACTTACGTGACGGCGTACATCCGTCCCGGCTGGCTGTTTCCGCACTGCCGTCGCTGGCGGAACTGTGGTTGGTTCCTGCCCTTGCCGTCTATCCGGATCGGCACAAAATCGATCTTCGTATCGAGGCAGACCCGATAGACTTCGCCAGGTCTGGCATAGACCTGCGTATCACCTACGGCGCTCATTACTATCCGGACCATCACGTCGGGACGTTGTTTCGTGATCAGTTCGTGGCGGTAGCCTCTGCTGGATTCGTTGCCTCCAACGGTTCTGATGCCAGGTCGTTTGCGGATGCGCACCTTATCCATACGGATTGGGGGCGCGATCATATACACCAGCCCGACTGGGGGAAGTGGTTCAAGGCCGCGGGCCAGATGCGGGTAGTGGACCTGGCTGCTGGTTTGCGAACGGACAGGACATTGGTGGCTGTACTTGCGGCGATTGAAGGGGCGGGGATCGCACTGGTCCCGTCCAGACTGGCGCAGAATGAAATTGGCAAAGGCACGCTCGTCCAGGTTGGCCAAACGGGGGTCGGTCTGTCTTCTGACTATACGTATGTGCACCCATTCGCCAATTCACGAAGGCGCACTTTAAAAAACCTTTGCATCTATCTGAAATC
>JBATDH010000084.1:0-15850 GCA_049663365.1 Albidovulum sp. | reverse complement strand
GGTTGTAGGTGCCGAGAGTCAACTGGCTGTCGAGTGTCACGATCATGGCACCGGCCAGCCCGCAAACGGCCGAGCCAAGGATGAATATCTGCAAATGACGGCGGGTCACGTCCTTGCCCATGGCTTCGGCGGCGACCTCATTGTCGCGAATAGCCCGCATCATCCGGCCCCAGGGCGAATTCAGCGCCTTTTCCGACAGCCAGATCAGCGCCAGCAGGACCGCAAGAAACAGCCCTGAATAGGCCAGCTTGACCACGACGGTCGAGGCCGTCACCGGATCGGAACCGAAAGTGCTGGCCCATTGCAAGAAGGCCGGATCGGTCTGTAGATTGGTCTCAAAAGGCACAGGGCGCGGGATGGAAATGACGTTCTTGACACCGCGCGCCAGCCAGTCTTCGTTTTTCATCACGGCGATGATGATTTCGCCGATCCCCAGCGTGGCGATGGCCAGATAGTCCGACCGCAGTCCCAGCGCGGTTTTGCCTATGACCCAGGCAGCCCCGGCGGCAAACAGTCCACCTATCGGCCAGGCCAGAAGTACTGGCAGGCCAAGCCCGCCGATATTGCTGTAGGTGGCAGGTTTGAACGCCTCCACCACTTCAACACCGGGGTCCAACACCAAGCGGAACAAGAAGAATCCGCCAATTAGGACCACCAGCATCGCCAGCATCCGCCTTCGCCCGGCCAGACGCCGGTTCAACGCAACGGCCAGCGCGATGGTCGATGCACCCAACAACAGCGCAAAGATGACCCGGTAGGCCCCGGCAAGGGTCCAGACCTCGGTCACGGGCGGGGTCGAGATCAGCACCGGTGCCAGACCACCCAGTGCCACGAACCCGACGACACCGACATTGAACAACCCCGCATAGCCCCATTGCATATTGACCCCAAGCGCCAGGATCGCCGAAATCAGCCCCATGTTGAGAATACCAAGGGCGGTGTTCCAGCTTGCAGTCATGCCTTCCAGCACAATCAGAAAAGCGACAAACGCAAACAAGACGATGTTTCGTATATTCAGGGTCATATTGATTTCCCCTTGAAAAGGCCGGTCGGCTTGAACAGCAGCACAACAATCAGGATCGAAAAGGACACCGCGAATTTGTAGTCGGTCGACAAAAGCTGGATCAGACTGTCGGGGGCCATGCTGTCCGGCAGGATGTAGGTGGCGACCTTCTTCCAGGCATAGGTGAAGCCGACCTCGGAATAGGCAATCAGGAAGCCACCGGCAATGGCCCCGAGAGGGTTGCCCAGGCCGCCGACGATGGCTGCGGCGAATATGGGAAGAAGCAGTTGGAAGTAGTTGAAGGCCTTGAAGCTTTTATCGAGCCCGTAAAGCGTTCCGGCAATGGTCGCAAGGCCCGCGGCAATGATCCAGGTGACGGTGACCACCCGTTCGGGGTTGATCCCGGACAGCAGCGCCAGATCCTCGTTATCGGAAAAGGCGCGCATGGATTTGCCGGTGCGCGTCCGGTTCAAGAACCAGAACAGCGCCGCCACGACGATGACCGCTGTCACTATCGTCAGCGCCTGGGTAGAGCGGAATGCCAGCCCTTCGGCAAGGCCGGTCGCCTGCCTGAAGCCACCCGCCGTGACGATGAAACGCTCGCCATCGTCAAAGCGGATTTCATCGACGCCGATGATGAACCGGGTGACGCCGTTCATGATGAACATCACCCCCATCGACACGATGACCAGGATCACCGGCGCGGCCTTTTGTTTTCGGTAGAAGCGATAGACGGCGCGGTCGGTGGCCAGCACGAAACCGGCGGTCAGCACAATCCCGAAGGGCAGCGCCAGCAGGGCGGTCGGCAGAGGGCCAAGATGGATACCCTGGCTTTGCATCGCCCAGGTGACAAGGATCACCATCGCCGTGCCAAAGGCCATGGTGTCGCCATGGGCGAAATTGGAAAACCGCAAGATACCGTAGATTAGCGTCACTCCGAGCGCCCCCAGGGCAAGCTGCGCGCCATAAGAGGTGGCGGGGATCAGGACGAAATTGGCAAGTGCCACGATCGCGTTGAGGAAATCCATATCAGCCCCCCAAAAACGTGCGGCGGACTTCGGGGTCGGCCAGCAGCGCTTCGCCGGTATCGGTATAGCGGTTGGCACCCTGCACCAGCACATAGCCCTTGTCGGCGATGGAGAGCGCCTGGCGGGCGTTCTGTTCGACCATCAGGATGGTGATACCGGCGCGGGCAACCTCGATGATGCGGTCGAACAGCTCGTCCATGACGATGGGTGACACGCCTGCGGTCGGCTCGTCCAGCATCAGGAGTTTCGGCTGGGTCATCAGCGCCCGGCCCACGGCCACCTGCTGGCGCTGGCCTCCGGAAAGCTCGCCCGCCGCCTGACGGCGCTTGTCTTTCAGGATCGGGAACAGGTCATAGACCTGCGCCATGGTGGTGCCGATGTCGTCGCGGCGCAGGAAAGCGCCCATTTCCAGATTTTCCTCGACCGTCATCGAGGGAAAGACATTGTTGGTCTGGGGCACGAAGGCCATACCCTTGGCCACCCGGTCTTGTGGGCTAAGATGGCTGATATCCTCGCCGTCGATCTTCACATGACCGCCGCGCAGTGTCAGCATCCCGAACACCGCCTTCATCGCGGTGGATTTACCCGCGCCATTCGGGCCGACGATAACGGCGATCTGGCCCTTGTCGACCGACAGGGTGCAGTCATGCAAGATATCGACCGCCCCGTAACCTCCGGTCATGTTCGCGCCGATGAGGAAAGGTTCAGCCATGAGCGCCACCGCAGCCCCGGACCTGATCCGGGGCCTCATGGCCCACCGGCACAGATGCACTGGCCCGCGCGCTGGCACTGCGTAGCATCCTTGTCATGCCTCCACCCCCGCCTTCACCTTGTTCTTCAGCCCGGTTCCAAGATAGGCCTCGATCACCGCCTCGTTTTCCATGATATGGGCAGCGGAGCCCTCGGCGAGCACCTTGCCCTCGGCCATGACGATGACCGGATCGCAGAGGCGGCCGATGAAATCCATGTCATGCTCGATCACGCAGAATGTATAACCGCGTTCCTTGTTCAGCCGCACGATGGCGTCGCCGATGGTGTTGAGCAGCGTGCGGTTGACGCCTGCGCCAACCTCATCGAGAAAGACGATCTTGGCCTCGACCATCATGGTGCGGCCCAGTTCGAGCAGTTTTTTCTGACCCCCGGAAAGGTTGCCTGCGCGTTCGTCGGCAAGATGCGAAATTGTCAGGAAATCAAGGACTTCGTCGGATTTCTTACTTAGGTTGGCTTCCTCGTCACGGATACGGCCGCGGTGAAACCAGGTGTTCCAGAGGGTTTCGCCGGATTGGGCGGCGGGCACCATCATCAGGTTTTCGCGCACCGTCATCGACGAAAATTCATGGGCGATCTGAAACGTGCGCAGCAATCCCTTGTGGAAAAGATCATGCGGTGGCAGGCCGGTGATGTCTTCGCCGTCCATGATCACCGTACCGGCGGTTGGTTGATAAACTCCGGCGATGACGTTGAAAAGCGTGGTTTTGCCAGCACCATTAGGGCCGATCAGGCCGGTGATCGAGCCCTTGGCGATCTCCAGCGATGCCCCGTCAACAGCACGAAAGCCACCGAAATGCTTGTGCAGGCCCTTGACCGTGATCATGCAGCCATCCCCCTGACGCGATTACGACCAAAATCGCCCGCGATATTATTGTTATATATGGAAAAGCAGCCCGGTCGTGCCGGGCTGCCCAAGGATTTTCTGCGGTCTAGTGGAATTTCACCGTGTCATATTTGCCATCGGTGAAGGCGATCTCGCGGTAATTGCCCTTGCTTTCGCCCGGTCCGATCAGTTCGACAGCACTGGCACCTTCGTAATCGACGTCCGTCCCGGCTGCGATCATTTCAAGCGCTTTGGCCAGTTCGCCCGGAAAGATTTTTTCGCCCGGTGCGTTGGCGACATCCATGACCTTGCCCGCAAGGTCTGCGGATTTCGACGATTTCGCAGCCTCCATCGCCAGCAAGATCAGCGCCGCCGCGTCATAGCTCTCCGGGGCAAAGGCCGACGTGCCGTCAAATCCGGCTCCCTTGGCCATTTCCTGGAATGTCGCGGCGCCGGGGCTGTCAGTGCCCGGATAGGCACCGTAAGACCCGTTGAGTTCGGCTCCGAAGTCGGTATTCAGCTTTTCGCCGACCATGCCGTCCGGGAAGTAGAAGGTCGAAAACGCGCCGGTGTCGAGTGCTGCGCGCACGATGCCCGAACCGCCCTGGTCTATATAGCCCGCCACAACCAGAACATCACCGCCCGCCGACGCCAACGCGCCGACTTCGGCCGAATAGTCTGCCTTGCCGTCTTCATGCGCCGCCGAAAGGGTGACGGTGCCACCGGATTCTTCCCAATTGCGCTGGATCGCTTCGGCAAGCCCCTTGCCATAGTCGTTGTTGGTGTAGGTGATGGCGATGGATTTCACCCCGTGCTCATTGAGGATGTCGCGAACGACTTCACCCTGACGCGCATCCGACGGGGCGGTACGGAAGAACAGACCGTTATCTTCGGCGGTAGACAGCGCGGGTGACGTGGCCGAAGGCGAAATCATCACGATACCGTTGGGAACGGCAACATTGGCCAGAATCGCGCCGGTCACGCCCGAACAGTCGGCGCCCATGATGGCATTGATCTTGTCGCTGGTGACAAGCCGTTCGCCAGCGGCCGTTGCGGCGGCGGCATCAACGCAGGTGGAATCGCCACGGATCGACGTCACGGTTGAACCGTCGAGAAGTTTGCCTGAATCGCTGACTTCCTTCATCGCGAGTTCCGCACCCGCGCCCATGGCGGGGGTGATCGATTCCAGCGGGCCGGTAAAGCCGAGGATGACGCCGATCTTGACTTCTTCCGCACTGGCAAAACCAGCCAGAAGAGCGGTTGCCGCAGTGGCGGCTAGCAGTTTTTTCATTTCATACTCCCATGTTGGACCTTTGTCCTGCGATGAAATCTAAAGGGAGTGATTTGAAAAGGAAAGCCGTCTGCATGGGTAGAGTGGCGCAATAGGTGGCTTTATTGACCGATTTGATGCGCTTGGCACTGCGATTTCACCACAAATGGCGACGCTGTAAATCGTGGGGGTCAGATTGACAGTCGGGGGGTGGACAGGGGCGATCCGTGGCTGCCGCGTTCGCGGTAGGGGGTTGTCTGGTAATGCGCGCGGTAGCATTTGGAAAAATGCGACGGGCTGGCAAAGCCGCAGGCCAGCGCCACATTGATCACGCTCATATCGGTCTGCATCAGCAGGTTGCGGGCCTTTTGCAGACGCAGCTCCATGTAATATCGCTTGGGGCTGCGGTTGAGGTAGCGGCGAAACAGCCGTTCAAGTTGCCGCGTGGACATGCCGACATTGGTGGCAAGATCGGCGGGGCTGATCGGATCCTCGATGTTGTTTTCCATCATCTGGATGACTTGCGACAATTTCGGGTGGCGCACACCGATACGGGTCGGGATCGACAGGCGCTGGGTGTCCTGATCGGTACGGATCGACGAATAGATCAACTGATCGGCAACGGTATTGGCGACATCTTCGCCGTGATCCTGGGCGATGATCTTCAGCATCATGTCAATCGAGGCCGTGCCACCCGCCGTCGACATCCGGTTGCCATCGACGACGAAAACCGACTTGGTCAGTTTGACCTCTTCGAATTCTTCCAGAAAGCTGTCCTGATTTTCCCAATGGATCGTCGCGCGTTTGCCATCGAGCAGGCCGGCCTTGGCGACCGAATAGGCGCCGGTGCAGAGCCCGCCAATGGCGACGCCGCGGCGTGCTTCGCGGCGCAGCCAGTTCAGCACAGGTCTGGTCGTCGCCGATTGCACGTCAATCCCGCCGCAGACGAAAAGCGTGTCGTCGCGGCTGATTTCGTCAAATCCCATGTCGAGCTTGAACGCGGCCCCGTTCGAGCAGGTCGCCTCGACCCCGCCTTCCCCCGCCAGAACCCAGGAATAGGCCTTGTGCCCCAAAACCCGGTTGGCAATACGCAATGGCTCAATTGCGCCTGCGAAAGACAGCATGGTGAAGTGGTGAAGCAAAAGAAAGACAAAGCGCTTGTGCCGCGCGGTCGCGGGGGCTTCTTTCTTTGCCGAAGATGAGGCGGTAACCATTTAGCGACCCGTTGCCGTCGTTTTATTGACAAAAGCACCAATTCCTTGCCGTCCGCAAGGGCGATTTCAGCCCTATCGAATTGCCAGCCCGCACTTGCGGGCCTATATACCTGCACCGTTGATACTATTTCCGCTGGGAGAACGCTGATGACCAAGGGCTGGACCAAATCCGACTGGCGCAAGAAGCCACGGGTGCAAATGCCAGATTATCCGGATAGCGCCGCGCTGGCTGCCGCCGAGGCCCAGCTTGCCGTCTATCCACCCCTGGTCTTTGCCGGCGAGGCGCGCAAGTTGAAGCGGGCACTGGGCGAAGTGTCGGCCGGGCGGGCATTTTTGCTGCAAGGCGGGGATTGTGCGGAAAGTTTTTCCGAGTTTTCGGCTGACAATATACGCGACATGTTCAAGGTCATCTTGCAGATGGCCATCGTTCTGACCTGGGGGGCCAAAGTCCCCGTGGTCAAGATTGGCCGGGTGGCGGGCCAGTTTGCCAAGCCCCGTTCGGCACCGACCGAAACGGTCGGCGGCGTTGAATTGCCGTCCTATCGCGGCGACATCATCAACGGCTTTGACTTCACCCCCGAGGCGCGGATCCCCGATCCGGCCCGGATGATGCAGGCCTATACCCAGGCTGCGGCCTCGCTCAACCTGCTTCGGGCATTTTCGACCGGCGGGTTTGCCGATATGCACCGGGTTCAGTCGTGGATTTCCGGCTTCACCGACGAAGAGGAGGCCAAACGCTACCGCGAAATCGCCACGCGCATTCAGGATGCGATGGATTTCATGGCGGCGGCGGGGCTCACCGCTGAAACCGCGTCCGAGCTGGCCAAGGTAGACTTCTACACCAGCCATGAGGCGTTGTTGCTGGAATATGAAGAGGCCCTGGCGCGGATCGATTCGACGACCGGCCTGCCGGTGGCGGGTTCCGGCCACCTGATCTGGATCGGCGACCGCACGCGCCAGCCTGACGGCGCGCATGTGGAATTTTGCCGTGGCGTGCAAAATCCGATCGGGTTGAAATGCGGCCCGTCGCTTACGGCGGATGACCTGAAGGTTCTAGTGCAAAAGCTGAACCCGGAAAACGAGGCGGGTCGTCTGACGCTGATCGCCCGGTTCGGGGCAGGGAAGGTGGGCGATCACCTGCCCAGATTGATCAAGGCGGTCGAGGATGAAGGGGCCAAGGTTGTCTGGACCTGTGATCCGATGCACGGCAACACGATCAAATCGGCCAGCGGCTACAAGACACGACCCTTCGAATCCGTTCTGCGCGAGGTGCGCGAATTCTTTGCGGTCCACAAGGCCGAGGGCACCATTCCCGGCGGTGTGCATTTTGAAATGACCGGCAAGGACGTGACCGAGTGCACCGGCGGCGTCCGCGCCGTCACCGATGAAGATCTGTCAGACCGCTATCACACAGCCTGCGATCCGCGGCTGAATGCGTCACAGTCGCTGGAACTGGCATTTCTGGTGGCCGAAGAGTTGCAAGACCGCCGCCAGATGCAAAAAGCGGCGAGCATGTAGCCCGCCGCCGATACTCGTTACCAACAACGAATCTGGGGCGGCTTTCGGGTCGCCCCAAATGCGTTCAGTCCTCTGTCTTGACCAACCGTAAATGGGCTCTGCCACGGCTTCCCAAGGTCGGAGAACGGTCAAATTCCCGAGCCGATTCGGCAAACCCCGTTGCGGGCTGATGCCTTGACTTTGGCGATGTTTCCTTGCTTATTTGTGAACCCCGGACCGTGCCCAGATGAAACCGTCGCGGCGTTCGACCGATATCTCCGATCGAGACCAGACACCCAAGGGCCTTGCCCGGTTCGCTTGCGTCGCCTTGCAAGGGCAACATCAGGAGTTTAGCCCTGATCGGCGGCTTGCCGAAGCCCTGTTCCGCTGCCAGTTCTATTTCGGCGGTCTCAGGATTGGTGAAGACAGCTTCTACGATGTCCGACACCTTTTCACGGGCGTCGGGCACAAAGAAAGTCGTGATCGGCATTCCGCGCACGTCCATGCCCATCAGATTGTTCAGATGCCTACCTGACAGCCGGAACCGCGCCACCTTCGGGGCGATGCGTTCCAGGATGAAGGCAAATTCCAACGCATGTTCGATACCGCGTGGGTCAATTTCCGTGCGCGTCGGCATCGGGCGACCGTTGCGCAACGCCTCCCAATAGGCGCGTACTTCCAAAATTGCAGGAAAATCCATGTCCGCCCGTAACCCCGATAGCTGAACAACATTGTCTGCGCTGCCACAAAAAATGTTCACGTTTCACCTGTCTGCCGCCGCCCCCGACGCACATTCAGTTCCCGCGCCACGTTGCCGCGGCAGTCAGGGTTTGTTAACCCTAGGAGCGGAATGCTTACCCGAATGTTAATATAGGGCGTTCTGAAAAAAACGGCGAAAGAAAAGTCTTAAATGGTAAATGCAAAACTGATGTCGATGACCGGGTTTGCCTCGCGGCGCGGGCAGGTTGCCGGGTGTAGCTGGACCTGGGAAATCCGGTCGGTCAATGGCAAGGGTTTTGATCTGCGCCCAAGGCTGCCGGACTGGATCGACGGGTTGGAGCCCGCCGTGCGGGCCGCCGTTGCGACCATTGCCCAGCGGGGGAACATCACACTGTCGCTGAAGCTGGCGCGTGACGCGGGCGATGACGCATCCCGCATCAATGGGGCCGGTCTTGGCGCTGTCCTGACCGCTCTGGCGACGGTAAGGGCCGCCGCTGAAGCGCAAGGCATTCCGCTGGCCGATCCCACGGCGGTAGATATTTTGGCCCAGCGCGGTGTGACCGATCAGGGCGGCGAGATCGAGGATACGGGGCCATTGCTCAAAGCCCTGTTGGCCGATCTCAAACCGGTACTGGCGCAATTCAACGCGATGCGCGCCGCAGAGGGCCGGGCGATGTCCGAGATCATATCGGCCCAGATTGAGCGCATCGAAATGCTGACGTCGCAGGCAAAGACCGCCGCCGAGGCGCGCCGCCCCCTGATGGAACAGGCGTTGAAGGACAATCTGGCGCGCGCGCTTGCCGGTGCGGCCGAGGCCGATCCTGCCCGTATCGCCCAGGAACTGGCCTTGCTGGTCGTCAAGGCAGACGTGACCGAGGAGCTTGACCGGTTGGCCGCCCATGTCACCGCCGCACGCAATCTTTTGGGCGAAGCGGCTGCTGTGGGCCGCAAGTTCGACTTTCTGATTCAGGAATTCATGCGCGAGGCCAATACACTGTGTTCCAAATCCGGCAATGCGGAATTGACTCGGATCGGGCTTGACCTCAAGACCGTGATAGACCAGATGCGCGAACAGGTTCAGAACGTGGAATGACAATGAAACGCAAGGGGTTATTGATCATTCTTTCCTCACCTTCGGGGGCCGGGAAATCGACGCTCGCCCGGCGTCTGATGGTCTGGGACCCCTCGATCCGTTTTTCGGTTTCGGCGACAACGCGGCCCGCACGGCCCGGCGAAGAGGAAGGGCGCGAATATTATTTTCGCACCCACGAGGTTTTCAAGACAATGGTCGACGGTGGCGAGATGCTGGAACATGCCGAGGTTTTCGGCAATTTCTACGGCAGTCCGCGCGCACCAGTCGAAACGGCCATGGCCGAGGGGCGTGACACGTTGTTCGACATTGACTGGCAGGGAGGCCAGCAGGTGAAACAGGCCATGAGCCACGATGTCGTTTCCATCTTCATCCTGCCGCCTTCGATTGCCGAATTGGAAAGACGCCTGCGCCAACGTGGGCAGGACAGCGACGACGTGATCGCCGGGCGGATGGCGAAATCCGAGGCTGAAATCAGCCATTGGGCGGAATATGATTACGTGCTGATCAACGATGATCTTGACCAGGCCGAGAATGATCTGAAAACCATCCTGATGGCCGAACGGATGCGCCGCGACCGTCAACCGGGGCTGTCCGGCTTTGTCCGTGCGCTGAACGAGGAGTTCGCGGCACGATGATCTATGCTCTTGATGGGATCGCCCCCGAATTGCACCAGGGGGTTTGGGTCGCGCCGGATGCAAACCTGATCGGCAAGGTGGTGCTGGAGGCTTTTTCCAGTGTCTGGTTCGGGTCGACCCTGCGGGGCGACAACGAAGAAATCCGCGTGGGCGAGGGGTCGAATATTCAGGAAAACTGTGTGTTGCACACGGATATGGGATT
The DNA here is from genome assembly GCA_049663365.1 of Albidovulum sp. Lineage (GTDB taxonomy): Bacteria > Pseudomonadota > Alphaproteobacteria > Rhodobacterales > Rhodobacteraceae > Albidovulum. Next base: position 5,594 of record JBATDH010000084.1, on the reverse strand, counting down.
TCCGCTGGTGATCGGCGCGAATTGTACCATCGGCCACAAGGCAATGCTGCATGGGTGCATCATCGGCGACGGCGCGCTGATCGGGATGGGGGCGACAATCCTGAACGGTGCCCGTATCGGCAAGGGGTGCCTGATCGGGGCAGGGGCGTTGATCACCGAGGGTAAGGAAATTCCCGATGGCAGTCTGGTGATGGGCGCGCCGGGAAAAGTCATACGGACCCTTGATAAGGAGGCACAAAAGGCATTGAGTGCGACCGCAGCGGGCTACCGTGCCAACGCGCTGCGCTATGCCAAAGGGCTGCGACTGGTCTGAAACACAACGTCTTTTCAAGGAGTGCCGAAAATGCCGGATACACCGGAAAACCTGGTGCGCCGCACCGCCTGGCCGCAAAGTGTCAGCCGTGCGGTCGGCACACCGATCCAGCCATCGGTGGTTTACGCGTCGCTGAACCCCGATCAGCTTGATGCCCAGTATGACGCCGAAGTCAAAGGCTTTACCTATGCCCGTGAAGGTCATCCGAACGCCGAGGTGCTGGCCAAAAAGATCGACGCGCTGGAAGGTGCCCCTGTCGAAGGCGGCGGCGGGCTGATCGTCGGATCCGGTATGGCGGCGATTTCCGCCGTTCTTTTGGGGTTGCTCAAGGCCGGGGATCACGTTGTGGGCGGCGATCAGCTTTACGGTCGCTCCTTGCGGCTGATGGGGCATGACCTGGGTCGTTTCGGCATTGCCACAACACTGGCCGATCCGACTGATGCTGCGGCAATGGTGGCGGCCATCAGGCCGGAAACCAGGCTGATCTTGCTGGAAGTGGTATCGAACCCGACGCTGCGGATCGCCGATATGGACGCCATCATCAAGGCGGCGCATGAATGCGGCGTTCCGGTGGCGGTGGACAATACCTTTACCACGCCGCGCGGCTACCGACCCTTTGACCACGGTGCCGACATTGTCATTCATTCCGTGACCAAGATTCTGGCCGGGCATTCCGATGTGATGCTGGGCTATGTCGCGACCCGTGATCCAGCCCACCGCAGGGCCGTCTATGATTTCGCCGTCACCACCGGCATGGCCCCCAGCCCATTTGATTGCTGGCTGGCCGAACGGGGGCTTTATTCCTTTCATCTGCGCTTTGACCGGGCCCAGGAAAATGCCGCCGCCCTGGCCGATCATCTGGCCGGGTTGGCGGGGGTGAAGCGGGTGCTTTACCCGACCCGACCCGACCACCCCGACCACAATCGCGCGGTGGCCTTGTTGCAGGGGCAGGGCGGGCACATGTTGTCGTTTGAATTGAACGGGGGTCGGGCGTCCGCCAACGCCCTGACCGAAGCCATGCCGAACATCGCCTTTGCACCGACGTTGGGCGATATCGGAACCACCCTGTCGCACCCGGCCTCATCCTCGCACCGAAACCTGGGGGCGCAAAAGCGTCAGGAACTGGGAATATCGGAAGGGTTTTTCCGCGTATCGGTGGGGGTAGAGGATATTGACCTGTTGATACGCGATTTCAGGACGGGTTTAGCGGCAGTAACGGCCCTTTGACCAGCGTTCCTATTCTGGCCGAACGAGAAGTTTGATGTCGATGCCTTTGCAACTGGTGCGGAGTTCCGTCAGCACTGCTGCGGGGTTTGGCAACTTGTCCATCAACGCGCATAGCAGTCCGCGGTAACGCAGAGGTTTCAAAAGAGCGGCAACATCAATAATATCGAAACCCCGCGCCCAAAGCGGGGCCACGACAATGTCGGGATTGATTTCTGCCAGTTGGTTCGCGCCAAGTTTTTGAAATTCCGCGGAGATCAGGGGGCCGGTAAACGTCTTTTGCACAATCGTCAAATCGGCCCGTTGGATCCCTATAAGCAATGTGCGAAATCCGGTCGTGACGGTAAGGTCATTGTCGGTGAACTTGTTTACTTCGATACCCACGCCGCGGCTTCACTTTCACAGAACAAAAACAATATTATCGGTGTGCCGGGACGTGTGGTAAATACAACCCATGGTGGCGCTCTTAGCAAACAGACCTGCTATGGTTAATTCAAAGAAGCAAGAATTAATTTCCAATGGACCCAATAAATTGGGATATTTTTCAATAGGCTATGTCTCTAGGCCGATAGTGTTTCCGAAGAGTAAAAAGTAATGAAAAAGTGGATGGATTGATCATGATAATGACACAATACCCAGAAGCCCCAAGGGTAACGGGTGTCAGAATTTTCCCAGAGGCTCGAAGATATGCAGACGGCAGTGATACGGCAAGTTATTGAGGCGATTCCGACGGCCATGGTGCTGTTCGGACCGGATCAACGGGTCTTGCTGGCCAACGCGGCCGCGGCGGCCCTGTTTGGAACTGAAATCGCCGGAAGGCAGGCCAGCTCCTTTTTACGGCATCCGCATTTTCTGGATGGGCTGGAAACCTGTCTTGACAAGGGAGAAAGGGGCCAACACCGGATTGCTCTGGTGGCCAATGGTGTCGACAGGTATCTGTCCGTGCATTTTTCGCCGCTCGGGACGGATGCCGGGTCTGGCGCCCTCGTTAGTCTCGAAGATCAGACCGCGTTGGAACAGACCACCGCGATGCGGCGGGATTTCGTGGCCAATGTCAGCCATGAATTGCGCACACCCCTGACCGCGCTGATTGGTTTCATCGAAACGCTGCGCGGGGCGGCGCGCGACGATGCCGAAGCGCGGGAACGATTCCTGACCATCATGGAGCGGGAATCGGGCCGCATGATCCGGCTGGTCAACGACCTGCTGTCGCTCAGCCGGGTGGAGGCGGACGAAAGAATCCGCCCGTCAAAACAGGTGGATGTCATCGCCCTGTTGCGCGGTGTCCTGGCCACCCAGAACCCGCTGGCGACAGCGATGGGCGTGGAACTGGTGTTTGAGGCACCTGAACATCCGGTCATTTTGTTGGCCGACAGCGATCAGCTTGTGCAGGTGTTTCACAACCTTATCGAAAATGCACTGAAATATGGTAGCAGTGGGAAAAGCGTTGTGGTGCGCCTTTCCCAGCTTGACCGGGAGCCGACATTGCGCGGCCCGGCGGTTCAGATTGAGGTCATTGACAAGGGGGATGGCATTGACCCTTTGCACCTTCCGCGCCTGACCGAACGTTTTTACCGCGTGGACACCCATCGAAGCCGTGAAAAAGGCGGCACCGGGCTGGGACTGGCGATTGTGAAACATATCGTCAATCGCCACCGTGGCCGTTTACGGATTGAAAGCGATGTCGGCAAGGGCAGCAGATTCATTGTAATCTTGCCCAGTGGGGGCAGTGACGCAGTCACGCCGGGCTGACGGCCGCAGAGCAAATGTCATTAAAACGTTACGTTGCTGTCGCAAAACTTTGGCGACGCCAGTTTAAGGCCAACTCATGGTCGCCGAGGATGCGATCATTTGTTGTACATGCAGGAGAATGCAATGATGTCTGCCAAATTTCCGCTATCCATGCTGGCCATGGCCCTGGCCGCGACAACCGCCAATGCACGCGATCAAATCCAGATTGCCGGATCGTCGACCGTCTTGCCATATGCTTCTATTGTTGCCGAAGTCTTTGGCGAGAATTTTGGCTTTCCCACACCGGTCGTAGAAGGGGGCGGGTCCGGCGCCGGTCGCAAGAAGCTTTGCGAAGGTGTTGGCGAAAACACCATCGACATCGCCAATTCGTCGTCGCGCATCAAGCAATCCGATATTGATCTGTGCGCGGCCAACGGCGTGACCGACATTATGGAAGTGCGGATCGGCTATGACGGGATCGTCTTCGCCTCCGACATCAACGGCCCCGAATTCGCCTTTACCCCTGCCGATTGGTACAATGCGATTGCCGCCAATGTGATCGTCAATGGGGCTTTGGTGGCCAATCCCAACGCTACCTGGGCCGATGTGAATGCATCATTCGCAACTCAGGATATTTTGACCTACATTCCCGGCACCAAGCACGGCACCCGCGAAGTTTTTGACACCAAGGTCATCGAGGCCGGATGTGTTGACTCGGGTGCGCATGATGCATTCATGGCTGCAAATGGCGGCGATGAAAAGGCAGCGGCAAAATCCTGCATGGAATTGCGCACAGACGGCAAGTCGGTCGATATCGACGGGGACTACACTGAAACGCTTGCCCGTATCGACACCAACAAGAATGCCATCGGCGTCTTTGGCCTGTCGTTCTACCAAAACAACGCTGACAAGTTGCGCGTCGCCACGATGGGCGATGTCGTTCCATCCACCCAAACAATTGCTTCGGGCGAATATCCTGTTTCGCGCCCGTTGTACTTTTATGTGAAGAATGCGCATCTTGGCGTCATCCCCGGTCTTCAGGAATTCATCGAGTTTTTTGTGTCCGACGACATGGCCGGACCGGATGGCCCCCTGGCAGCCTACGGTCTGGTATCCGACCCGGAACTGGCGGCTACCCAGGAAATGGTTGCAGCCGGTGGCACCATGGCCCCGTTGAACTGACTTGAAACCACAGGCGGCATCATCATGGTGCCGCCTTATCCCGAGACTTGCGAAGTAGATCATGACATCCGGTTTCCTCATCTTGACGGTTTTGACCCTTGCACTGGCGGGGTTTTTTCTTGGTCGCCGCCGCGCCCTTGTCAAAGCGGGCGGAGATTCACGCCGGCTCCATTCGGTTGGTGGATATCATGGCCAATCGGTTTTCTTGTTCACGGCCGTGCCCGCGCTTCTGACGATGCTCGTCTGGCTTTTTGTTCAGCCGATTATTGTGGAAAGCCGGGTCATCAGTCGCATTGATGCCCCAGGTCTTTCTGACAGTGCCACGTTTAGCCTTGTGATGGGCGATGTGCGGCGCGTGGCCGGCGGGTTGGACTTGATGGTGGCACAGGGGCTGATCGGTGAAAGTGATCTTGGTCAGCTGCAAGCCAATGAATCCAATGTCCGTGCAAGGCTCGCGGATGTGGGTGTCGCCGTGGGCAGTGATGTCGGCACCGACGTTCTTGAGGCTGCAAAGGAGTTTCGTAGTCTAAGCAACAACGGTGCGACGGCGATGGTAATGTTGGTGATCGCCGTGGCATTGGCGGGGCTATTGTGGTCCCGTTCACGGATTTCTGTGGATTTCCGGGCGCGCAATGTTTCGGAAAATTTTGTGCTGGCTCTGTTTATCGGGGCGTCATTCGTCGCTGTTCTGACAACGATTGGCATTGTTGCCTCGCTTTCGATTGAAACGATCCATTTCTTTCAGATTTATCCGGCGAAGGACTTTTTCCTGAGTTTCACATGGAATCCGCAGTTCCGGGGTGGATCGGATCTGGGCATCTGGCCGCTGCTGTGGGGGACGCTTTACGTTTCGTTCGTAGCCTTGATTTTTGCGGTTCCGGTCGGGCTGATGAGTGCGATCTACCTGTCGGAATACGCGAGTAATCGTCTGCGCGCGATCGTCAAACCCTTGCTGGAAATCCTCGCCGGTATTCCGACCATCGTTTATGGGCTGTTTGCGCTGATAACCGTTGGCCCGTTCTTGCGCGATATGGTTGCCCAGCCGATGGGGCTGGGGGCATCGTCATCGTCGGTGATGACCGGGGGGCTGGTGATGGGGATCATGCTTATCCCCTTCGTGTCGTCGCTGAGCGACGACATCATC
>JBATDH010000083.1:0-7253 GCA_049663365.1 Albidovulum sp. | reverse complement strand
CGCTTCGGGCACCATCGGCATGTAGATTATTACGCGGTCGCCCTTCTGAATGCCCCTGGCGCGCAAGGCACCGGCCAGTCTGGCGACGCGGGTCTGCAATTCGGCGTAGGTGATCTTGCTCACGGATTGGGTGATGGGGCTATCGTGGATAATGGCCGTCCGTGCGCCGTGACCGGCTGCGACGTGCCGATCCACGGCATTCCAGCAGGTGTTGACCACACCATCGCTAAACCATTCGTAAATCGGGGCATTGTCGGCAAAGAGAGCTTTGGACGGAGCCTTGATCCAGTCGATCCGATCGGCGGTCTGCATCCAGAATTTTTCCGGGTCAGCCTTCCAGTCGGAATATGTTTTTGCATAGGTCATGGCGCGGCCTCCTCCCTTTTCTTTTGGTTACGTCGCGATACCCGCTTTCACAAGAATGTTTCGCAACTGTTGCGGCCGATGGCCGGTGCCAGCGGCGCTCTGTCACGTTTTGCGCTAACAGGGCCATTCAGGCGCGACCGGCCCCCTGGACCGCGTGAAAATCAGCTATAATGGTCAACCGGCGTTCCCGCGATGGCGGACATGTTCAGCAACCCGCGCGCGGTGATCGACGGGGTAACGATATGCGCCCGGTTGCCCATGCCCATAAGGATAGGGCCGACTTCAAGCCCGCTTGCCTTCATCTTGAGAATGTTGCGCGCCGTGCTGGCCGCGTCGGTGAAGGCGAAAACCAGGATATTGGCGGGGCCATCAAAGCGGCTGTGGGGGAAAATGCGTTCGCGCAATTCCGGGTCGAGTGCGGCGTCGACCGACATTTCACCCTCATAGTCAAAATCGACCTTTCTTGCGGCCAAGATATCCATGGCGGCGCGCATCCTGTTGCCGGAATCCGTGTTCAGGTTGCCGAAGTTCGAATGCGCGCAGATGGCGACCTTGGGGGCCACGCCAAAGCGGCGGGCGTGGCGGGCCGCACCGATGATGGTTTCGGCAATCTGATCGGGGGTCGGGACCGAATTGATCTGGGTGTCGGCGATGAACAGGGGGCCGTCTTCGAGGATCATCAGGCTGAGCGCGCCGACCGGTCGCAATCCGTCGCGCGCCAGCACCTGCTCGATATAGTTGAGATGCCACAGATACTGACCGAATGTGCCGCAGATCATGCTGTCCGCGTCGCCCCGGTGGACCGCGACCGCGGCAATGGCCGTGGTATTGGTGCGCATGATGGCGCGGGCGATATCGGGTGACACGCCCCGGCGGGCCATCAGTTCGTGATAACTGCCCCAATAATCGCGGTACCGCGGGTCGTTTTGCGGGTTCACGATTTCAAAATCGCGCCCCGGACGAATCGGTAACCCGGCCCGTTCGCAACGGTGCTCGATCACCTCGGGCCGTCCGATCAGGATGGGCTTGTCGGTCATTTCCTCAATCATCGCGTTGGCGGCGCGCAAGACACGTTCATCCTCGCCCTCGGCAAAGATGATCTTGCGCGTGACCGTACGGGCGACTTCGAAAACCGGCCGCATGATCAAGGTCGATCGGAACACCGATGCGTCGAGCTTGCGTTTGTAGGCGTCCATATCCGCGATCGGGCGGGCCGCAACGCCGGTTTCCACTGCCGCACGGGCAACGGCGCTGGCCACGACACCGATCAGCCGGGGATCGAAGGGTTTCGGGATCAGATAATCCGGGCCAAAGGTCATTTGTTCGCCCTTGTAGGCCGCCGCCGCCTCGGCGCTGGTGGTTGTACGGGCGAGTTGGGCGATACCTTCGATGCAGGCCAGCTCCATTTCGTCATTGATCGTCGTCGCACCGCAATCCAGTGCGCCGCGAAAAATGAACGGAAAGCAAAGGACATTGTTGACCTGATTGGGAAAATCCGACCGACCGGTGGCAATGATTGCATCCGGCACCACGCTGCGCGCCAGATCGGGCATGATTTCGGGGTTTGGATTGGCCAGCGCAAAGATGATCGGGCTGGGGGCCATCTTCGCCACCATTTCAGGGGTCAGGATATTGGCGCCTGACAGTCCAAGAAAGAGGTCTGCCCCGCCGATCACGTCGGCCAATGTCCTGTGGTCGGTTTTTTGCGCATACTCTGCCTTTTGCGGCGTCATTTCCTCGGTCCGGCCCTCGTAGACCAGACCGGCGATGTCGCAGAGCCAGACATTTTCCCGCCGCACCCCCATTTTCAGCAATGTATTGAGACAGGCGATTCCGGCAGCACCGCCACCGGTTGATACGATCTTGATATCCTCGAACTTCTTGCCTGCGACATGCAGGGCGTTGGTTGCCGCCGCCCCGACGACAATGGCCGTGCCGTGCTGGTCATCGTGAAAGACGGGGATGTTCATCCTTTCCCGGCAGAGCTTTTCGACGATGAAGCAGTCAGGGGCCTTGATGTCTTCCAGATTGATCGCGCCAAAGGTGGGTTCAAGCGCGCAGACGATATCGGCCAGGCGTTCGGGGTCGGATTCGTTCAACTCGATATCGAAACAGTCGATGCTGGCGAATTTCTTGAAGAGAACCGCCTTGCCTTCCATCACCGGTTTTGCCGCCAGCGGGCCGATATTGCCCAGGCCCAGCACCGCGGTGCCGTTGGTCACGACAGCCACAAGGTTGCCGCGCGCTGTATAGCGGCTGGCGGTAGACGCATCGGCCTTGATTTCCAGACAGGCCTCGGACACGCCGGGGCTGTAGGCGCGGGCAAGGTCGCGGCCATTGGCCATGGGCTTGGTGGCGCGTATCTCCAGTTTTCCGGGCTTGGGAAATTCGTGGTAGTCAAGTGCCGCTTGCCGCGTGTTTTCCTGTCTTGTCTCGTCCACGTCCCACCCCTTTTCAATATAGTTCAGCGTTAAACTATGCCTTGCCGCCGCCAAAAGGCCCGTTGAGGAAGTGCGAGACGGCTTGCAAATCATAACGCTACATCACACTCTTGCCATAGCATGGGTGGAGCAAACAATGGCCGAAATTCGTGGCGAGATCGTATTGCCGACGCAGAGCCTGCGCAAAGACCTGCCGTTTTTCACCAATGTGCTGGGTCTGCGGCTGGACATGATCTATCCGGCGGACGATCCTGCGGTGGCGGTCATGTCGGGGCACGGGCTACGCATCCGGCTGGAGGCGGGACACGTCGCGGCACCGGGTCAGTTGCGGATATTGAGCGATGAACCGGATGCCATTGCCGAGGGAAGGCGCAATCTGACCTCGCCCGGTGGCACGCAAGTTGCGATTGATGTGCTGAACCCGCCGGTCATCCAGCCGCCGACGGAACATGCCTTTGTCGTGCGTCGTCTGGCCGATCAGGCACCCTGGGTGATCGGGCGGGCAGGGATGCAATACCGTGATCTTATCCCATCGCGGCTGGGCGGGTCGATCATCGCCAGCCATATCCGCATTCCTGACGGCGGGCCGGTGCCGGACATGGTTCATTTCCACAAGGTCGGGTTTCAACTGATCTTTTGTTATCGTGGTTGGGTTGACGTGGTGTACGAGGATCAGGGTGATCCGATCCGGCTGACGGCGGGCGATTGCTTTATCCAGCCGCCGGAAATCCGCCACCGGGTTTTGGAGGCGTCGGACGGAATCGAGGTGATCGAAATCGGCGTGCCTGCCGAGCATGTTACCGAGATTGATCATGAAATGACCCTGCCCACCGCGCAACTGCGCCCGGACCGTGAATGGCAGGGCCAACGGTTCGTCCACAACATAGGTCAAGATGCCGAATGGCGGCCATTTCGCCTGCCGGGTTTCCAATGCCGCGATACCACCATCAACCTCAATACCCAGGGCGTGGCCGGGGTCGAGGTTGTGCGCAAAGGGCAGGGCGAACCGATCCGGACGCGGCATGACAGCGATATCCTGTTCGGCTTCATCATGGCAGGGGAAATGACCCTGGACGGCGACGGCAAGGAACCTTACCGCCTGGCGCCGGGCGACGCCTTTGTCACCCCTCCCGGTATGGCCACCCGCTGGCTCGACCCCAGTGATGACATCGAAATTCTGGAGGTTTCCTTGCCGGGAAGCTTCAAGACCGAAATTATGGCTTGATCGAGCATCAAGCCTGCTGCGCACGCAGCTTGAGGACTGAGGAAGGAGCCGACCATGTCGCTACTCGACGCCGCCCGTGATGTCCGCGAAAATGCCTATGCGCCCTATTCGCGGTTCAAGGTGGGTGCGGCGGTACGGTCCGCATCGGGCCGTGTCTATGTCGGGTGCAACGTAGAAAACGTCGCCTATCCCGAAGGCACCTGTGCAGAAGCGGGCGCAATTGCCGCGATGGTTGCGGCGGGGGAAACCAAGCTCGCCGAAGTATGCGTGATCGCCGACAGCATGGAACCTGTGCCGCCCTGTGGCGGCTGCCGCCAGAAACTCGCTGAGTTCGGTGGCCCTAGCGTCCCTGTTACCCTGGCCACCACCGATGGCGCGACGACCAAAACCACCATCGGGGCACTTTTGCCCGGTGGCTTTTCGGCGGCACATATGGATAAGGTCTGAGATGGACGCCCGTTCGATCATAGCGCAGGTCCGTGACCAGACATCTTTGGACGAAGCCGCGGCGGAATGGTTTGCGCGCGGTCTTGCCTCTGGCAACGTGACCGATGCGCAGGCGGGTGCCTTTGCCATGGCGGTCTTGCTGAACGGGCTGGGCGAAGACGGGCGCGTCGCGCTTACCCTGGCGATGCGCGACAGCGGCAAGGTGCTTGCATGGCAATTGCCCGGCCCGGTGATCGACAAGCATTCCACCGGCGGCATCGGCGATTGCACATCGCTGTTGCTGGCCCCGGCGCTGGCCGCTTGCGGGGCCTATGTGCCGATGATTTCGGGCCGGGGGCTTGGGCATACCGGCGGCACGCTTGACAAGCTGGAGGCCATTCCCGGCTATCGCACGGATGTGTCGGTCGAGGAATTGCACAAGCTGGTGGCCGATATCGGCTGTGCGATTGTCGGTGCGACGGTTGATCTGGCACCCGCTGACCGGCGGCTTTATGCGATCCGCGATGTGACTTCGACGGTAGAGAGCATTGATCTCATCACCGCTTCGATCTTGTCCAAGAAACTGGCCGCCGGGCTTGAAGCCCTTGTTCTGGATGTGAAGGTCGGATCCGGTGCCTTCATGAAATCGGGTGCGGAAGCCGAAGCCCTGGCGACATCGCTGGTTCAGACGGCCAATGACGCCGGTTGCAAGACCACTGCCCTGATGACCGATATGAACCAGCCGCTGGCCGCCTCTGCGGGCAATGCGCTTGAGGTGATGGAGGCGCTGGAAACCCTGACCGGCGGCGACGTCAATCAACGCTTGTGGGATGTGACGGTTGCCTTGGGCGGCGAAGCGCTGGTTCTGGCCGAGCTGGCGGAGGACGCCCGCGACGGGGCCGATCAGATCGCCGAGGCGCTGGGATCCGGTCGGGCGGCCGAATATTTTGGCCGCATGGTCGCCGCTTTGGGTGGCCCGGCCGATTTTGTCGAGCGCTACCCTGACAGGCTGCCCGCGGCCCCGGTCATGCGCGATGTGCAGGCGGAAGGTTCCGGTTTCATTTCGGCCATAGACGGATTGGCGATCGGTCACACGGTTGTGCATCTGGGTGGTGGACGGCTGAAAGGTGGGGACAGGATCAATCCATCGGTCGGGTTTTCGGAAATCATGCCGCTGGGCGAGCGGGTGGAAAAGGGCGAGGTGATCGCGCGGATCCATGCGGCAACCGAAGACGCCGCGGAACGGGCCAAGGCAGCCGTGGTCAAGGCGATGAAGATATCGGCGCAACTGCCTGAAATACCTGACCTTATCCATAGGAGGATCGGCTGATGGCGCGGGCATTCCTGATCGTGATGGATAGTGTCGGCATTGGCGGTGCGCCGGATGCGGACAGGTTTTTCAACGGCCGGCGCCCCGATACAGGGGCCAATACGCTAGGGCATATCGCGATGGCCTGCGCCAATGGTCAGGCCGAAGAAGGCCGATCCGGCCCGTTGAAAATGCCGAACCTGGACGGCTTGGGGCTTGGTGCCGCCCTGCATCTGGCGTCGGGTGTCAAGGTGGAGGGGCTTGGGGCGCAAGCTTTGGGTCTGTGGGGGGCGGCGACGGAGATTTCCAAAGGCAAGGACACCCCGTCGGGCCATTGGGAGCTTGCCGGGGTGCCGGTGCCGTGGGACTGGCACTATTTTCCGGATTTGAACCCCGCCTTTCCCCCGGAAATCACCGAAGCGGTGGCGGCGATGGCGGGTTGCGACGGGACGTTGTGCAACACCCGCTCTGCCGGACTGCCCGCCATGGAAATCTTTGGTCCCGAGCATCTGCGGACGGGCTGGCCGATTTGCTACACCTCCGCCGACAGCGTGTTTCAGATCGCCGCGCATGAGGAAAGTTTCGGCCTCGACCGGTTGTTGAGCCTGTGCGAAGGCATCGCGCCGCGACTGCACGCGATGAAGGTCGGGCGGGTCATCGCGCGCCCCTTTGTTGGGGCGCCGGGCAAATTTCGCCGTACCCCCAACCGACATGACTATGCCATTGCCCCGCCGTCGCCCACGCTTTGCGATTGGGTGCAGGGCGCAGGCAGGCAGGTTCACGCCATTGGCAAGATCGGTGATATTTTTTCCATGCGCGGTATCGACACATTGAAAAAGGGAATTGATCTGGACCTTTTCGAACATTTGCTGGCCTCAACCGCGGCATCCGAGGCCGGTTCCTTGACCTTTGCCAACTTTGTCGAGTTCGACAGCGTTTACGGCCACCCCCGCGATGTTGCGGGCTATGCGCGCGCGCTCGAATGGTTTGATCAGCGGGTGGGGGCCTTCCTGAAACGCCTGCGGCCTGGCGATCTCGCGATTTTTACCGCCGATCACGGCAATGATCCGACCTGGTCAGGCACCGATCACACGCGCGAACGTGTGCCGGTGCTGGGATATGGGCTGGGTGCGCGTGCTGTCGGGCATGTGGGGTTCAGCGATGTCGCCGCGTCGATTGCCGCGCATCTTGGTGTGCCCGCGCAAGGCCCCGGAAGGAGTTTCTTGTGACGATGCTGCCCAAGGTAGAGTTGCACCTGCATCTGGAAGGGGCGGCACCGCCTGCTTTCATTCGCGGCCTTGCCAAACAAAAACACATGGATATAGCCGGTATTTTCGATGAAAACGGCCACTACGCGTTTCGAGATTTCTGGCACTTCTTGCAGGTCTATGAGGCGGCGACGTCGACCCTGACGCGGCCCGAGGATTACTATCGCCTGACCCTGGCTGTGCTGGAAGAAAGTGCCGCAAGCGGTATCATCTATTCC
>JBATDH010000082.1:0-1686 GCA_049663365.1 Albidovulum sp. | reverse complement strand
CAGCGCCAGCGCCTGCTCGACGGTGACGATCTGCAAACGCGGCACCGGGGCGAACCCGTCCAACTCGTATTGCCCGGCCCCCGCCGCCTCGGCCAGCATCGGTCTGGTCGGCTCGGCGAGCGTCAGGAAAACGCCGATGCCCGCCCCCTCGCGTTCGATCACGCCGCGCAGGTCGCGGATCATCGCGACGCTGACATTGTCGCCGGCCTTGACGCTGACAATCGCCGTGCCTTCGGATTTTTGGCCAAAGTAAAGCCGCCCGTCGATGCCCTTGTCGGCACCCTTTTTCGAGAGGTTGCCGGGCTGGGCGGCGATCAGCGACAGCGCCCATTTCTCGAATTCGAAATAGTAGTTCTTGTCGTCGCGCCCGCGCGCCGCCATGTCGCGCGCCCCGGCCAGATCCTGCGGCACGCCGTGGGTGGTGAAGACGACCTTGGGGAAGGCGTCGCGGAGGCGCTTTTCGATCAAGCCGATGGCAAGGTGGGTCACGTCGATGCCGATCCACTGGCGGCCGAGCTTTTCGGCAGCATGGACCGTGGTGCCACAGCCGCAGAACGGGTCGAGCACGACATCACCGGGATTGGAGGAGGCGGAGAGGATGCGTTCGAGGAGGGCGACGGGCTTCTGGGTGGGGTAGCCGAGGCGTTCGGCGTTTGTGCCTCCCAGTGTAACGATGTCGGCCCAAAGCGATTGAACGGGGATGCCTTTTGCTTCGTCGAGGTATCGCTTTCCACGAACATAGCCCGACTTCGTGTAGTGTAGTTCGCCGCGCTCATGCTTCTGTTGCATGGTCTCTTTTGAAATTCGCCATGCGCGAGTATGGCCATTCCATTCATAGACGGGATTTCCCTTTTCTGCACCACCTGGCCCTGTCAACGGCGTATCAGTATAACGTCGGCCGTCAGGATCTTTGTATGAAAACCGTTGCTCTATATATACGTCACTTTGAGGGATATACTGCTGGTTCCAAGTGCGCTCATTTGTCTTTGAATAGAACAACAAAATGTCGTTGACCCTACCGTAGTGCTTTGAACCTTGTCCAACGTCATTGTGCGCACCGTAGCGCTTCCAGACGATTTCGTTGATAAAACGATCCTTCCCAAACACCGCATCCAGCAATATCTTCAGATAATGACTCGCCGTCGGGTCGCAGTGCAGATAAAGGCTCCCGGTCGGCTTCAGCACCCGGTGCAGTTCCAGCAGCCGCACCGCCATCATGGCGAGATAAGCCATCATGTCGTTGTCGCCCAGAAACGACCGCATCGCCCGCAGCATTTCCGCCGCCGCCCCGTTGCCCGACCGCAGCACCTCGCCGAACGCAGACTCGGCGCTGTCATTCCAGTGCCAGGTGTCGTCAAAGGCCTCGATCTGGGCGGCGGACTGGTTGCCCTGCGGCCCCTTGAACAGCACGTTGTAGCTGGCGTTCGAGTTGAACGGCGGGTCGAGATAGATCAGATCGACCGATCCGTCGCCGATGCTGTCGCGCAGCACCTTGAGGTTGTCGCCGTAATAAAGGTGATTGGCCATGCTGCCCCGCTCTTGTCTGATCCGATCCTCGCGGAAACCGGTTAAGACGACCTTAGCGGCTTTGCCCCGCCCCGCAAGCCCGAAGCGCCGCCAACCAAACCCGGCACCCCTGCCCCTCCGTGGCGAGGGGATGGGGGTGGGGGGCACCCGGTCCCTCCC
>JBATDH010000081.1:0-9470 GCA_049663365.1 Albidovulum sp. | reverse complement strand
TGGTTTCCAGGAGTGTTGAAACGCCCGGCAACACATCGCTTTCGGTCAGGATTAGCGTGCCTAGTGACATCAGTTCCGCAACCGATCTGCCGTCTCGGGCACCCTCGCAAATGTCGTCTGCGATAAGGGCATAGGCCTCGGGGTAAGTGAGTTGCAATCCGCGAGCCTTTCGGCGGCGGGCGAGTTCTGCCGCCAGAAACAAGCGCAGTCGCTCTTCGTCCTTTGATGACAAGTACATAGAGTTTTATCCGCCCGCCTGATTTGTCAATTACCGAACGAACGTTCTGCTTCTGACCTTGCAAGGGTCGAACAGGGGCACCAGGGACAGTTTCGCAGAATGGATGGCAGCCTTGTCCTTCAGATCGTAGCAAACACCGCTTATTGCGTATTCCGGCGCGACATAGGCCATCGCGGTGCCCTTCTTCCGGTCCGGAGAGTACGATCCGCTTGTGACCCGGCCGATTTCCTTTCCACCGGCGATTACGGCATCACCGGTGCTCATGACCGTACCATCCAGAACGTCGAACCATACCAGCGTGCGGTTGATCCCCTGATCCCGGATTTTCTCCAGCGCGGCCTTTCCGCAAAAATCGGGTTTGTTGAAATCAACCGTCCAGCCCAGGCCGGCTTCCAACGGATTGGTCTGCTTGTTATGCTCGTTGCCGACCAGGACGTAGCCGGCCTCCTGACGGACGCTTTCCAGCCCGCACTGCCCCAGAGGAACAAGACCGTGTTTCTCTCCGGCCTCGAACAGAGCATTCCAGACCTTCTCGGCCTCTTCAGGATCACAGTGCAATTCAAACCCGAACTCGCCGGTGTAGCCCATACGCGCAATCACACAGGCAACACCGGCCACGTCGCCCTTGATGAATTTGTAGTATTTGATGTCATTTATCGGCGCAGACGTGACCTGCTGCAAGACCTGACGCGAGTTCGGTCCTTGCAGCGCAAGTGTGGTGTGTTGATCGGTCTCGTTCTTAATACTGACGTCAAAGCGATCGGCCTGTTCTTGAAACCATGAGAAATCGGTCTCGTCGCCCGTGATCAGCATGTATTCATCAGGCTCGAAACACCAGATCGTTCCGTCATCTATCATTTGGCCTTCGGCATTGCAAAAGGTCGAGTACTTGATCGAACCCGGTTTCAGCTCAGACACGTTCGCAGTGGCCACCTGTTGGACAAATTTCAAAGCGTCCGGTCCAGAGACCGAAAATTCCGCCATATAATGAAGGTCGCAAAGGCTTGCCTTGTCACGGGTCGCAAGGTGTTCCGCCTCCGGTCCCGGGTTGTAGTGCCACGGAAGATAGTAACCGAAAAGCTCTCTCATATCCGCTCCCATCTTCTCGCCAACTGCGTGAAACGGGGTTTTCTGGATTTTTGCCATGATGTGTTCCTCTTTGGCTTCGTGAAGTAAGCGACACGCAGCTAGCACAAAGAAATGGCGAGAGAGATTTGGGATTTCGGGGGCGGTGCAGCCGCAGGAACAAATTGCCCTGCCATCACTTCGTGCGACGCGCTGAATGCCGGTCGGAATTTGATCGGCTTCCCAGCCCGATGACAAATAGACCATTCACCTTGCGGCATGTCAAGACCGCGCCTTGGGTTTTTCAAAACCATCATGGCCGAACTGATCTGGCGGCGGTCATGGGAAACGAGGCGGCAAGCTGAGATGGCAATCTTCGAATGCATCAACGGATTCTACAATCCACGGCGACGTCACTCAGAACTGGGATGGAAAAGCCCTGTCGCATTCGAAACGAGCGCTTGGGGCGGAACGAAAGCGGGACAGGTCCACTCGCCGGGCCGGTGCGGGTGATCTCGATCAGCTTGCGCCGGGCGTACGCCCAACAAAGAGCCAGCCGGAAATCGGGGCCGACCCGATCAGGGGCGAGCAACCGGTTGTAGCCAGCATAGCCGTCGACTTGGAACACGCCGCCGAAGTCCTGTAATATCCACTCGGCATGGCATCCGCGGCGACCGGGCGCTTAAGCTACTTGACAAAGCCAGTGAAAAGCGCAGATCATGGCCGCGTGCTGGGAAGCACATAAAATCACCAAGCGACAGAGCTGGACGTTGACGCCCTAGCGGACGCTTGTGATTATCCTCAATAAAATTTCCGCCGCGAGTCTGGTCCTGACTGTCTTTATTCAGGGAGCGTAAGCTATGAAAAAACTGTTGACCGCATTGAGCCTTACAACCGCACTGACGATGACTACTTCTGCCGCCTTTGCCGAGGTCAAGATCGGCGCGATATTCGACCTCTCCGGTGGATTGAACATATACGGAATACAACAAGACCAAGCGCTTAATTTGGCTGTTGCCAGCATCAACGAAACCGGCGGTGTAAATGGCGAAGACATCGTTGTGGTCGGGTATGACGCTCAGTCTGAACTTTCCAAATACACGCAGTTCGCACAAACCGCCGTCCTGCGTGATGGTATTTCGGCCATGTTCGCGGGTTTGACCAGTTCTTCGCGAGAGGCCCTCCGCCCGATCCTGCGCGAGGCGAACATTCCTTACTTCTATTCGTCGCTCTACGAGGGCGGTGCCTGCGATCGCAATACGTTCGTGACCGGTTCGTCAGCCTCCCAGCAGTTGAGCATTCTGATGAAATGGGCTGTCGAAAATTTTGGCCCGCGCGTCTACATCATGGCTCCTGACTACAATTTCGGAACGATCTCCGGTTACTGGATTCACGAGTATGCGAAAGAGCTCGGTGCCGAGGTTGTTGGAGAAGATTATCTCCCCCTCTCCATGACAGACTATGCGCCAACCATACAGAAAATTCAGGCCGCGAAACCAGATGTTGTCGTCGCAATTCCCGTGGGTTCTGCGCAAACGGGTTTCCTTGAACAATTCGCGGCGGCTGGTCTGAAAGAAGACATCGGCCTTGTCTCTACGAATTACGGCTCGGGCAACCAACAGATCGTCGTGTCACCTCAGGCGGGCGAAGGATATGTGTCAGTGATGAATTACTTCCCTTCTGCCCCAGGCGATGCCAACGCCAAATTTCTCGCAAAATGGGAAGAAGCCTATGGAACTGACACGCCGGTGGTTACTGGATCCGTAGACGTCTGGAACGCTGTCCATCTTTGGGCCGCGGCTGCGAATCAGGCCGGGACGACCGACACCGATGAGGTGATCGCGGCGCTGCAAAGTGGGATTTCTTACGAAGCCCCCAATGGTACGGTCACCCTTGAGCCAGGTTCGCACCACCTACGTCAGAATATGTACATCGCGCGTGGCAACGCCAATAATGGTTTCGATATCATCGAGACCTTCCCAGACGCTGCACCAACCTTTGAAAATGAAGTTTGCAACTTGGTAGATAATCCCGATTTGGTAGAGCACTTCACCCCAGAAAACTAAACGACACACAACAAAAGGGGCAGCCTCGAAGGTTGCCCCAGCTTCGGGAGGTTCCATGGAACTCGATTTCTTGGCGACAGTTTTGCTGTCATCTTTATCTAGCGCATCCATTCTGTTGATCGCTACGCTTGGCCTTGCCGTAGTGTATGGCCTGATGGGAGTGATCAACCTCGCACATGGCGAGTTTATCATGGTCGGGGCTTATTCGGCACTGACCGCGACACAGATCGGGCTTCCATTTCTGTTGGCCATACCCTTTGCCGTGGTCACAACCATGATTATCGGCGCAGTGGTCGAGTTGTTGATTATACGCAAACTCTATGGACGGCTCTTTGACACAATGCTGGCAACGTGGGGCCTTGGCATGGTATTCAACCAAGTTGCGGTTCTGTTGTTTGGAACTGTGTCGCCCGGCATCGGGATGCCGCAGTGGAGTTTCAAAGTTGGTGACTATAGCCTCGCAGTATACCCGATCTTGATGATTTTCGTGGCGGCAGTCATGCTCGCCTTTATCTATTTGCTAATGACGCGCACGGTCTATGGAATGAAAGCCCGAGCCTCAATCCAGCAGCCGCAAATGGCTCAAGCGATTGGCATCGACTCGTCTCGGGTCAATACCATGACGTTTGCGATCGGGAGTGGCCTCGCCGGGCTTGCGGGTGCAATCCTGCTTCCAATCATTCCGGCAACGCCTTCGATGGGCCTTTTCTTCGCAGTAAAAGGCTTCCTTACGGTTGTCGTAGCCGGACCCGTCACATTGACGGGGAGTGCTCTTGCAGCCCTTGGTCTCGGTGGCGGCGCATCTGTGACCGCTAGTTTCATGACATCCGTAGTTGGCGATGTCTTCTTCTTCCTCGTGACTGCCATTCTGCTTTGGCTCTACCCGATGGGTATTTCCGCCAAATGGCGCCGAAAGCTTTAAAGGCCATCGGATATGTTTGAAAAACTCCATAAAAATGCAGGCCTGATCTTTCCAGCGCTTGCGACAGTTATCGCACTGGCTCTGTCTGGAACCTTGAATCCATACCTCGCTTTCGTTGCCACATCCTGGGTTATCTTTGGCCTTTTGGGTCTGAGCCTGGATGTCATCTGGGGGCGTGGAGGTCTGCTCAGCCTGGCTCAGACAGCCTTCTACGGATTGGGCGGATACTTTGGCGCAGTCATTGCGATCAACTTAGCCCCGTCGTCCGGAATGACTTTGGTGTGGGCCTTGCCATCCGCGGCTATTTTCGGCGCTCTGATCGCGGTCGCCCTCGGCTATGTTATTTTCTACTCTCGCATGGGAGAGCTGCAGAGCACGATCCTGTCCTACACTTTTACCCTGTTGCTTTGGTCGGTGACCCAGACTTTCAAATTGGACGTGGGTGAAGCCCGTATCGGCGGCGACAACGGGCTCTCAAACATCCCTGGGATCATTCTGGGATATGGCTCCGAAGCCAAAAAGCTTGGTCCGAATGAGGCCTTCGCAACTGTCGTCGTCGTCGCCGCAGCGGTCTATTTCTTCACGCGCTGGCTAATGCGAAGCAACTTCGGCAAGATCGTGGATTGCATTCGCATCGATATCGAGAAAACGGAACTTCTGGGCTACGATATCCGCAAATACCAATTGTTGAACTTTGCATATTCAGGTGCCGTTGCAGGGCTTTCAGGCGCACTCTTCGCATTGTGGGCAAACTACCTTAACCCGTCGATTTTCTCCGTCCAAGAAGCACTTCTCGTTCCGATTTATGTCTTGGTTGGCGGTCTAGGAACACTCGCTGGGCCTTTCTTGGGTGCACTTGTTATCGGGGGTCTTTCATTCTGGCTTGGCGGCGGAGTAGCAGGCGGTCAAACGACTTTGATCCTTGGCACGACACTTATCCTCTTGGTAATGTTTTTGCATAACGGGTTTCTGGGTGCACTGGATACTCTCTGGAAGAAGTTCCTACCTGATCCAAACGATGCCGCTCGTAATGCAGGGGCAGTGAAGATCGATACCGAAGTGCTCGACAGCATTCTCGAAGAGGCCGCCGCCCAGGCCGGTCCCGCGAAGAACCTTTCGACCGATGAAGCCTTCAAGCGATTTGGCGGCGTAATTCCGGTCAACAAGGTCTCGCTCGACTTTGCATCCGGTCGGCCCTATTCACTCATCGGGCCAAACGGCGCAGGTAAAAGCTCGTTCTTGAAAACCTGCGTGGGCATCTATCGCCCCGAGGGTGGCAAGATCCTTCTCGACAAGGACGACATTACGAAGACGGCAATCTTCGAGCGGGTTCACAAGGGGATGGGCGTCAAGAACCAGAAACCCCAGGTCTTTGGTGAAAACACCGTGATGGAAAACCTCTGGATCGCAGCTTTTGCACGCACAAGAGACACGGTACAAGCCGATAAAACCGCGACCCGCATTCTCGGGATGTTGGGCATGGAAGAACAGAAGGCTGTGCAGGCCTCAGCTCTTTCTCATGGTCAGCAGCAGTGGCTCGATATCGGGATGGTGCTCTGTCTTGCACCTCGTGTTGTGCTTCTGGATGAACCAGCCGCGGGCATGACAAATGAGGAAACTCGCGAGCTGTCCTTGCTGGTCCGTACCTTGGCCAAGCATACGACGGTGGTTGTCGTTGAGCATGACATGGAATTCGTACGCACGCTGGAAGGACATGTGACTGTACTCCACCAAGGCGAGTTTTTTGCAGAAGGGGATATTGAGACGCTCAGAGCGAACGATGCTGTCCTCGATATCTATTTGGGGAGAGGCGAGCATGTTTAAGATCAAGAACGCCACTGGTGGATATGGAAAGACCACTATCATTCGGGATGTCTCCATACACGTGAACGCCGCTGAGATCGTTGCTCTTCTTGGACGTAACGGGGTCGGGAAATCCACTCTGATGCGCTACGCGACAGGACTTATCAAGGCGACGTCAGGTTCGGTCGAGATTGCCGGTGAAACAGCACCATCATCACCAGCAAAACGGGCCCGCCTTGGATTGGGTTACGTGCCTCAAGGCCGGTTCGTCTTCCCGCGGATGTCTGTGACCGAGAACATCGCCGTGGCAGCAGCATCAAATGGCTTTGACGCAAAGAAAACCGTCGCGGCGATACTGGAGGATTTTCCTCTTTTGCAACCCAAGGCAAACGATCTCGCGGGCGGATTGTCCGGCGGTCAACAACAGGTCCTGGCTTTGGCCCGCGCCCTCGCAACACAACCGAAAATCCTTCTGCTCGATGAACCGACCGAGGGTGTTCAACCCTCGATCATCGACGAAATGGCCGGGGTTTTAAAACGAATCAACGAAGAGCATGAAATTGCAATTCTTGTCGCAGAACAGAACCTCGATTTTTGTTTGTCAATTTCGGAACGCGCCTACGTCATGGAGAAAGGCACGATCAGGATGGAGACGGATCGCGACAGCCTGCGCGCTGACAAAGAACTGCAACAGGAATTGTTGGGTGTTTGAGATGTCAGATCAACTCAGCGAGGATCAACTCAAGCGCATCAAGGCAACTCTGGCACGCATTCGCGGTGGGCTTTCGAAGTTGGAAGCTGATCAGTTCCGTGAACCGGCCCATATTTTTGTACCGGAGGCTCTAAGCAGTGTCGAAAAGTGAGAGCTTATCCGAGCTTGTTGTCGCTTTGGCAGAGGGACGGCAAACGCCCGACTCCCTGGCAAAGCAGTCTCTTGAGCTCGCAACGCAACTGGCCGACTTGAATGCGTTCGTCGCAATAGACGAAGAAATCGTCATTGCTCAAGCCAAAGCGGCAACCCAGAGGCGAAAGACAGGCAAACCCCTCAGTCCCATCGATGGTGTGCCAATCGCGGTCAAAGACAATTATCTTACGAAGGACTATTCCACCACTGCCTGCTCGAACGCTCTGCCGTTGGAGCCAAAGGGTATGGACGCAACTATTGTCGCCAACCTCCGTGCCGCTGGCGCTGTCATCTTTGGCAAGACGAATATGCACGAATGGGCATTCGGCGCGACAAACTCCACGTCGAGTATCGGTGCGACGCGCAACCCGCATAACCAGGAGCATATCACCGGCGGCAGCAGCGGCGGTTCAGCAGCGGCGGTTGCCGCTGGCATTGTCGGAGCCGCCCTTGGCAGTGATACAGGCGGGTCTGTACGGATTCCGTCATCTGCCTGTGGTGTCTACGGGTTCAAGCCCACTTACGGGCGGGCGTCTCGGCATGGCGTTCTGCCACTGAGTTGGTCGCTGGACGCGCCGGGGCCGATCGCAGGTGGTCTGGATGACATCGCCCTTCTGCTCCCCTATTTTCTTGGAGCCGACAAGCGGGATGCATCTACCACGCACGCAAAGCCGTTCAGCCCGGAGACCGTCCCGGAAAAGCTCCGGGTTCTCCACCTCACCGGTGCAGGGCTGGAGCGTGCTGACGAGGTGAACAAAGTCGTGTGCAGCGCATTGTCTGCGCCGGATGTCACCGTGGCTGATGCTTCGTTGCCAGACATGTGCAGTTACTTTGCGGCCTGGGAGGCCATTTTGCATGTCGAGGCGTCATCCTATCACGAAGCCCTGCTTTCGCGCACTGACGGCGGCTTCTCGTCAGTCACAAGAGCACATCTGGAAGTAGGGAAACAACTTACAGTGCAAGAGGCACTGCATGCCCAGAAACTGCGCGCGCGGTTTAGCGACCTTCTCTTGAATGGACTCGGCGACTGGGATGCCTTGGCCCTCCCGACGCTGCCTGTCGTGGCACCGCGCCACGGCGAGGATCGTCAGAAATTCGGCGGACGCGATGTCACTACACAAGACAGTATGACGTGGTTCTGCTGGCTTGGTAACCTTGCTGGATTGCCCTGTATCAGTCTGCCTATAGGCGTCTCAACAAATGGCCTTCCCATTGGGATGATGTTGATGGGCAGGCCAGGGAAAGACGAGATTCTACTGGATATCGCACGGCGGTTTGACAAAAGGCCGTAGCCTCTGGCAGAGGCGGAAATTTGGTAGGGAGTTATTTTCTCAATTTGGCCCATTGCCATCACGGAACAGGCCCTGCTGAGAGGAACGCTGCCCACAATCGAAGAACACAACGCGACGGGCAGTATTGTGGGTGTGCTGACCGACCCAAACAGGAAGGAACCGACCATGAAACGAATTCTCATAACTGCAATACTTGCGCTTGGTGCAACCCCGGCATTCGCACATCTCAGCCCGGAACAGCATGGCTCGTTTGGCGCGGGCCTGTCACATCCTGTGTTCGGTCTCGACCACATTCTTGCGATGATAGCGGTCGGTCTCTGGGCTGCCGTGCTCGGGGGACGTGCGCTTTGGGCGCTTCCTGCGTCGTTTGTCGGCGTTATGATGCTGGGCTACGTCGCGGCGGTGTTCGGGTATGGTCTGCCGTTCGTGGAGCCGATGATACTGTTATCCGTCCTTGCGTTGGGGCTTGCTGTTGCCCTGTCCGTGTATCTGCCGGTTTTCGCGGCTGCGGGTATTGTCGGAGCGTTCGCGCTGTTTCACGGCCATGCGCATGGCGGGGAATTGGGCTCAGCCGCAGCGCTTAGCTTCGGAGTCGGCTTCGCACTTTCAACGGCTCTTTTGCACGGGATCGGTGTTGCGCTGGCCGCCGCGGCAGGTCGCGCGCTGACCGGAACAAAAGCCATTCGGGGACTGGGCTGGGCAACAACACTCGGTGGCGTGTGGGTGATTGCCGCAGGGTAATTGTTCCATCCCGGATGATCACATCGACCCTCGGCGCTCTGCGTTTTTTGCGGCAAGATCGTGTGTGGATGCCCCTGTTTGGCAAGCGTTATCTTCGGTCTTTCGGCATGGTCTTCGATCGGACGTGTGTCAGGCCTCTGAATGTGGTCGTAAGCGATGGGGTGGACGCCCCCCGGCGGCATCGAATGTGCCAAGGTAGTGGGTGTTGAAGCACCGCTACGAGGAGAGCGTCCATGAACGAGGTTAGCATCATCGGCCTGGATTTGGCCAAGAACATATTTCAGGCGCACGGTGCCGGAGCCGACGGATCGGTTGTATTCCGGCGTAAGTTGTCACGTGCTCAGTTGTTAAAGTTTCTGAGCGAGCAGCCGCCTTGCATCGTGGCGATGGAGGCTTGCGCGAGCGCCCATTATTGGGGCCGGGCAATCGGCGACCTCGG
>JBATDH010000080.1:0-5127 GCA_049663365.1 Albidovulum sp. | reverse complement strand
GGTTTGGGTTGACGGACAAAAGACCGATGGCATCGAGTCGATGCTAAAGGATATGCGCTCGCGTGTGCCGGTTTCGGCACCGCTGGCCAAGGCGCATGGCAAGATTTTCAGATTTGATGCGCCGGGGACGGCGGTTTTTGCCGACTGGCTGGCGGCAGAGACCGTTGCGGCACCCGGATTTGTGACCCTGCCGGGGGTGTTTTCCGCTGACAAGGTGGATGCGGGGTCGGCGCTGCTTGCGAGCGCATTGCCCGCCAACCTGCCCGGTCGGGGCGCCGATCTCGGTGCCGGATGGGGATGGCTGTCGGCGCAAGTCCTGACGCAAGGCAAGGTCGCCGAGCTGCATCTGATCGAGGCGGATCATGCAGCCCTTGCCTGTGCGCGGCGAAATGTGACCGACGCGCGGGCGGTTTTCCACTGGGCCGATGCAATTGCCTTCAAACCGGCCGAGAAATTCGATTTCATTGTCACCAACCCCCCCTTTCACAACAGTCGTGCGGCGGATCCGGGGTTGGGGGCGGCGTTTATCCGGGCTGCGGGCAGCCTGTTGAAACCGTCGGGCGTGTTGCTGATGGTTGCCAACCGGCATCTGCCCTACGAATCTGTGCTGGCCGAGGTATTCCGCGACGTTGCGGAACTGGCGAAGGACGCAGGTTTCAAGGTGTTTCGCGCGGCCCGGCCCGAGGTTTCGCCCAAGCCGATTGCGCCACCTCGCCCACGGCGCTGAATTGGTCTAATCTGCCCCGGCAGAATCAACCCCGGAAACCCCATGTCCCTAAGTATTGCCGGCAAAACCGCCATCGTCACGGGTGCCGCGAATGGTATCGGTCTGGCCATCGCCCGTCATTTTGTCGATAGCGGTGCCAAGGTCATGTTCGCCGATAGCGACGAGGCCCGGTTGTCGGCGGAAATCGGCGACGAAGTGGATGACGATAGCCCGATACGGTATTTTGGCGGCGATCTGAGCCAGAAGCTGACATTGACAAACCTGCTATCGGCAACGGTCGATGCCTTTGAGCGGATTGATATTCTGGTCAATGCCAGCCGTCAGACGGCCACCTCCGACCCGCTCAATCCCGATGATGACACCTTGGATACGCTGCTGCGCAAGAACCTGATGTCCAGCTTGCGCCTGAGCCAGATGGCCGCGCGGCGCATGATTGCCCAGGCCGAAAAAGACGGCCAGACCGAGGGGCAGGTCGGGTCGATCGTCAATTTCTCGACCCTCGCGGCGGTTCGGGCGCAACCCGAATTGCTCGCCTATTCGGTGGCGGGGGCCGCGGTGGAGCAGGCGACGCGGTCGCTGGCGGTGGCGCTGGCCCCCCACAGGATCAGGGTCAATGGCATTGCCGTGGCCAGCATGATGAGCGCCAGTTTGCTGGCGACGCTCAAGGCCAACCCGGAATGGCGTGAACCGATCACTTCGGGAACCCCTCTGGGGCGGATAGCGCCCGCATCGGAACTGGTCGATACGGTGCGGTTTCTGGCGTCCGAAGGGTCGGGTTTCATGACCGGGCAGATATTGACTGTCGACGGCGGGCGCAGTCTGGTCGATGTGGTTTCCGTGCCGGCCTTTTGACCGGGCCGACCGCGTGAACCGGTCGTTATTGCGGGTCCGGAAACTGGGCGCGGCAATTGGAAATCTGTGAATTCGCTTGCGTTTGCAAGGTCTTTTGCCGTGATTTCAACCCGGCGAGTTTGCGTGCCTCGACCGCCGGATCAATGGCAACCGGGCGTTGGACTGTGTCGGAAAAAGGCTCCCAACACATTGGGGTGGGGTCTGGCAAGCCGGGCTGCGAGGGGTCGAAATCACACCGGACCCAGGCCCAACGCACTATCTCTTCGCTCTGATAGCCATAGCCGCGGGCGATCGTCGCCTCGGTTTCGGCGATCAGACTGGTGACGGTGCGCAATTCCCTGGTCGCGGCGCGAATGCATTGTTCCTGCGGGGTTCCGCAGGCTGTGAGGAGCAGCGTGACAATCGCCGATCCGAGGAAAATGGGTCTGCGACCGCGCATCGCACCCTTATCCATTCTGGCCACAGGCCGCCGTCTTGGCGTTGATCGTGGTCACGAGGGCGTTGCGGCGGGCCTTCAATGACGCGAGTTTGCGGTTTTCGGCGGCGGTGTCGATGGCAACGGCTTCGGTCCGTCCGGCGGGATCGGTGCAAAAGCTGAGACCGACATGCGACTGGCGACCGCCAAGACAGAAATTGACACCGGAGCGTTCGGTCTTGCGCAGGACATAGCCCCGTTCCAGCGTCGCTTCGCTGTCGGCGATGAGTTTGTCGATGGTTTTCAGTTCACGGGTTTCAGGTATGGCGCATCGGGGCGCGGGCTGGGTACAGGCCGACAGCACCAGAAGTAGCGTGGCGGGTAGCAGGGCGAAGGGTCTGGTGTCGGGCATGAAACGACTCGGGCTAATGGTTACGCTGGGGCGCAGTATAGCGGTTTCGGTTTGCCGCGCCAAATCGGCTTGCGGCGCGCGGTTATCACGATCTGGCGAGACCGGTGCAAAGCTGTTAGGCAGGGCCGAAACGGACGATTTTGGGGCTGGCGGGATCATGCGTGACGATTTTGACGACAGGAAACGATGGGCAGCGGCCTGGTTCAGGACGTTGCGGGACGACATTGTCAGCAGCTTTGAAGCCCTTGAAACCAGACATGAAACCGGCCCTTTCGGGCATAATCCGGCGGGCCGGTTCGAGGTGAGCGAGACCCGCAGGGCCGCAGGCGACGGCACCGATGCCGGGGGCGGGCTGATGAGCGTGATGCGCGGGGGCCGGGTCTTTGAAAAGGTCGGGGTCAACGTATCGTCGGTTTACGGCGAGCTTGGCCAAAAGGCGCAGGCGGCAATGGCGGCGCGCGGGGTGCCGGGGATGGACCGGGATCCACGGTTCTGGGCGTCGGGAATTTCGCTGGTGGCGCATATGCAAAATCCGCATGTACCGGCGGTTCACATGAACACAAGGATGTTCTGGACCCCGAAGGCCTGGTGGTTCGGTGGCGGGTCCGATCTGAACCCCTGTATCGAATACGGCGATGACACCGCCGGTTTCCACGCGGTTCTGGCGGCGGCCTGTGATGCGCATGACCCCGGCTATTACCCAAGGTTCAAGGCCTGGGCGGATGAGTATTTCTTTGTGCCGCACCGGGGCCGGGCGCGCGGTGTGGGCGGGATCTTTTATGACGATCTGAACAGCGGTGACTGGGACGCGGATTTCGCCTTTACCCAAGCCGTGGGCCGGGCATTTCTGCCGGCCTTCGTGCCGCTGGTTGACCGCCGCCGCGACATGCCCTGGGGCGAGGCGGAGCGTGATACGCAGTTGATCCACCGGGGTCTTTATGCCGAATACAACCTTGTCTATGACCGGGGCACCAAATTCGGGCTGGAAACCGGGCATGATGCCAATGCGGTGCTGATGAGCCTGCCACCGCTGGCGAAATGGGTCTGACGGGGATGCGGATGCCCTGCGGAAGGAGCCCCTACAGCGTTTCTTTAGCCTGTCACGCCGCGAGATAGCCGATCCCGGAAAAAACCATCAGCACGCCGCCCCATTGCAGTGGTGCCACACGTTCCTTGAGAAAGACCCAGGCCAGCAGGATCGTCACCATGCCAAAAATCGAGGCGGTGACCGAGGCGAATTCGGGGTGCGGCAAGCCGCCCGCCGTCAGCACCAGCCCCAGTGCCAGTGCGTCAAGGCAACCCATGGTGACCAGCAGCATCCAAGGGCCATTGCGGCCCGGAAAGGCCGGACGGCGCAGGGCGATCAAGAGTAAAACGACACCAACAGCGACCGTGCGGGTCAGGGTCAGCGCGGCCAGTCCGCCACCGGTTCTTTCGGCGGCCTGACCCAGCGCGAAGGTTATGGCAAAGCCCATTGCGGCGACAATGGCCCAGAAAATTGCCCGCTCCCGCGCATGGGCGGAATCGCCGGTTTCATCCGACAGAACGGCAATCACGATGACCCCGCCGATGATGGCAAGAACAGCTATTCCCTGCATCGGCGTGGGAATATGGCCCTGCGCCGCCGCCCAGCCAAGCGACAGCACCGGAAAGGCGGCCACGATGGGGGCCACCAGCCGCACCGGGCCAATGGCGAAGGCCTGGTAGAGCCCGTAACCGGCACCCACATAGACCAGCCCGGCCAGAACGGCGAGCGTCGCGCTTTGGCCGGTCAGCGATGGCCAATCCCCCAAAGCCAACCCGAAGGGTGCCAACACCACAAGGCCCGCGCCCAGGACAACCGCCATCATCGGCAAGATGGCCACGCGCTGGCTGACATAGCGGATGCAGACATCATGAATGCCCCAGGCAAGGGCTGCGGTCAGCCCGAAAAGTAAAGAGTTCATCGGGCGCTCACCGGTCGGTGGCGAGCGAGGCAAGTCACAGAATAATGCAGGGTCATGGTGATTTCTGCCGTCATTTCCATTTGCCATTATCGGGGTGGCGCGGTGTTGTCGTCGGGGTTTCGTTCCTGTAATCGTGACGTTACAGGAATGCCCGGTCGCGACAATCCATCGGGTAGGAAAAATGCGCGCGAGAAATGACTTTCGGCCGCCAGCGGGCCGATAGATGGAAAGGTTTGCGCAGTGGAAATGACTATTCTGGACCAGCTTGGGGGCGAACCCGCCCTGAAGGCGCTGGTCGATCACTTTTATGACCTGGTGGAAACCGATCCGCGCGGCGAAAACCTGATGCGGTTGCATTTTCGCGGCCACGGGTTGGCGCATGTGCGTCAGGAACAGTTTGATTTTCTGTCCGGGTTTCTGGGCGGGCGGCGCTATTATCAGGAAAAGCACGGCTCCATGGAGGTGCGGCTGATGCATGCGCATGTGCCGATCAGTCTGGAAGATGCCGAAAGCTGGCTGACGCTGATGGATCAGGCGATCCGTGACAAGGGCCACACGGGGCCGCATGTGGAAAAGATGCGCGCGGCGTTCCGGCGGGTGGCGCTGATACTGGTCAACGATCTGCGCGAATGGGGGCTGCCCTCAGACGCCACGGCGTAGGAATATCTGCACATCGGCGACATTGGTGCCCGAGGCCCCGGTGATCAGCAGATCTCCCGCCGCGGCAAGGGCGGCGTTGCTGTCATTATTGGCCAAAAGCGCGTCAGGGTCGGCC
>JBATDH010000079.1:0-3361 GCA_049663365.1 Albidovulum sp. | reverse complement strand
CAGCCCCACATCATGGATGTCCAGCACCTTGGAACAGCCCACCCCCTGATCGATCCAGCGCACCACATAGCCCAGAATGCCCTGGCAGTTGTTTTCCACCTCGCGCTGGCGCTGGTCATCGGTCCATTTCACATAAGCCGCCAGCGGAATATCGAGAACCGTATCGACATAGGCCCGCCGTCCACCTTTGGCCAGTCTGGCCTGCACCGCGAAAACGTCGATCTTGTGGTAGTGCAGCGCATGCAGCACCGCGGCGGTCGGCGACGGCACCCAGGCGGTGTTGGCACCGGCCTTGGGGTGCTCGATCTTCTGCTCCAGCATCGCCGCCATCATGTCGGGCATCGCCCACATGCCCTTGCCGATCTGCGCGCGCCCC
Organism: Albidovulum sp.; assembly: GCA_049663365.1. Lineage (GTDB taxonomy): Bacteria > Pseudomonadota > Alphaproteobacteria > Rhodobacterales > Rhodobacteraceae > Albidovulum. The sequence continues at coordinate 2,985 of JBATDH010000079.1, read as the reverse complement.
GACAGACCGCATTCCAGACCGATATCGACATTCTGATTCTCATACCCGCCGATCCAGGCCTTGCGCTTGATGAAATCCTTGCGGCTGAAAGGCCCGGCCTCCATCGAGGTGTGAATCTCATCGCCGGTCCGGTCCAGAAACCCGGTATTGATGAAGGCAATCCGTGACTTGGCGGCGCGGATACATTCCTTGAGATTGACCGAGGTGCGCCGCTCCTCATCCATCAACCCCAGCTTCACGGTATTTTGCGGCAGGCCCAGCACCGCTTCGACTCGGGTGAATACCGCATCAGTAAAGGCTACTTCCTCGGGCCCGTGCAGCTTTGGCTTGACCACATAGACCGACCCCATCACCGAATTGCGCGCGCCGCCGGTTTTCTTGAGATCATGGATCGCGATCATCACCGTGATCATCGCGTCCATCAGACCTTCATAAACCTCACCGCCCTCGCGGTCCAAAATCGCCGGATTGGTCATCAGATGCCCGACATTTCGCACCCATAAAAGCGCGCGCCCCTTCAGCGTCAGTTCACTGCCATCCAGGGCCACATATACCCGATCTGCATTCAGGCGGCGTGTCACCCTGCGCCCGCCCTTCTCAAAGGTATCCGACAAATCGCCCTTCATCAGGCCCAGCCAGTTGCCATAGGCCTGCACCTTGTCCTCGGCATCGACACAGGCCACCGAATCTTCCAGATCGGCAATCGCCGTCATCGCGCTTTCCAGCAGGATATCGGCCATGCAAGCCTGATCGCGGCTGCCGATGAAATGGGCCCGGTCAAAGACCAGTTCCACATGCAGCCCGTGATTGACCAGCAACACCGCATCGGGCGCTTTCGGATTGCCCCGGTATCCGGCGAATTGGCCGGGATCGACCAGCGGATGGTCATCGACCTGCAAGGCACCTTCTTGCACCTGGTAGCGGCGCACATCGCCGTGGCTGGCACCCGCGATGGGAAAGGTTTCATCCAGAAACACACGGGCACGGGTCACCACCCGTGCGCCCCGACCGCGTTCATAACCCCCCGAAGGCGGCAGGCTGCCCATCGCGTCGGTGCCGTAAAGGCAATCATACAGGCTGCCCCAGCGGCCATTGGCTGCATTCAGCGCATAGCGCGCATTGGTGATCGGCACCACCAGTTGCGGACCGGGCACGTTGGCGATCTCTGGATCGACATTTTCCGTGTCGATGGCAAAATCCGCGCCTTCGGGCAGAAGATAACCGATGTCACGCAAGAAGGCGCAATAGGCCTCGTGATCATGCGGCTTGCCGCGCCGGGCGCGGTGCCAGTCGTCGATCTGGTGCTGAAGTTCACTGCGCTTTTGCAAAAGCGCCCGGTTCTTGGGGCCAAAATCCTTTACCAGTCCGGCAAAACCCGACCAGAATGCCTCGGGCGCAACCCCGGTGCCCGGCAGCGCGTCCTCCTCAACAAACCGCGTCAATCCCGGATCAACCTGAAGTCCTGCCCGCATCTCCCTGCTATTCATCGAACCGTCCATCCGCACATCACCTTTGGTCGCATTGCATACGTCGGCATACCCATAGCATCCGGCACTAATATTTCAACCGCCTCCTCCTACGAAATCGGACAGAAATGAGCGCCGCCACTCTTACTGCAAAAAGTTAGGAGGATGGCTAAGTTTCTCTTGCCCGATTTGACCTTTCGCATCATACTTAGCCACATTGCTAACTTTTTGATCCAGCCATGAACCTCGCCCCCGGCCAGCTCGACACTCTTTTCCAGGCGCTCGGCGATCCGACCCGCCGGGCGATGCTGGAACGGCTGGCACGTGGGCCCGCCACCGTCACCGAACTCGCCGCCCCCTTCGACATGGCGCTGCCCTCGGTGCTCGGCCATATCCGCAAGCTCGAATCCTCTGGCCTTGCGCTTACCGTGAAAGAAGGTCGCACCCGCACCGTCACTCTGGTGCCCGGTGCCTTTGTCCCGGTCCGGTCCTGGCTCGATGAGCAGCGCGACATCTGGAACGCGCGGCTGGATCGCTTCGATGCCTATGTCCAGTCTCTCACACAGGAAAACCAAAATGAACCTTGATCCTGACCTCGACCTTGTCCTGACGCGCAGCGTCAACGCCGCCCCGGCTCTGCTCTGGCAATGCTGGACGCAACCCGAACACCTCGTGCATTTTTTCGTGCCCAAACCGCACAAGGTCACCGCCTGCCGCATCGACCTGCGGATTGGTGGCGCATTCGAGACGGCTTTCGATGTCGATGGCAATGAGATGCACAATAATGGCGTCTATCTCGAACTGGTCGAGAACGAAAAACTGGTCTTCACCGACACCTATACCGAAGGCTGGAAACCCGCACCCGACCCGTTCATGACCGCCATCGTCACCTTTGAAGATGCAGGCGACGGCAAGACCAAGTATACTGCCATCGCCCGCCACCGATCGAAGGAAACCGCCGACCAACACAAGGCGATGGGATTCCATGACGGCTGGGGCACGGTCGTCGACCAGCTTGAGCAATATGCCCAAGGGCTGATGAAATGACTGAACTGGACGCCAGCGACCGCACCATGGTTCTGGAGCGCGTGATCAACGCGCCGGTCGCAACCGTCTGGGCCGCATGGTGGAACCCCGAAACGCTGCCCCGATGGTGGGGGCCAGACGGCTTTTCGTGCCGCACCCACCGCATCGACCTGCGACAGGGCGGCGACTGGGTGTTCGACATGATCGGCCCCGATGGCACCGTCTATCCCAACCATCACCGCTATACCCATGCCCTGCCCTTGGCAGAGATAGACTACACCCTGCTTTGGGGCGAGAACGGCCCGAAACATGCCGACGCCACGGTGCGTTTCACCGACCTCGGCGGGCGCACCAAAGTGACCCTGTCCATGATCTTCCTCAACCCGGCGGAATATCAGCAGGCCAAGAGCTTTGGCGCGATTGAACTCGGCCAACAGACCCTCGCCAAACTCGCGGCCTTTGTCGGCGCCTGACCCCCACACCCCCCAAACCG
>JBATDH010000078.1:0-1774 GCA_049663365.1 Albidovulum sp. | reverse complement strand
AGTCGGGCCGACAGGTTACGTTCTGGCTACCGATCTTTCGCCTGGCATTCTGGAGCATACTGCCAAAAATGCGCGATTGGCTGGGTTCGATACTGTCGAAACGTTGGTGAAAGACGGCGAAGCCTTGGCCGAGATCAACGCCGCGCCATTTGACGCCGTCATTTCCCGCGTCGGACTTATCTATTTTCCGGATCAGAACAAAGCTCTTACAGGAATGCGCGATCAGCTGCGCGACGGTGGGCGCGTGGGTGCAATTACTTATGCAAGCGCCGAGTTGAACGGGTTCTTCTCGGTTCCTGTGGGCATTATCCGGCGCCGCGCGGCACTGCCCACGCCTTTGCCCGGCCAACCCGGCCCGTTCAGTCTGGGTGATCCGGATGTACTTGCGCAACGCCTGACGGATGCCGGTTTCAAGAACGTTCAAGTGGAACGCGTGAACGCGCCGGTGCGGCTGGGTTCTGCCTTGGAATGCTTGCAATTCGAGCAAGAGTCCTTCGGCGCATTGCATCAGATGCTGGGCGGCCTAGCCGTAAAAGAGCAAGACGACGCGTGGGCTGAAATCGAAGAAGCGTTAGGCGCATATGAGTTCAATGGTGGCTTCGAGGGCCCATGCGAGATGCTGGTCGCATCCGGCACCAAATAATTGATGCGTGGTCCGGCTGCGGGCCGAACATGCTACAGTCCGAGGAAGAAACCATGACCAAAGCCGCCGTCGTTCAAGAACCACCGGTCTATCTGGACCTGACCAAATCATTGAGTCGGGCTGTTGACCTTATCGCCAAAGCTGCAAGCGATGGGTGTGGATTGGTTGTGTTTCCAGAAGCATGGCTTTCAGGGTATCCAACTTTTGTTTGGCGGCTTGCACCCGGTAGCGCGATGGGCGAAACCGATGAACTCTACTCCTGCCTGTTCGCCAACGCTAAGACCTTAGCCAAGACGTTCTCAGACCTTTGCAGGAGGCTGCAAAAGAGCATGGTGTTGTGTCTTGGGATCCCGCCCTTTGCTGCAGACGCAAAGCTAAGATGCAGCCATTGGGAACAGGTGCAGCAAAATGGTGCTTCGTCCCGCAGTGTGTCGTGATCTCGATAACCACCAGCGTCGAGTAAACACTCCGCGACATTCCAAATCAATGCCACCCCGATGGGCCGGGCGCTGGCGGCGACGTTTTGGAGCCAGTTCATGGCTGTCTGGCTTATCCCTTGCGCGGTTTGGCGCGCAGGGTGGGGTCGGCGGCGGTCGGGTCTTCGGGCCAGGGGTGTTTGGGGTATTGGCCGCGCATGTCCTTGCGCACGTCGCTGTAGGAACTGGCCCAGAAACCCGGCAGGTCCAGCGTAACCTGAATCGGGCGGCCTGCGGGCGACAGGAGCGTGATCCGCAGCGGCAGGTGTTTGGGGCCGACAGCGGGGTGTCGGGTGGTGCCGAACATTTCCTGAAGCCGCAACGCAATACCGGGGTGATCGCCGTCATAGTCGATGGGCACGCGGCGACCGAGCGGGGTTTCGAAATGCGACGGGGCGAGGCGGTCGACGGTTTGCAACCCGTCCCAGCCAAGGCCGGATCGCAGCGCCTCGGTCAGATCGAGGGCGCGCAGATCCGCCTCGCTGCGTTTGCCCGCAAGGGCGGGCAGCAGCCAGCGTTCGGCATCGGCCCATATCCCGTCGTCGCTGACATCCGGCAGATCAGCCCCCTGGCTGCGCAAGAGTTCGACGCGGGCGCGCAGGCGGCGGGCGGCGTCGGTGAAGGGCAGGCCGATCTGGCGCAGGCCCTCCAGCGC
>JBATDH010000077.1:0-7136 GCA_049663365.1 Albidovulum sp. | reverse complement strand
TGCTTCTTCTTCATCGCATTGCGAAGACCGGGAAAGGCGGGCTGTTTCGGCATCGGCAAGGCTCCTTGCAGGGATGCCCAAGTCTATCAGATTACGCCAGAAGTGGCAGGTTTTTCAGACCTTCCTTAAGCGCTGATTCGGATTTCAATTTTCGCGTTTGGCTTTGATTTGGTGACGAGGCGCAGATTGACTATTGAGTGGAGGCGCTCAGCCTACTCGCTCCAACAACACCTTCGCCTTCCCCTCCATCACCAACCGCGCATCCTGCTGCGGCTTCGACCGGGCCACCGCCGTGATCCCCTGAACGAAGTCGAAGACGCTCTCGGGCGGGCGGCCTTCCCCGGCCAGGACAGTCTCGACGATCCGCCCGGTCTCCGCTTTCGAGAACCCGCGTTTGCGCAGGAAGTCCTGCCGGTCCTCGTCCGATCGCGCGACGATCTTTTCCCGCGCGGCGCGGATGCCGTCGATGAAGGGCGCGGGCGAAGACTCCGCGAAGCGGCTGAGCGCAGGCGCGGCCTCGTGGGCGAAGCGGGACGCGGCGTATTTCGAATGGCGGATTTTGATTTCCTGAAAGTCTTCAACGCCCCACAGGTTGCGGTTCTGGCAGACCGCGCGCAGGTAGAAGCTGGCAATGCCGAGCGTCTTGGCGCCTACCTCCGAGTTCCAACAATAGAACCCCCGAAAGTAGAGGTCGGGCGTGCCGTCGGGCAGCAGCCCCGCCTCGATGGGGTTGAGGTCGTCGACGAGGAACAGGAACACGTCGCGGTCCGAGGCGTAGAGCGTCGTCGTCTCCTTCGTGACGTCCACGCGCGGATTGTAGATGCCGGTCGACCAGTCGAGCACGCCCGGCACTTTCCAGCGGGTGTCTCCGGTCCCGTTGCCCGCGATGCGCTGCACGGCGGAGACCAGTTCATGGTCGTAGATGCGGCCATAGTCGGGGCCGGTGACGGCGCGCAGTTCCGTCCGACCATCCGCGACTTCCATAGTCTTGATCTGCTCCGCCCGGTGGTTGGTTAGACCGTACTGCAGATTGATTCCCGCCAGCGGCGCGGGCAGTTGCCGCAGATAGGCAGCGGGCGCACCGACGAGGCTCGAGATCTGGCCGAAGGACCAATGCGTCGGCGCGATGGGCTCATCCGTGCCCGGCAGGACAAGGCTAAGCTTCTCGGGGTCGTCGCGAAGCGCCGCGACCCGGATCGCCGCGCTCTCCACCGTGCGCGTCCGGCTCCGCTCCGCCCGGCCCTTGACCGAAGCGAAAAGGTCGTCGAGCGACAGATACCGCTCGTCATCCGGCCGCGAGAACCACTCGGACGACACGCGGTCCACGTTCGTGCCGCGCGACACATCCACCTTGTAGCCGCCGCTCATGTCACGCCCGGCATCGATAATCTCGGTATTCATTGGAAAACCTCCGCGACGGGCGGTCGGGAGCCTCTCTCTCGACCTCCAAACCCGTCACGGGCCGGAACGGCATCCCTTTGACTCTCGGGTCACTCCGCTGCGAGATCCCCGAGTGGGGAGGGGCCGCGCGATGCGGCCAGCCGGTGCAGCGCCTCTGGGCGGATATGCGTGTAGCGGCGCAGCATCTTCCAATCCTTGTGCCCGGTAACCAGCGCGACCTGTTCGATGGCGAAGCCTGCTTCGAACAGGCGACTTGTGCCCTCATGGCGCAAGTCGTGGAAGTGCAGGTCCTTGATACCGACCTCGACGCAGGCGCGCCGGAAGGCTGTTCCGACGGATCGCGAATTATAGGGGAATATCCGGCCCTTGGCGCGCCTAAGCTGCTTCGCCTGCGCCGTAACCAGCGCCCAAGCGTCGAAGCCTGTGGCAGCGAAGAGCGGGATCCGCTGGTCGTTGCCGGTCTTGTTGCGTGGGTCTTTCCGGTCGCGGATCAGGAGCATGCGCCGATCAAGGTCGAGATCCGTCCACTCGACCCGGCAAATTTCGTCCAGCCGCATCGCTGTGGCCACTGCAAACTGCACGATCCTAGTCATCGGCAGTGTTAACCGGTCGTTGTCATCGAAGCAGCGGAAAAGGCGGTTCAACTCATCCTTAGTGGGTCGGCGATCCCGTTCAGTGCCCTTGCCGATCAGCCCGAGACGCTTGAGAGCAACACGGGCCAGATCAACGGGTTCCGACGAGATGTCGAGGCCATGGACAGCGGCAGCATGGGTAATAATCATCTTGGTCACGCCGATATCGATGCCAAGCGTCACCGGCCCGGCACCTTGCTCTGCACGCATCTTGCCATAATCGATCATCTTTTGGCGATCGAGGTGCCCGATCCGTTCCTTGCCGAGATCGCGCTTCAAGGCGGCAAGGGTCGCGGCCTTGCTGCGGCGCGGTGGTTTGCCTACCTCGCACATATCGATTATGTGAAGATCGATGAGATCGCCAAAAGTTGCAAGGCGGGACACGGATGACTTATTCGGGGCCAACCCCTGATCCACCCGGGTCTCGGCCTGACGCGCCCAGCGATGGGCGTCATCGCGCAGGAGAAACGTCTCGCTCGCGTAGCGGCCCTTTCGTCTGATCTGGACCCGGTAAGCACCGGAGGGGAGTTTTGTGATGGAGGCCATTTTCGTGTGCGCTGTGTGTGCAATGAGTCGTCGTAGAGGGGCAAATTCGGGGATATTGGGGCGTAGTGCAGCGTAGCAGCAACCGCCGCCAACAGTTTGAAGATACACAAAAAATGCAAATAAATCAACATGCTAGATTGTCTATTGCGCCTATGATGGACTGGACGGACCGGCACTGCCGTTTTTTCCACCGTCAGATTACACGGCATGCCCTGTTATACTCAGAGATGGTCACCGCCCCTGCGGTCATTCACGGGCCGCGGGACCGGTTGTTGGTGTTCGGTCAACAAGAGCATCCGGTGGCACTGCAACTGGGGGGCTCGGACGCGAAGGAACTGGCCGAAGCAACCAGAATTGCCGCAGATTATGGATATGACGAGATAAACCTGAATGTGGGTTGTCCGTCCGACCGGGTGCAGTCGGGATGTTTCGGGGCGGTCTTGATGGAACGCCCTGACCTGGTTGCCGATTGTGTTGCTGCCATGATCGCGGCAAGTCCGGTCGAGGTCACAGTGAAATGCCGGATCGGAGTGGATGGTCAGGTGCCCGAACAGGTTCTTCCGGCCTTTCTGGAAACCGTCAGCCGGGCTGGCATTCGCCGGTTTGCCATTCATGCCCGCAAGGCTTGGTTGCAGGGCCTGTCGCCCAAGGAAAACCGCGAACTTCCGCCGCTCGACTACGGTCTGGTTCTGGCAATGAAGCGGGCCTTTCCGGCGCTGCACATCTCGGTCAACGGCGGCATCGCGACGGTGGACGAGGCCTTGGCCTTTCTGGGGCAGGGACTGGACGGCGTCATGATCGGGCGCGCGGCCTATCACAACCCGTGGAATGCGCTGGCAGAGGTTGATGCCCGTATATTCAATGATATGCGCGCCGTTGACCGGCTGGAGGTGGTGGACAGGATGCGGCCCTACATCGCCAACCACCTGCAAGCGGGCGGTCGGCTTCATCATGTCAGCCGCCATATGTTGGGTCTGTTTCACGGGCAACCCGGCGCGCGCGGCTGGCGCAGAGTGCTGTCCGAGGGGGCCAATGCCACGGGGGCCGGATTGGATGTTCTGGACGCGGCACTATCGGAAGTCACGTCGCCGGGGGTTTTGGCCGTTCAGAACGGATAAAGTAGCCACCCCGCAGGGGCAGGGGCGAAGGTGTCGATCCGGCCTATCTCTCTGACCGGCCTTCGAGACGGGCGGCGCGTCCGCCCCGGCGCTGGCGAAGACGTGGCGCGCGTGACGGCAGGTCGGTCATGATGGTCGCGCGTGTTGCCGGGTCCATGCGGCTCCAGGTGGCGATTTCGTCAACGCTGCGCAGGCAGCCGACGCAGATGCGTTCGACGGGGTGCACCACACAGACCTTCACACAAGGTGACTGGATCTCGTCGCGTTTCCAGGTTTCGTCATTCATGTGCCGCGCCTCAGATGCCCGATCCGGTCGAGCGTCCCTTGCAGAATATACCCCGCCGCCACATGATCTATCACCTCAGAGCGACGTTTTCGGGACGTATCCGCCTCCAGCAGCGCTCTTTGTGCGGCAACGGTCGATAACCGTTCATCCCAGTAGCCGATAGGTAAATCCGTCAATCGTGTCAGATTTCGGGCGAAAGCGCGGGTTGATTGGCAGCGCGGACCCTCAGAGCCGTCCATGTTGAAGGGCAGGCCAAGGACAATGCCGCCAATGTCGCGGGCCTGGCAGATCGTCAGCAAGCCATCGGCATCAAGGGTGAACTTGCGCCGGCGGATCGTTTCAAGTGGGGTCGCCACCGACAAGCGGCGGTCCGACACCGCAACGCCAATGGTTTTTTCGCCCAGATCAAGGCCGACCAGCGCCTTGTCGCGTGCCAGGGCGGCGGTAAATGCTTCGATTGGCTCAAAGATCATTCGGTCAACCCGGCTTGCCGTGCCGCGCCTTGCAACGTCGCCAAGGCCGCGTCCTGACCGGCAAAAACGCTCCGGGATTCGGCCCAGATCGTACGGGCACGCTCGGTTTCGCCCAAAACCCCAAGTGCCGTGATCAGGCGCGCCCATTCCTCGGGTGTTCCGCCCTCGCTTGCCAGCCGGTCGCTTAGCCGCTCGACCATGCCCGTGATCATCGCGGTCCGGTCTTCGGCCGACATTTCGCCTGCATTGGCCACATCCGCCGCGCTGGGTCCGCCCAGGGCCGCCGGTGGCGTGTAGTCGATGCCTGCGGCGGCGGCGAGCATTGCGATCCGGGCGCGGATCGGGGCGATCCAGGGGGCATCTTCCGGCCCCTCCTGCAATAGCCCTGCCCAGAACGGAAAGGCGAGATCGGGTCGCCCGGTTTGCGCCCACATGAGGCCCAGATAAAACCGCGCCGTGCCGTTTTCAGGGTCAAGCGCCAGCGCCCTGTCCAGCGCCTCCTCGGCTTCGGGCGACACATAGCCACCTGCCGCCAGAACATAGGTATCCGCCAGGGCCGCAAAATCTGCGGCGGTCGCTTCTGTTCCTTTGAGTGTGGCGATTCTGGCCAGCGCATCTGCCGATGCCGAGAGATTCCCGAGCACCGCCTCATTGCGCGCCAACAGGGTCAGCCCCTGAATATCGTCCGGGTTCACAGCAACGGCTTCTCGCAGCCGCTCGACCAGGCCGACATAATCCGGGTCGACGTCGGGGGCCGCCGGTCGCGAGGTTTCGGCAGCGGCCTCGGCCTGCGATTTGCGCGTATCGTAGAGCTCTGCCGCCCGGTCCAGTCGGGCCGACATCGGCAGGTCGGGATAGCCCGGTACACCCACATCGCGATAAAGCGCGAATGCACCGGCAAGAAGGACAGCGATGGTCAGGGCACCCCAAACCGGCCTGGTCGGCATTGCGAATTCTGCCGCGGGCCTGCCAGCCTGATCGGCGGCAAGGATACGGCGCGAGATTTCGATTTTCAGCCGCTTGGCTTCGCTTTCCGACAGAACCCCACGGGCCAGATCGTTATCCACCTCGGCCAGTTGGTCGCGATAGACTTTCATGTCGAAAGACGCGGAACTTTCGGTGGCCCCGCCGCGCATCAGCGCGCGCAGCAAACCCGCTGCCACGACGGCGGTGATGAGCCCTGCGACGATCCAAAACAACATCCGACCTCCGATATCCGGGGCGTATGTATGCGTTTGTACCGGGCGCTGGAAGGGGGCAGGTCCGGCAAATCACCGCATATCTTGCCGGTCAGGGGAAGTAATGTCGCATTTATCCTAATTGCGACGCTTGCCTACCTGTGGCAAATCCCGACACGTTCCATCAAGTGCACGAGGGCGCAGTTTCGTCCGCAGGGGGATCGACATGGCCAATAAACGCTATTCCGTCTTTGCCATCGCACGCGAGGCGATGAGCTATCACATGGGATGGGAACGCGCCTGGGCTGCACCGCAGCCCAAGAAGAAGTACGACGCCATCATCATCGGTGCGGGTGGCCACGGGCTCGCCTCGGCCTATTACCTTGGCAAGAATTACGGCCTCACCAATGTCGCGATCATCGAAAAGGGTTGGCTTGGCGGCGGTAACACCGGGCGCAACACCACGATCATCCGCTCAAACTACCTGCAAGACCCTTCCGCCGCGATCTATGAAAAGGCCCGTTCGCTTTATGAGACGATGAGCCAGGATCTGAACTACAACGTCATGTTCTCTCCCCGCGGCCTTCTGATGCTGGGCCAGACCGAGCATGAGGTTAGAGGCTACAAGCGCACCGTCTATGCCAACAACCTGCAAGGGGTTGAAACCCGCTGGATCGAACCGGCCGAGGTCAAGCGGCTGGTGCCGATCATGAATATCGACGGGCCGCGCTATCCGGTGCTGGGCGCGCTTTATCAGGCGCGCGGCGGCACCGCGCGGCACGATGCGGTGGCCTGGGGTTACGCGCGGGCCTGCTCAAACATGGGCATGGATGTGATCCAGCAATGCGAAGTAACGGGCGTGCGGACCGAAGGCGGCAAGGTTGTCGGCATCGACACCTCCAAGGGCGCCATCGACTGCGACAAGCTGGGCATGGTCGTTGCGGGCCATTCGTCGGTACTGGCCGAAATGGCCGGGTTCCGCCTGCCGATTGAAAGCCTCGCCCTTCAGGCGCTGGTATCCGAACCGATCAAGCCCTGCATGGATGTGGTGGTGATGGCCAACACCGTGCATGGTTATATGTCGCAATCCGACAAGGGCGAGATGGTGATCGGCGGCGGCACCGACGGCTTCAACAACTACACCCAGCGTGGCAGCTTTCATCACATCGAGGAAACCGTGCGGGCACTGGTCGAAACATTCCCGATGATTTCGCGGCTGAAAAACCTGCGCCAATGGGGCGGTATTGTTGACATGACCGGCGACCGCTCGCCGCTGATCTCCAAGACTCCCGTTGACGGCATCTTCGTCAATTGCGGCTGGGGCACCGGCGGCTTCAAGTCGATCCCCGGTTCGGGCTGGGCCATGGCCGAACTGATGGCACGGGGGGCCTCGCCCTTGGCCGCGGAATTTTCCATGTACCGCTTCCGCGAAGGCAAGTTCATTGATGAGTCCGTCGCCGCAGGGGTGGCGCATTGATGGCATTTCTTCTGTTTGGAAATAC
>JBATDH010000076.1:0-2320 GCA_049663365.1 Albidovulum sp. | reverse complement strand
AATTCCCTGCATATTCCCTGCACGCAGGGAAATTTATCCGCAAAAACCGAAGCGCCGGATGCAGCCCACAGAGACGCCACGCCAATCTTGTGGCAATTGCGTCTCCAGACGCAGTCTCCAGGTGGTGGGGAATCGCAAAAACAGCCGTATTCCGGCCCCGGAAAGGCAAAAATAATATAAGTAATTCAATGGGTTGGGTGGGTGGCGGAGGAGGTGGGATTCGAACCCACGGTAGGCTTTCACCTACGTCGGTTTTCAAGACCGGTGCATTCAACCACTCTGCCACTCCTCCGACGTAGCGGCCATAAACTGCCGGGAGTGATTCTGAAAGCCGAATACGCCGAATTTCGCCCGCGCGAGCGGCCAGCCTTTTCTTGTTCTGCATGAAAGGGTAGGATGGAATTGTTCGGGCCCCACAGAGGCGCAGGCGTCCTTGCAAGAACGGCATTTTTCGCCTTCCTGCATTGCCGGTACGGGCCTGAAACCGCAAAAAGCGCGACGCAAGAGCGCGCATAACATCGGGGGCTTGAATGTCGAGGCAGGGAATTTTTCGCATGGCTGTGGCGCTCGGGGCCCTGCTGGCGGTGGCAGGGTGCGAGACGGGCGGTCAGAGCCCGGCCGGTGCAGGGGCGTCGGCAGAAGCGGGCGCGGCGACAGGTTTCTTTGGCGCGACCAAAGCGGCAGAAGCGCGTGATGTTGAATCTCCCGATGTGTTTTCCTTTGCCGGAAAGGGATTGTGGGACGGACGTCCGTCGCTTGGCGGGGTCTGGGTTGCGCATAGTTCGGTCAAGGACCCTGAAAGGGTGATCATCCGTAACACCGTCAGCGGCAAATCGGTGGTCGGCGCATTGTTCCGCCGCGAGCGGGAAAATCCAGGCCCGAGCCTTCAGGTTTCCTCGGATGCGGCCGATGCGCTGGGCCTTTTGGCGGGGCAGCCGACCGAGATGAGCGTGATCGCGCTGCGGCACGAGGAAATTCCCATAGCTGAGCCTGCACCTGAACCCGTGCTGTCCGCAGGGGCTGTGGACGCGAGCGGTGCTGAGGTCGCAGCACCGGCCCCGGAAACGGCATCGAATACGGTATCGAATACGGCGGCTCTGGCGCAGAAAGCGCCGCCAGCCAATCCCAACAGGCCCGAACTGGCGGCAGATGCGGTGGCGGTTGAAAAACCTGCGCGCAAAGGGTTGTTTGGCTTCCTGAAGAAAAAGCCGAAAGCAGAGCAAACCGACACAGTTGCGGCCCCGGTTTCTTCGGAGGTGTCAACCGGCGAGATCGAGCAAAAGCCGCTTGATCCGCTGGTCGCGACCGTCACGACCGGTATCGAGAATGCCGAGACGGGCGGGGTCACAGAGCCGGTGGTCGAGGCCAGCCAAAGCGAAGCAGTGCCCACGCCCAAGTCGACGTTGAGCAAGGCTTATGTGCAGATCGGCATTTTCAGCACCGAGGTCAACGCGCAATTCGCGGTTGATCAGATGAATGCCGAGGGCATGGTTGCTACGGTCAAGCCGGGCGAAAAGGATGGCAAGCCCTATTGGCGGGTCATCGTCGGTCCGGTGGCGACTGCGGCGGAACGCAGCGCCCTGATTGCCCGTATCAAGCAAAGCGGATATCGCGATGCCTTTCCGGTCAAACAATAAACAACGGGGGCATAGCAAGTAATGGCTTTCTTCCAGCGAATGGTCGCTATTGCGATTGGCATATTTCTTCTTTCGCTACCGGCGCAGGCCTTCGATACGCGGGCCCAGGCGGCCTGGGTCTATGATGTCACGACGAAAACCGTGCTGATGGAGAAAAACGCGCATGAGAAACTGCCGCCGGCGTCGATGTCGAAATTGATGACGGTGAACATGCTGTTTGAAGCCTTGCGCGACGGGCGGGTCAGGTTGGATGAGAGATTTTCGGTGTCGAGCCGGGCGAAAGCCATGGAAGGGTCGACAATGTTTCTCAACGAAACCGACCGACCCACCGTTGAAGAACTGATCAAGGGCATTGTGGTTCTGTCCGGCAACGACGCCTGTGTCGTTGTCGCTGAGGCGCTGGCGGGGACAGAGGAAGAATTCGCCAAGAAGATGAATGAACGCGCCCGTGCGCTGGGCATGACGGATTCGACCTTTGCCAACGCCTCCGGCTGGCCGCATCCGAACCAGCGCATGAGCATGCATGATCTGGGGATACTGGCGGTTCGGATCATAACCGAGTTTCCGGAATATTACGGCTATTTCTCGCTGACCGAATTCCCCTATGACGGGCGGGCACCGCAGAACCGTTTCAACCGCAACCCGATCTTGCCGCTGGGTATCGGGGCGGACGGGCTTAAGAC
>JBATDH010000075.1:0-4977 GCA_049663365.1 Albidovulum sp. | reverse complement strand
ACTATGCCGGTTCCGGCCCCTTCACTATCCGCGAATGGCGTGCCAATGAAACCGTGGTGATGGAACGCAATGAGAATTATTCCGGCGATGCCGCGCCGATGGCACGGGTCATCTACCGCCACATCCCTGAAGGTGCGACCCAGCGGCTGTTGCTGGAACAAGGCGACATCGACATCGCCCGCAACCTTGGGGCCGAGGAAATGGTGGCTCTGGCTTCCAACCCCGACCTTGTGATCGATACCGGGGCCAAAGGCTCGATCTACTATCTTGGTCTGAACCAGAAGAACGAGTTTCTGAGCAAGCCGGAAGTGCGTCAGGCGATGAAATATCTGGTTGATTATCAGACCATTGCCGACACGATCATGAAGGGCAAAGTCACCGTTCATCAGGCCTTCCTGCCGGATGGCTTCCTTGGGGCGCTGAACGACACGCCCTTTTCGCTGAATGTTGCCAAAGCCAAAGAACTATTGGCAGCAGCCGGTGTCCCGGACGGATTCTCTGTCACCATGGACACCCGCAACACGCCGGAAATCACCGGCATCGCCCAGGCGATCCAGCAGACGATGGCCGAAGCGGGTATCAAAATGGAGCTGATCCCCGGCGACGGCCAGCAGACCCTGACCAAGTACCGGGCGCGCAACCATGACATTTATATCGGTCGCTGGGGTCCAGATTATCAGGACCCGCATACCAACGCCGATACCTTTGCGCGCAACCCCGACAACAGCGACGATGCAGCGTCCAAACCGCTGGCATGGCGCAATAGCTGGGACATCCCGGAAATGACCAAAAAGGCCGATGCCGCTGTGCTCGAGGCCGATGCGGGCAAGCGGGCTGAGATGTATGTCGAGCTGCAAAAAGAGCACCAGGAGACATCGCCTTTCGTCATCATGTTCCAGGAAATCGAAGTTCTGGGGCGGCGCAAGAATGTCGAGGGCTACATCCTCGGGCCGTCGTTCAACGACAACAGCTTTGCCCATGTGACCAAGTGACATGAGCATTTCGGACATGGGGGGAGGGCGCGGTGGCGCCCTCTTTCCTTTCGCGTGGAAGGCTGTCAAACTTTTGGCGACGGTTGCGTTGACCTTTCTGGGGCTGCTGGTCGTGACGTTCCTGATCGGCCGCGTCGTGCCGGTCGATCCGGTGCTGGCGGTCGTTGGCGACCGCGCGTCGAAATCGGTTTACGACAAGGCCTTTATCGAGCTTGGCCTCGATCGGCCCCTATATGAACAATTCTGGCTTTACCTGACCAAGATTTTCACCGGCGACCTTGGCACCAGCATGTTGACCAAGCGCACCATTGTCGATGATATCGCCCGCTTCTTTCCCGCCACTATGGAGCTGGCAACGGTCGCGATCCTGATCGGCACCTCAATCGGCATCCCGGTCGGTGTCTGGGCCGCTGTGAAGAAGGGAAAGCTGGTCGATCAGGTTGTGCGGGTATTGGGGTTGGTGGGCTATTCCGCGCCGATCTTCTGGCTCGGGCTGTTGGGGCTTTTGGTATTTTATGCACGGCTGCAATGGGTGGGCGGACCGGGGCGTATCGACATCGGCTATGAATACTCGATCACCCAGCGCAGCGGCTTTTTGCTGATTGACAGCGTGATGCAGGGCGAATGGGCGGCCTTCAGAAACGTCTTTGGCCATATCATCCTGCCTGCCTCGCTGCTGGGGTACTATTCGATGGCCTATATCAGCCGCATGACCCGCAGTTTCATGCTTAACGAACTGGCACAGGAATACATCGTCACGGCGCGCGTCAAGGGCGTACCGGAATGGCGGATCATCTGGGTCCATGCACTGCGCAATGCCGCCGTGCCGCTGGTGACGGTGGTGGCGCTGTCTTATGCGAACCTGCTGGAAGGGTCGGTGTTGACCGAAACTGTCTTTGCCTGGCCGGGGCTGGGCCAATATCTGACCAATTCACTGCAAAACGCTGATATGAACGCGGTTTTGGGCTGTACACTGGTCATCGGGACGATCTTTGTCGGGCTGAACCTGTTGTCCGATCTGCTTTACGGCCTGCTTGACCCCAGAGTCAGGAGGCACGCATGACGCAAGCATCGCGCCGCGAATGGCTTTTGTCGGATTGTCCGGGGTCGCGGCGGCAGGCCCGTCTGGGCCAGACCTATCGCACCTGGCTGTCCTTCCGCACCAACTGGCTGGCGATGATCGGGCTGGGCATCGTGCTGTTGCTGGTGGTCGTGGCGATCTTTGCCAATGTCATTGCGCCCTATGATCCGGTGATTGGCGGTGATCTGCGGACAGAACGTTTCTTGCCGCCCTTCACCGGCGACCACCTGTTCGGCACCGACGATCTGGCGCGCGACATCTTCAGCCGCATTGTCCATGGCGCGCGGCTGACATTGATGGTCGTGGCGCTGGTTGCGGTCATCGCGACGCCGATCGGCCTGCTGGTGGGAACCACCGCGGGATATTTTGGCGGCTGGGTCGATACGGTGCTGATGCGGATGACCGATATTTTCCTGGCCTTTCCGCGGCTGATCCTGGCGCTGGCCTTTGTTGCAGCCCTTGGTCCGGGGATCGAGAATGCGATCATCGCCATCGCTATCACATCCTGGCCGCCCTATGCGCGTCTGGCCCGAGCTGAAACACTGACCATCCGTGACAGCGATTATATCAATGCAGCGCGTCTGCAAGGCGCGTCATCGGCGCGTATCCTTTGGCGACATGTGACGCCACTGTGCCTGTCGTCGGTGATCATCCGGGTAACGCTGGATATGGCCGGTATCATCCTCACCGCCGCCGGACTTGGCTTTCTGGGCCTTGGGGCGCAACCACCGCAACCCGAATGGGGGGCGATGATTGCGTCGGGACGGCGTTTTATCATCGACTTCTGGTGGGTAGCCACGGTGCCGGGGATTGCGATTTTCATCGTGTCGCTGGGGTTCAACCTGCTGGGCGACGGCTTGCGCGATGTCCTTGATCCGAAGGCGCAAAAATGACCTTGCTGACCGTCGAAGACCTGAGCGTGACTTTCCCGACCCGGCAGGGCCTGTCCGAGGTGGTGCGCGGCGTATCTTTCTCATTGGGCCGCGAACGATTGGGCATCGTTGGCGAAAGCGGATCGGGCAAAAGCCAGACCGGGCGGGCGATCCTTGGGTTGACACCCTCACCGGGGAAGGCCACCGCAAAACGGCTGGAATTTGACGGGATCGACCTGCGCCAAGCCTCGGCAGCGACCTGGCGCAGTCTGCGCGGCGCGCGCATGTCGATGGTGATGCAAGACCCCAAGTTTTCGCTGAATCCGGTGATGACCATTGGTCGCCAGCTTCTGGAATCGCTGAAGTTTCATGGCCGCGAAAGCCGGGCGGCATCCAAGGCCCGCGCCATGGCGATGCTGGAAGCGGTGCAAATCCGCGACCCGGATCGGGTGTTTCGTGCCTATCCGCATGAACTTTCAGGCGGCATGGGCCAAAGGGCCATGATCGCGATGATGCTGGTTACCGAACCCGACCTGCTGATCGCCGACGAACCGACTTCGGCGCTGGACGTTACCGTGCAGATCGAGGTTCTGCGGATACTCGACAATCTGGTCAGCGAACGCGGCATGGGCCTGATCTTCATCAGCCATGACCTGCGGCTGGTGTCGTCGTTCTGTGATCGGGTGCTGGTCATGTATGCCGGCCGCGTCGTGGAAGAGTTGCGCGCCACCGATCTGTCCAAAGCCAAGCATCCCTATACCCAGGGGCTGATGAACTGCCTGCCAAAGATCGAAGGCGGTACGCGGCCCTTGCCGGTTCTGCAAAGGGATGCATCATGGGCGACCTGATGATCGGGATTACCGGACTGGACGTGACCTACCGGCGCGGCGGGGATGTGGTGCACGCCGTCAGCGGCGTCTCGCTTGCTGTAGAAGAGGGCGAATGCTTCGGCATCGTTGGGGAAAGCGGGTCGGGCAAGTCTACCGTGTTGCGGGCCATCTGCGGGCTGGCACCCACAAGCGCGGGCACGATCCACATGCGCGGGCACCCTCTCAGCCGGCCCCGCGATGCTGCGTTTTACCGCGACGTCCAGATGGTCTTTCAAGACCCCTATGCCTCGCTTCACCCGCGTCATACGGTGGATGGGGTACTGGCCGAACCGCTGGCGATCCACGGCTTTGACCGGGCCGAAGAACGTATTGAACAGGCGCTGCGCGATGTCGGGCTGGGCAGCGATTTCAGGTTTCGCTATCCGCACCAGCTTTCCGGCGGCCAACGTCAACGTGTGGCCATAGCCCGCGCCCTGATCCTGGAGCCAAAGGTCTTGCTTCTGGATGAACCGACCTCTGCGCTGGATGCCTCGATTCAGGCCGAGGTTCTGAACCTGCTGGACCGCATCCGCACTGAACGCGGGTTGACCTATCTGATGGTGTCCCACGATCTGGCGGTGGTCGCCCATATGTGCGACCGGCTGATCGTCATGCAGCATGGCCGCGCGGTCGAGGAACTGACCCGCGACGGCTTGCGCCGCCAATCCGCGCAGACGGATTATTCGCGGCAATTGCTGGCGGCATCCAAAGGTTACACACAGGCAACTGCGCCAGCCGAATGATGATCTGCCGTCAGTGGGTGCCTTACCGTTTTGCCGCGTAATAGCTGACCCGCCGTTCGAGATAGGCGAGGAATTCGGAAATGGTGAAAGCCATGGCGAAAAGCACGATCAGTACGGCCCAGAAATGTGACATGAGGAAATTCGAGGAATAAAGCTCGAACAAGGCCCCGAAGCCGACGATAGAGATCAGCAACTGGCCGATGATCACGCCTTTGACAGCCCGGATGATGCCGATGCGCACACCGCCAAGAATTTCGGGAAGTGCGGCCCAGAAATATATCTTGTAGAACGCATCGAGCGGTGACGCCCCGAAGGAACGGCCCATTTCGACCAGTGACCGGTTGATCTGCATGACGCCGGCACGCGCGTTCAGGATGATGATCCAGATGGCGAAAAGCGTTGTCGTGATGATGATGGTCT
>JBATDH010000074.1:0-3021 GCA_049663365.1 Albidovulum sp. | reverse complement strand
GCGCTGGGGCGCGCCGCGCGGGCACGCGCGACGGCCAAGGTGATTGCCGTCACCGGATCGGTGGGCAAGACCTCGGCCAAGGAAATGCTGCGCACGGTTTTGGCCGGGCAGGGCGCGACCCACGCCGCCGAGGCGAGTTTCAACAACCACTGGGGGGTGCCGCTGACGTTGGCGCGGTTGCCCGAAGACGCCGAATTTGCCGTGATCGAGATCGGCATGAACCACGCGGGCGAAATCGCCCCGTTGACGCGGTTGGCGCGCCCCCATCTGGCGTTGATCACCACCATCGCGGCGGTTCATCTTGAGTATCTGGGAAGTATCGAGGCGATTGCCCGCGAAAAGGCCAGCATTTTCGACGGGCTGGAGCCGGGCGGCGTCGCGGTGATCCCGTCCGGGCTGTCCACCACGCCGATCCTGGCAGAGGCGGCAAAGACACGGGCCGGGCGCATCATCAGCTTCGGCGACGATCCTGCTGACGATTACCGGTTGATCGACGCCACATTGGCCGATGATACGACAATCGTGCAGGCCGAGGGGCCCAAGGGCAGGATACTGTTCAAGCTTTGCACCGCCGGTCGCCATTTTGCGCAAAACGCGCTGGGTGTTCTGGCCGTGGCCGAGGCCGCCGGGGCCGATCCGGCGATAGCGCTTGGCGATATTGGCCGCTGGCAGCCACCCGCCGGGCGTGGCAAGCGCGAACGCATTTATCTTGATATAGTCGAGGATCATCTGACCTTCGATCTGATCGACGACGCCTTCAATGCCGGACCGGCGTCGATGGCGGCGGCGCTTGACGTGCTGGCCGCGACCAAACCGCTTGACGGTCACGGTCGTGTCAAGCAGGGCCGTCGCATCGCCATTCTGGGTGACATGCTCGAACTCGGGTCCGAGGAGCTGTCCCTGCACGCGAACCTTGCCGGACAACCGGCCATGACCGGGATCGACCTTGTGCATTGTGTTGGGCCAAGAATGCGCGCGCTGTGGCAGGCGCTGCCACTGTCGCAACGTGGCGACTGGGTCGAGACCGCCCCCGAACTGGCCGCGCGCGCGCATCATCTGGCCGATGCCGGCGATGTTTTGCTGGTCAAGGGATCCAAGGGGTCGAAAGTCAGCCTGGTGGTTGACGCGCTGAGGAAACTCGGGCAACCGGGCGCGGGTGAGTTGCGAGGGGAAGAATAGATGCTTTACTGGCTGTCCGACCTTTCCCAGGGCGGGGATATCTTCAACCTTTTCCGCTATATCACCTTTCGCGCGGGGGCGGCATTTTTTACCGCGCTGCTCTTTGGTTTCATCTTCGGCCAGCCGCTGATCAACCTTCTGCGGCGCAAACAGAAAAACGGCCAGCCGATCCGCGATGACGGGCCGCAAAGCCACTTTTCCAAGGCGGGCACGCCGACGATGGGGGGATTGCTGATCCTTTCGGCGCTGTTTGTGTCGACGCTTCTTTGGGCACGGCTTGACAATGCCTATATCTGGATTGTGCTGGGGGTGACCTATGGCTTTGGCCTGATTGGCTTTTCCGACGATTATGCCAAGGTGACCAAGCAGACTTCCAAAGGGGTATCGTCGCGAACGCGGTTCCTGCTCGGACTGGTGATCGCGGCACTGGCGGCTGTCGGAGCGGCCCATTTCCACCCCGCCGCGCTCAGCGATCAACTGGCGCTGCCGGTCTTCAAGAATGTCTTGATCAATCTCGGGGTCATTTTCATCCCCTTCGCGATGATCGTGATCGTCGGGGCGGCCAATGCCGTGAATCTGACCGACGGGCTGGACGGGCTGGCGGTGATGCCGGTGATGATCGCCGCCGGAACGCTGGGGATCATTGCCTATTTTGTCGGCCACGCCAATTTTTCCGAGTATCTGGGCCTGCACTACGTCCCCGGCACCGGCGAGATACTGGTATTCTGCGCCGCGCTCATCGGTGGCGGGCTGGGGTTCTTGTGGTACAACGCGCCGCCCGCCGCCGTCTTCATGGGCGATACCGGGTCGCTGGCGCTTGGTGGGGCACTCGGGGCCATTGCCGTTGTGACCAAGCACGAGATTGTTCTGGCCATCGTCGGCGGGCTTTTCGTGGTCGAGGCGCTGAGCGTCATCATCCAGGTGCTTTATTTCAAGCGCACCGGCCGGCGGGTGTTTCTGATGGCCCCGATCCATCATCATTTCGAGAAAAAAGGCTGGGCCGAACCGCAGATCGTCATCCGTTTTTGGATCATCTCGCTGATCCTGGCGCTGATCGGGCTGGCCACGCTGAAACTGCGCTGATGCGCGAATCCGATCTCTACGCGCCGGTGAAAGCGCATCTGGAGGCGCAGGGTTATCAGGTCAAGGCCGAGATCGGCGATTGCGATATCCTGGCCCGGCGCGGTCAGGAACCGCCTGTGGTGGTGGAACTGAAACTGACCTTTTCGCTGGCGCTGGTGATGCAGGGCGTGGCGCGGCAGGCGCTGTTCGAGCACGTCTATCTGGCGGTGCCAGTGTCTGGCCAGAAGGGCTGGAAACTGCGCTACAAGGAAATTATCCGGCTTTGCCGCAGGCTTGGTCTGGGGTTGCTGGCGGTAAGAACCGGCCCCACGGCAAAGGTCGAGGCGCATCTCGACCCCGGCCCCTATGCGCCGCGCATGAACATGCGCAAGGCCGGGCGGCTGATCCGCGAATTCGACCGGCGCGAGGGCGACCCCAACATGGGCGGCACCACCGGCGTCAAACGCGTCACCGCCTACCGGCAGGACGCAGCCCGCATTGCCGCATTTCTGGCGAATGGCCCCTGCAAGGCGGCGCAGATCGCCAAGGCCACCGGTATCGCCCGCTGTGGCACCATCCTGCGTGCCGACCATTACGGCTGGTTCGAGCGGGTGGATCGGGGGATTTACGCGCTGACGCCGATGGGGCGGGGGGAGGTCACTTTGCAGACGAAACGTCAGAGCCCCACAAGCGGTGCGTCCGCCCGGAGCTAAGGCACGTAAGCGCCGACAGGCAGTGGCTGACCGCCCCGCGCGTTGGCCTTTTGAGGCGGAACCCACC
>JBATDH010000073.1:0-16191 GCA_049663365.1 Albidovulum sp. | reverse complement strand
CGTCGGGCTTTACCTTGTCTTTGCCTACACCATGCTTGAGGCGGCCAACGCCAGCACCGTGGGCTTCCTTCTTGATACCGTGGCCAGCCTTTCGGGGCACGAAGGGCTTGATCAGCGCCCTTTCATCATTCTTGCCATCATGTTTCTTGCATGGCTCAACTATCGCGGGGTTCTGGCGACACTGAACTTCAACTTGGTTATCACCGCATTCGCTTTCTTGGCGATCCTTCTTCTGTTCCTGATGACGGCACCTTGGCTAGCCTCAAGCCCGATGCGTCACGCTGATCTCATGACCGATCTGCCTTACGGTTGGCTCGGAGTTCTGGCGTCAATGCACTTCGGGCTTTGGTTCTATCTTGGCATCGAGGGAACGACGCAGGCGGCTGAAGAAGTTCGCTCTCCGGCGCGGTCCTTGCCCTTTGGCACCTTGGCAGGGATCATGACTTTGCTGATCGCGGCGACACTGACCTGGTATATCGGTGTCGGCCTTATGCCTTGGGAATACCTCGGGCAGGCGGGTGTACCGCTTTTCGACGCTGCACGTATGTCGGGCAGCACCTTCCTTATGGTTGTACTCGGGATCGGTACGTTGTTCGCCACTCTTGCTTCGGCGAATGGCTGTATAAACGACGCATCCCGCGCCTGGTTTGCGATGGGGCGTGACCATTACCTGCCTTCTTGGTTCGGGGCAGTTCATCCGGTTTACCGCACACCTTATCGCTCGATTATCTTCCTCGTGCCCATCGCACTTTTGTTCGCGCTGAAAGTACCGCTGGATCAGATCATCACCTTCTCAATCCTGTCGGGCCTGCTGGAATATACCTTCATGCCGATCAACATGATCCTCTTTCGCAAGAAGTGGCCGCTTGACACCATCAAGCGTGGTTATATCCACCCGTTTCACCCAGTGCCGGCGTTGGTGCAGCTTTCCTTGTGCGCGGTCACCTACCTTGCGGTGTTCCTGGGCTATGGCACGCAATTGGTGGCAATGGTGATATTCTATATCGTGGTGTCACTTTGGTTCCACTTCTGGCGTTACCGCTTCGTGAACCGTGGAGCGCAGTTCACCATGCCGTGGCCGAGGCCGAAAGGCTACTGATCCCGGCATTATTGCATACATCTGTGGCCCGCCATCTTGGCGGGCCACAACCGTCTGAAAGGGAAGCTTTACGTGCTGGAAAATCTCGGTTTGGCGCTGCTCGCTGGCGCGACAGGGGTGATCGCGCTGACGCTTGTCTGGCGCGACCGGGGGGCGGGGGCGTCCCGACGGGCGTCCCGCGCCAATTACCTTGATCGCTGTGAGGGGTTGTTTGACCGGCCGGTCAAAGGCCAGTCACCCACCGGTTTTGCGCGTCTGGGCGGAACCTACCGGGGGCGCAACTTCGACGTTCAGGTATTACCGGATACGCTGACTTTCCGCAAACTGCCCACCCTTTGGTTGTTGGTCACAATTCCAGCGCCGATGCCGGTCGGGGCAACGCTCGACATCATGCGGCGCCCAATCGGGACAGAGACATTTTCCAACTTCGGCACTTTACAGGTGCAACTAGAGCCCATCGCCGGCCTGCCGCCCGAGGCAGTCATGCGCACCGATGACCCAGGTGGCCTGCCGTCAGAGGCGGTCTTGCGCGACCACCTTGGGCTTTTCACGTCGGATCGCGTCAAGGAACTGGTCATCTCGCCTAAGGGCCTGCGCATCACTTTTCTGGCTGAAGAGGCCAATCGTGGTCGCTACTTGCTTTATCGAGATGCTGAAATGGGGATGGAACCGCTGGCAGCAGAGGTCTTGCGCCCACTAATGGATCAACTGGTGCAACTTGCCGCCGCCATCAAAGAAGACGTTGTTGGCAAGGAGATACGGCATGGCTGAAAGTAAGAAACCCATTGAACCCTGGCTGGTTCTTGCCTCGGCAATTGTACTTCCCGGAACTGGGCAGGTGCTGAACCGCGAACCGGTGCGCGGGCTGATTTTCTTGTTTTTCATCCTGCTTCTGGGTGGATTTACGCTCAAGACAGCGGCACAGGATGTGTCAGTCATAGGCAAGTTCGCGGGGGGCATATTCGTCTGGGCGATGTCGTTGTTTGATGCCTACAAGCGCGCGCGCATACGTCTGGAAGTCTGGAAGTACCATGCCTGAGCCGGGCCTTCGCGCGAGGGTTGCATTGGTCGTGATTCGCCACTGATCGAATCGATTCGTTTATGTGCGGGCGACGGCGCATTTCGGGAAGTCGACACGTCGCATCAGTGCGGCGTGATCCGCGCGCACCCAAAATCGAAGATAGGCCGGACCAATACATCTCTCACCTAGATGCAGAGACGAATTCCCTCCATCCTATTGAAATCCATGGGATCATGTCGCTGTCGCCGCAATCTGCTGAAAATCCTCCATAGGGTGTGATTCATGAATTCTTATAAAAGAAAAAATTATTCTTTTCATTAAACATGCGCTGCGCCTATCGTCCCCCTGCGACAGGTGTCGGCGCCAATGATTCCGGCTTGGGTGGTGACGACTAAACAGCGTGGGGCGGGGTTGCCCGTAACTGCGCGCGACAGGGAAGGACGAATAATGTCATCTAAACAAAGCTCCGGTGAACTTCACCGGTCGCTGGACTGGAAAGGCGCCTTTTGGGTTGCGGCGGGCGTGCCGCCGCTGGTGCTTTTCTCGATCGGCGGCATTGCGGGTGTGGCGGGCAAGGCCGCATTCCTGGTCTGGATCATCTCGATGACCATGGGGTTCTTGCAAAGCTTCACCTATGCAGAAATGGCCGGGATGTTTTCCAACAAATCCGGCGGCGCGTCGATCTATGGCGCCACCGCATGGCTGCGCTATTCCAAGGTGATCGCGCCATTGTCGGTCTGGTGCAATTGGTTCGCCTGGTCGCCGGTGCTGTCTCTGGGCTGCGCTATTGCGGCGGGCTACATCTTGAACGCCCTTTTCCCGATACCGGCAGCCGAAAGTCAGGCAGTGCTGGATTGGGTGTCGGCCAACCTTGCCAATTACACCGCTGAAAGCCAGTCGGTCGTTGACTATATGGCTGCAAATGCCGGAACCACCGCAGATGCTGCGATTTCGGCTGTCGCGTCGGCGGATGGCGTTTCCGCCCTCACCCCGATCTTCCGTGTCTGGGAAGCTTTCAACCTGACCATTCCGGGCCTTGGCACATTGCACTTCAATTCGACCTTCGTGATCGGCACGGTTTTGATGCTGATCATCTTTGCTATTCAGCACCGTGGCATCGCCTCGACCGCGAAATCGCAAAAGATCATGGCAATCATTGTGCTGTTGCCCTTGCTGCTGGTCGGTCTCGTGCCGATCCTGAGTGGATCAATCGATAGCATGAACGTGACCAATATCGTGCCGCCGACATCCTCTTATTCCGGTGTCGACGGCAGTTGGAACCTTGGCGGCTGGACGCTGTTCCTGGGTGCCCTCTACATCGCTGCATGGTCGACTTATGGCTTTGAAACCGCCGTCTGCTACACCGCCGAATTCAAGAACCCCGCGACCGACACATTCAAGGCGATCTTCTTTTCGGGGCTGCTTTGCTGCTTGTTCTACTTCATCATTCCCTTTTCGTTTCAGGGGGTTTTGGGGCCGGAAGGTATGCTGGAGCCAAGCATCGTTGACGGCACAGGCATTGCGGCGGCCCTTGGCGGTATGGTCAGTTCTTCCAATGCCATCGCCCAGATATTCGTGATCTTGATGATCATGGCGCTGTTTTTGGCGATCATGACGGCCATGGCGGGGTCTTCGCGTACCCTTTACCAAGGGTCGCGGGACGGCTGGTTGCCGAAATACCTCAGCAAGGTGAACGATCATGGCGCGCCGACAAACGCCATGTGGACCGATCTTGGCTTCAACCTGATCTTGCTGGCTCTGGCTTCGGACGCCGGTGGATACTTCTACGTTCTGGCGATCTCGAACGTCGGCTATCTGACCTTCAACTTCCTCAACCTCAACGCAGGCTGGATCCACCGGATCGATTCGAGCCATATCAGGCGACCGTGGAAGGCACCGACTGCGCTGATCGGTCTCAACACCGGGTTGGCCTTTGTGAACGCGCTGCTCTTGGGGGCCGGTGCCAAGGTCTGGGGCTATGAGAACGCGCTGTGGTCCGGTGTGTTCTTTGCAGCACTCATCATTCCGGTGTTCTGGTTCCGGCACTATGTGCAGGACGGGGGCAAGTTCCCACCCGAGGCAATGGAGGATTTGGGCCTGAAGGACGGCGATCTTGGCGAACGCAAGGCAGGAATGCTGCCCTATCTGGCACTTTCCGCGGGTGCCGCTGTTGTCTTGTGGGCAAACTGGTTTTTCGTGTTGCCCGGCTAGGCTCAGTCGTTGAATAAAATCGAAAAGGGCGACGTTCGCCGCCCTTTTTGCTTCGCGGGCAGTTGCGCGATGGGAAGAAATATTCTCTGTGGGGAAAAAAAGTTGCACAAGGGCGTTGATTTTCCGATGCGATAATCCCAGACTGTGCGCAATAAAAATATCAACTGACAGGGAGACGACATGACCAATTCTTGGAGATTCTCGACACTCGGCGATCGCCACCGCGCGCTCGGTTCCAATCTTGAAGATTGGAGCGGCATGGGCACCGCCTGGTCCTATGAAAATAGCGATCCAGATGATGAATACATGGCGATCCGCACCAAGGCGGGTCTCATGGATGTTTCGGGTCTGAAAAAGGTTCATATCACCGGTCCGGCCGCAAGCCATGTGATCGAACGTGCCACCACGCGGAACATGGAAAAACTGATGCCGGGGCGGTCGGTCTACGCCTGCATGCTCAATGACGCGGGCAAATTCGTTGATGACTGTGTGATCTACCGCATGGGACCGAACAGTTTCATGGTGGTTCATGGCTCGGGCGGCGCGCACGAACAGTTGACGATGGCCGCAACAGGCCGCGATGTTTCGATCCGGTTCGACGACAATCTGCACGATCTGTCGTTGCAGGGACCATTGGCGGTCGATTTTCTGCAAAAGCACGTCGAAGGCATTCGCAACCTCAACTATTTCAACCAGATGCAGACCTCGCTTTTCGGCAAGCCGGTGATGATTTCGCGTACCGGCTATACCGGCGAACGCGGCTATGAGCTTTTCTGCCGAGGACAGGATGCCCCAATGATCTGGGACCGCATCCTTGATGAGGGCAAGTCGATGGGGATTATTCCCTGCCGGTTCACCACGCTCGATATGCTGCGAACAGAAAGCTACCTTTTGTTCTTCCCCTACGACAACTCGGAAATGTATCCGTTTGAGAATGAGGCGCATGGCGACACGCTGTGGGAACTTGGCCTCGACTTCACCGTGTCGCCCGGCAAGACCGGATTTCGCGGTGCAGAGGAACATTACCGCCTGAAGGGCCGCGAGCGTTTCAAGATTTGGGGCCTCAAGCTTGAAGGCATCAAGGTGCCGGGCAACGGAGCGCCGGTCATGCGCGACGGGAAAAAGGTGGGGTTGGTCACGCAGGCGATGTATTCACCGCTGAACAAGCACAATATTGCCATTGCGCGTTTGCCGGTTGACTGCGCCAACAACGGCACCAAACTGACGGTGAATTGTGCCACCCATGGCGAAATCGGCGCTGTCACCCATTCGATGCCTTTCTTTGACCCCGAGAAAAAGCGTCGTACCGCCAAAGGCTAAGAAAATTTGGGCGCGTCCGATTGCGGTTGACGCGCCCTTCATAGGAAGATGTGAACAGGGACGATTCGCCTCATGCCCAAGACAGCCTTTGAACCATCAATCAATAGCCGACCCGTTTACGGAACGCTGGAACCCCGACCCGGCAAGGCCCATCTGATGATTGCCGATGCCGAAGGTGCCGAAGCGATCCTTGATATGGCCAAATTGGCCCCGGAAGGGTTGTTCGCCCAAAGTCATATCATATTCATCCGCAAGGCTACCGGCGACAAATATACCGCCGCCCTCAAGGCGCTTGCCCCTGCGCAGTTTTATGCTGGCCCAAGCTATGCGGCCTCAGTTTCGCGTCTGCGCTGGGTCTTGATGAATGCGCATATGGGATTGCAGGTCTACCTGGCTGGAACCGAGGGGCTGATGGGTCAGGCGATGCTTGAGGCGACGAATGCCGGCATCCCGCATTCAGCAATCCAAACTGAACATCGCGGTTCAACCGCGCGGCGGATGCAATGCGTGCATTGCAAGGGCATAACCGAAGATGTGACGACCGACCCGTTCCAATGTAGCCACTGCGGGTTGAATCTGTTTGTGCGTGACCATTATTCGCGGCGGATTGCGGCCTTTCAGGGCGTCCGGGTGGACGCCGAAGACCCCGGCAATGTCCCCCAGCCGGTGGAGCGTTTCAAATGAGTGCAGGAACCGAAAAAATCGCCGTGACCGTGACGGATGTTGTGCCGGTCAACGATCTTGTCACCCGCTTTCGTTTCGTCCGCACCGATGGCGGGCTTATGCCGACCTTTTCGGGCGGTGCGCACACGGTGGTCGAGATGAAGGATGGCGCTACCACCCGGCTAAACCCCTATTCGCTGATGTGCGATCCTGCGGACAGGACGGCCTATACCATATCCGTGCGCCGGGATGATCAGGGGCGCGGCGGCTCGCTCTTCATGCACCGCAATGTCAAACCGGGGATGAAAATGGTCATCTCCAACCCGGTCAATCTGTTCCCGCTGGACCTGCGGGCGAAGAAACACCTGCTGATCGCAGGCGGCATCGGCATCACGCCGTTTCTGGCGCAGATCAAGCAGTTGGCGGCGTCGAATGGCAATTTCGAGCTGCATTATTCGGTGCGGACGGCCGCGCTCGGGTCATATGCCGATGAGTTGACTGCGGCGCATCCGACGCGTGTCCACATCTATCATGACGACCAAAAACAGATGATCGACCTGGAACATCTGCTGGATGGTCAGCCTCTCGGTACGCATCTCTATGTCTGTGGCCCCAAAGGCATGATCAAATGGGTGCGTGGCACCGCCGAAGGGTTGGGATGGCCGCGTGAGGCCGTGCATCATGAGGAATTCCTGGCACCCCCGTCCGGCAAACCCTTTGAGGTCAAACTGGCGGTGTCGAACAAGGTGATCACCGTGGGCGAACACCAAAGCCTGCTTGAGGCGATCGAGGCCGCCGGGGTCGATGCGCCTTACCTCTGTCGCGGTGGTGCCTGCGGGCAATGCGAAACCGATGTGATCGGCTATGACGGCCAATTCCTGCACAATGACCACTGGCTGACCAAAGAACAGCACGCCAGCGGCAAGAAAATTATGCCATGCGTGTCCCGTTTTGAGGGCAAGACCCTGGTCCTGGACCGGTAGGAGACAGAAATGACCATCAATTTCCGCGACGAAACCTTCCGCGACGATTTCACCTTTCGCAATTCGCCCGAGGCGATCAAGCGCTTTCCTTTCCCGTTCCATGAAGACAGCTACATGTATTCGGTCAACATGGAGCCGCACAAATCCTATCGTCCCGGATCGGTCTTTGAACGCACCTTCGATGTGGATGAGCATTACGTGTCCGAAATGAAGGACCGCGCCAAGGTTCTGGCTGAAGACCCGCTGCGCTGCCAGTCGCTGCCACATATGACGCTGGCGGGTTGGGATTTGCTGGAACTGATCATGGTGTCCAAGGCCGAGGAATATCCCGACCTGTTCACCCTGATCCGGGACGGCAACAACTGGCACTGGGTCAACAAACCCTTGGGCATTGACCACAAGTTTGTGTTTCTCGACGAGACGACGCTGCCTTACGGCCCGATGGAGTACATCACCCGCCAGACCCAGGGCGATTTTGCCGTCCTGGATCAGCGCGATGACAATCTGTGGATGGATGCGGGCATGGTCACGACGCAAGCCGACTGGTCACTCGATTTCGACATCGGCATGAACTTCTTTGAATGGCATGCCCCGGTGCCCAAAGCGAACGAAATGGGGATATTCGTACGGGCGCTGAAATTTCTGTTGAATGTACAGCAAGGCGCGCCAGCGCGGCGGCTGAACTGGACGATGACGGTCAATCCGCTGTTGGATACAAGCCCTGAAAACTACCACAAATGGGGAGTGATGAAGCAGGGCCTGACCATGGAGAACCTCGGCGAGATGATGCATCTGCGCGTCGAATTGCAGACCTTCTTCCGCCTGCCGCGGTCAAATGCGCTGGTCTTTCCGATCCGCTGCTATCTGATCAAGCTGGGGGAACTGGTGCAGGAACCGAAATGGGGCCGCCGTTTGCACCGCGTCCTGCGCGATCTGCCGGTGGAACTGGCAACCTACAAGGGCTTTATCGGCAACCGTCCGAAGATCATCGAATGGCTGTCGAAATATGACGATGGCACCCCCACCACACCGGGCATCTGGCCGGACTGACGCGTTCAATCCGTCTGCGGATAGCTGATGATGGACAGATACCTGGCCGGAAGCTTGGTCAGGACAACCGGCCCGTGGGGCGCATCGGCATCGAAGAAAAGGCTGTCGCCGGGTTCCATTTGATAGGTCTGGTCGCCGTGGCGGTATTCCACCTCACCTTCGAGCATGTACAGCAGTTCAATCCCGTCATGCTGAAAGGTCGGAAAAACATCTGATTCCTCGGTCAGCGTGATTATGTAGGGTTCGACATTCACACCGCTGGCATTGGCGCCAATATGGCCCAGAAGGTTGTACTGGTGCCCCGAACGCGTGCCGCGTCGCTCCATTTCCACGGCATGGCCTGCCTTGACATGCATGGCTTCGCGATTTTCTTCGAAACGGCGGAAAAACGCGGTCAGTGGCACGCTCAGGGAATGGGCCAACAATTGCAGCGTCGTCAAGGATGGTGACGTAATCCCATTCTCGATCTTGGATAACATGCCGATCGACAGGCCGGTTTGTTTCGACAGATCGGCCACCGTCATCGCCTTTTGTCGCCGAAAGTTACGAACAGAACGGCCGATCGCAACTTCGAGCACCTTTTCACGCGGTTCAGAAATCCGATGCGGATCCTGGGTCAACTGCCGAACAGCCTTGGCGGGTTTTGTTTTTTCTTTGGGTATACCCATTGTTCTATTCCTCTTTCGCTCGCACGGTGGCTGTTGTTAGAGTGTTTGGCACAGGCTTCTGCAAGACAGCCTCTACAAGATATGTGGCCATTTTTTGTTTCCTGCAAGTAGCGGTAGCATGACCTTAGATGAAAATAAAACCCAGATAGGATTTCTGATATTCCCCGGATTTCCGATGGCATGCCTGACCTCGGCGATCGAGCCGTTGCGCGCTGCCAATGAAATTTCGGGCAGACGCGCCTTTGGCTGGAAAGTGATCGGCGAAAGCCGGGAACGTGTCGTTTCGAGTGCGCAGGTAGGATTTGAACCCGATGCTGCCTTGTCAGAGATAGATCAACTGGATCAGTTGTTTTTTCTGAGCAGTCCGGCGAGCCGTTTCCAGAACATCAGCAAGGGCAATGCCGCTGTACGGTCATTGGCGCGGCACGGTGCCAATATCGGCGCTATCAGCGGCGGCATCTTTCCCTTGGCGCGGAGTGGCTTGCTTTCCGGGCACAAATGCTCGGTTCACTGGTGTTATGAGGCGGCTTTCAAGGCCGAATTTCCCGATGTCATCGCGCGGGAACACGTCATCACGATAGACCGACAGCGGATTACGGTTGCAGGGGCGACGGCGGCGTTTGATCTGATGCTGCGCTTCATCGAAGATCGGTTGGGTGCGGAAATCATGACCGAAGTGGCCTGCTGGTTTCAACATCCGTTCGTCCGGGGCGATGATGTTGCCCAAAGAACCCCGACAATCCGCAGCAGCCGTACCGACGACATGTTGCCCGACGCAGTTGCGCGGGCGATCCGGCTGTTTGCCGAGCATGTGGAAGAACCCATTCAAATCGCGCAGGTGGCAGATGCGGTTGCCCTTTCGACGCGCCAGCTTGATCGCGCCTTTCAACGTGCGACCGGGCAAAGCCCGCTGAAATACTACCGGATGCTGCGCCTTAAAAAGGCCCGCCAGATGGCACTGTATTCCAATGATTCCGTAACCGATATTGCCTTGTCGGTGGGTTATGCCAGCTCTACCCCTCTGGTGCGGCACTACGTTCGGGCCTTCGGGTTGACCCCGCAAGAGGACAGGCGCGCAATCAATGGTATTCGGGTCAAGGCAAATGCACCGCTGCCTTCGGTTTGAAAGGGTGTTGCCTCAAAGCGCGCTTTTCGCTGCCGTAACCAGCGCATGATGCAACGATCCCGCCCCGGATCGTGGGCAAAGAACACTGAACCGAATGCCCGCTTCGCGGCAAATGACGATGCAGCCAAGATGTTCGATAGCCGTGCGCGATGCGCTGTTAGAGGTCATCGCGGCAACATTCAGGGCACAAAGCCGTTCGAACACCGCACCGGCGGCAGGCCCTTCTGCCGAAAAACACGCCCAACCGTCGGTTTGTTCCGTGATAGATCCACTCCCCCCAAAGGCGGCTTTCAGGCCCTTGGCGATGTCTTCGTGGCTTTCAAACGGGGCCTCGATCAGCCACTGGTCTGGGCCGATCCAGATGGCTGTATATGGGGCTTTCCCTGCGGTCGCGCCAGGCCCCGGCATTTCGAAGCCGAAGTATTTCCTGGCTATCTTGGCGAAATCATCCGCCCGCCCGATGCGGCAGGCAAGCGACGCGAGCGCCATATCCGGGCTCTCGCTAATGGTAAAGACGTCGAAACTGTCCACTTTCGCAGTATTGCCGCCCAGCGGATTGAGCGCTTTCAAACGATGTTCAGGCACGCAGGCGTTCTCCTTCCGGGTCAACGAAATGGGCACTGACGACTTCGACGTCGATCTCGATATTCTTGAGCGGGTTCACGGCCCTGATGATGTCGCCTTTTCTGGCACCACCATTCTTGAGCAACCCGAGGCCGATCGTGTGCCCCAGATTGGGCGAATAGGCGACCGATGTCATATAGCCCTGATCATTCTGCGCATTGGCAGTGGCATCCTTGTTGATGAAATGCGACCCCGCGGCGAAGCTTTGGCTCGGGTCGACAGGGCGAAAACCCATCAGGACAAGCGCATCTTTGTGGTTCATCCCTTCGCGTTCTGAAAGCGTGGAACCTATGCTGTCTTTCTTCTTTGACACCATCGCACCCATGCCAAGGTTGAGGGCAGATGTGGTGCCATTCAACTCATTCCCGGCAGCATGGCCCTTTTCGATGCGCATGACGCCCAAGGCCTCGGTGCCGTAGACAACCGCATCGAATTCGCGACCGGCCTCGACCATCGCCCGGATCAACCCGTCGCCATAGCGTGTCGGCACCGCAATCTCGTAAGCCAACTCGCCCGAGAATGAAATTCGGAACAAACGCGCCCGAAGCCCGCCGCAGACGGTGATTTGGCCGCAACCCATATAGGGGAACGCATCGTTGGATATGTCATGATCCTTGTCGACAATCTTTTCCAGCAGTTTTCGCGCATTGGGCCCGGCAACGGAAAACTGCGCCCACGCCTCGGTGGTGGAGATGATCTGGACATCCAGATCGGGCCAGAGGCACTGGCGGCAGAATTCCATGTGCCGGTAGACGCCGACCGCGTTGGCGGTGGTGGTCGTGGTGATGAAGTGATCCTCGGCCAGGCGCGCCGTGGTGCCGTCATCCATGACCATGCCGTCCTCGCGCAGCATCAGGCCATAGCGGACCTTGCCGACGGCGAGTTTGCCAAAGGGGTTGGCGTAAATACGATTGAGGAATTCCGCCGCGTCGGTCCCCTGAACGTCGATCTTGCCCAAGGTTGTCACATCGCAGATACCGACGGATTTTCGGGTGGCCAGCACTTCGCGGTCAACCGATTGCCGCCAATGGGTTTCGCCGGGTTTCGGGAACCATTGCGCCCTGAGCCACATGCCGACCTCGACAAAGACCGCACCCTGCTCGGTGGCCCATTTGTGGCTTGGGGTCAGGCGCGTCGGGCGGAAATCTTTGCCGGTTGAACGGCCCGCAAACGCCGCGATAGGAACGGGCGTATAAGGAGGGCGGTAGATCGTGGTGCCGGTTTCCGGAATGGATTTCCCGGTCAGTTCCGCCATGATCGCCAATCCGCCCATATTGGCGGTCTTGCCCTGGTCGGTGGCCATGCCCAAGGTGGTGTAACGCTTGAGATGTTCGACCGATCGGTAGCCTTCCTGATGCGCCAGTTTCACGTCCTTGACGGTGACATCGTTTTGTTGGTCGACCCAGGCACGGCCCTTGCCATGTTTGACATACCAGAAGGGTTTGACATTGATTGCGGCATCTTCGGCCTGTGGCAGATCAACCGGTTTCGCCGAAACGCCAATATCAGCGAGCGCCGCAACAGCGCCCGACGCGCCAGAGCTTAGCGCCGCGGCCGTCGACAATTGCCCATTGGCGGCACCGGCCACGGTCATTCCGGGCGGACAGCCATCGGGTACGAAGGCCGACAGCGTTGCATCCCATCTGGGCCGACCGCGCTGATGGCAGGTCAGATGGACATTGGGGTTCCAGCCGCCGGAAACGCCAAGGGCATCACATGAAATGGTTCTTTTCTGGCCGTTGGCCAGTTGAACTGTAACCGATGTCAGCCCGAGTCGGCCTGAGGTGTCGATGACCTGCGCATCGCGCAGGGTTTCAGTGCCGGATATGTCCGGTGTATCCGTGCGGCAGTCGATGACTGCGGCGACATTCACACCTTTCGAGATGAGATCGGAGGCAGTCCGCAACCCGTTGTCGTTATTGGTAAAGACCGCAATCGCTTTGCCCGGCAATGCCGCCCAGCGGTTGGCATAGCTGCGCAGCGCACCTGCCAGCATGATCCCCGGCCGGTCGTTGTTTTCAAAGGCGATGGGACGCTCGATGGCACCTGCACAAAGAAGGCTTCGTTTTGCGTAAATCCGCCACAGTATCTGGCGCGGCTTGCCGGGAAGGGGCATGGCCAGATGGTCGGATACCCTTTCAAGCCCACTGTAAATGCCGTGATCAAATGCCCCGATGATCGTGGTGCGTGTCATCAGACGGACATTGGGCATCTGGGCCAGTTCGGCCACGGCCTGCGCCACCCAGTCCGCGCCCAAGCCATCGCCAAGGGCGTAGGTTTCCGAATTGAGCCGACCGCCAAGGGCGAAATCCTCATCGGCCAGTATCACCTCTGCGCCTGCCCGGCCCGCGGTCAGTGCTGCCGACAAGCCCGACGGGCCCGCACCGATGACAAGAAGGTCGGTATGCAGGAACCCTTTGTCATATTCATCCGGGTCCGCCTGCGCCGTCAGGCTGCCCAGGCCTGCGGCGCGGCGGATGATCGGCTCATAGAGCTTTTCCCAGAACGCCTTTGGCCACATGAAGGTCTTGTAGTAAAATCCGGCTGTCAGGAACTGCGACAGCCGGTCATTGACCGCCATGGCGTCGAAGGCGAGCGAGGGCCAGCGGTTCTGGCTCTGAGCCTCCAGCCCGTCAAAAAGCTCGGTCGTGGTGGCGCGGGTATTGGGCTCTTGCCGCGGACCGCTGCGCAATTCGACCAGCGCATTGGGTTCCTCCGACCCTGCGGTCACGGGGCCACGCGGGCGGTGATACTTGAACCCCCGCCCCATCAGGCGCACGCCATTGGCCAGCAGCGCCGAGGCAAGTGTGTCGCCCGGATGACCCTGGTAGCTTTTGCCGTCAAAGCTGAAATTCAACACCTTTGCGCGGTCGATCTGACCGCCCGAAATTCTGTTGATCTGGCTCATTTGCTGCGCCCCTTTTGGCGGGCCACATCGCGGGCCAGTTCGACCGAGGTAATTTCATGTGTGGCGACGTTGCGGGTCACAACCAGCCAACTGCGATCGCCCTGTTCGTGATACCAAAGCTCCTTGTGTAGCCCGGACGGATTGTCTCGCAGGTAAAGGTATTCGTAAAAGGCATCGAGCGCGCCCTCGGCCTGCCAGTCGGGGCGGTCGATCAGTTTCGCGTCACCGAGATAGGTGAATTCCTGTGAATCGCGGGGGCCGAGCAGGGGGTGGTTGATGATCATTTTCGCGAACCTGTCAGTGCAAATTGGGCTGTGCGCCCATGCCTTTTTCGTCGATCATGAGCCCCTTGCGGAACCGGTCGAAGCGATAGGCGGTGGCGGTCGGATGGGGGCTGTCGGTTGCCAGCAGATGGGCAAAACACCAGCCCGAGGCAGGTGTGGCCTTGAAGCCGCCGTAGCACCAGCCGCCATTGAAATAGAGGCCGTCAATGTCGGTGCGGTCGATGATGGGCGAGCCGTCCATCGACATATCCATGATGCCGCCCCACATACGCAAAAGGCGGGCGCGCCCGATCATCGGCATCAGGCTCATGCCCCCTTCGCAGACGTCTTCGACCACCGGCAGATTGCCGCGCTGGGCGTAGGAGTTATAGCCGTCGATGTCGCCGCCAAAGACCAACCCGCCCTTGTCGGACTGGCTGACATAGAAATGCCCTGCGCCATAGGTGATGACGCCGGGAAGGATCGGTTTTAGCCCTTCACTGACAAAGGCCTGCAAGACATGGCTTTCGATTGGCAGGCGCATTCCGGCATAAGACATGACCTTGCCGGACGATCCGGCGACCGCACACCCTACCTTTTTTGCACCGATAAAGCCCCGGCTGGTTTCAACGCCCAGACATTTGCCGTTTTCAATGCGAAATCCGGTGACTTCGCAGTTTTGCAGGATATCGACACCCCGGCTGTCGGCACCGCGCGCATAGCCCCAGGCCACGGCATCATGCCGCACCGTGCCGCCGCGCGGTTGCAGCAACCCGCCCTTGATTGGGAAACGGGCATTGTCGAAATTGAGGAAAGGCGCCATCTTGCGCACGCCTTCGGTATCGAGAAGTTCGGCATCCACACCGTTCAGCCGCATCCCGTTGCCGCGCCTTGCCATGGCGTCGCGTTGCGCGTCGGTGTGGCACAGGTTCAGAACGCCGCGCTGGCTGACCATCGCGTTAAAGTTGAAATCCTGCTCCAACCCTTCCCAGAGTTTCATCGAGAATTCGTAGAAAGGTTCATTGCCATCAAGCAGGTAATTCGAGCGGATGATCGTGGTGTTGCGCCCGACATTGCCGCCGCCGATCCAGCCCTTTTCGATGACGGCGATGCGTTTTTGATCGAATTCCTTGGCCAGATAATGGGCTGTGGCCAACCCGTGCCCGCCACCGCCGATGATCACAATGTCGTAATGCGATTGGGGTTCGGGGTCGCGCCAGGCCGGTGCCCAGCCTTTGTGCCCGGTCAATGCTTCTTTGATCACCCTGAAGCCTGAATAGCGCATCGCACCCTCATCCCGATTGCTCACGCCCTTATTGGCAGGTTTCCGCGCCAAAAGCCCAGTCAATTCAGACAACGATCCGTTCATTTCGGACAACTCAGACTGCGAACGCGGGTCTTTGCCGGTGCTGGACGGCTGGCCATCGCCCAAGTAGGCTGAAAAAGTGTCGCCTTGCACCTTTGGAAGCCCAATGACCAACGTCAAAAACGTCTTGTTCATCATGTGCGATCAACTGCGCTGGGATTACCTTTCGTGCTACGGGCATCCGCATCTGCACACGCCCAATATCGACTGGCTGGCTGGTCAGGGTGTTCGATTTGACCGCGCCTATGTCCAGTCACCGATTTGCGGGCCAAGCCGGATGAGCACCTATACCGGGCGCTATGTCATTTCGCATGGCTCAAGCTGGAACGGCTTTGCGCTGAGGGTCGGGGAATTGACGCTGGGCGATCATTTGCGCCCGTTGGGGGTAGACACGGTTCTGGTCGGCAAGACCCATATGCGGGCGGATACCGAAGGCATGGCCCGCTACGGGATTGAGCCGGGAACGATCATTGGCGCAAGGTTGGCCGAATGCGGATTTGACGTTTTTGAGCGTCATGAGGGGTTGCATCCCGATCAAAGCAATCGCCATCCGCCACGCTACAATAAATATCTGAACGAAAAAGGCTATGACGACCCAAACCCCTGGAACACCAGGGCCAACGGTGTGGTCCCAGAAGCCGGAGAGACCGGCGAAGGCCGGTTTCTGAAATACTCTGGCCGTCCCGCCAACATTGCCGAAGAAGACAGCGAAACGCCCTATCTGACGCGCCGGTTCATGGAATTTGTCGACAGCCGACCCGATGACACCCCTTGGCTGTGCCATCTGTCCTTCATCAAACCACATTGGCCCTATATCGTGCCCGCCCCCTACCATGACATGTACGGGCCCGATACCTGGCTTGGCCCGGTTCGCTGCGAAGCCGAGCGC